>PALE01000001.1 GCA_002706445.1 Erythrobacteraceae bacterium
GGAAATCGGCCGACGAGAGCATGGCCGATGTGGTGTGGGACGATTACATCCGCGCCCAGATGGACGCTATCGATGTCGTGCGTGACCGGCTGAAAGTGCCGAGCGTCCACACCATCGGCTATTGTGTGGCGGGCACGACGCTTGCGGCGACATTGGCGATCCTCGCGCGCCGCGGGGAGGCCGAGAAGGTCAGCAGCGCGACATTCTTTACCGCGCAGGTCGATTTCCAGCGCGCGGGCGACCTCAAGCATTTCATCGACGACAGCCAGCTCGAGATGATCACCAAGCTCTCGCCCGAGGGCTATCTCGACGGACGCTATCTCGCCGCGACCTTCAACGCGCTGAGGGGCAAGGACCTGATCTGGAACTACGTCGTCAACAATTACCTGATGGGTGACGACTATCCGGCTTTCGATTTGCTGCACTGGAACGGTGACGTGACCAACCTGCCGTCGAAATGGCACAATGACTATCTGCGCGACCTTTATCGCGACAACCAGCTGGTCGTTCCCGACGCGCTGCAAGCCGACGGCACGCCGATCGATCTGACGCAGGTCAAAGTGCCCAGCTATGTGCAGGCGGGCCGCGAAGATCACATCGCTCCGGCAGAGAGCGTGTGGAATATCACCGACCACTTTCAGGGCCCGATCGAGTTCGTATTGGCCGGTTCGGGCCATATCGCTGGCGTCGTCAATCCGCCCGAGGCCGGCAAATACCAGTACTGGCTCGGCGACAGCGGCGCGGCCTCGCTCAAGGATTTCGTGAAAGACGCGGTCGAGCACCCCGGTAGCTGGTGGCCGCACTGGATCGAATGGCTGGGCAAGCATTCGCAGGGCGAGGTTCCCGCAACCGGCAAGCGCAAGCCCGGCGGGCGCGGCGACAAAGTCATCGAAGACGCGCCGGGAAGCTACGTCAAAAACCGCTGATTGCGGACACAAACAGCCGGGGGCCTTGCGCAAAAATTTTTCGCGCATCCGCCCAAATCGAATATTTTTGAAACATTTTCAGACACATAGTTCATTTTTGTGCACTGCACAAAAAACTTGACTTCGCAGTTGCAATGCCTATTTTGTGCAGTGCAACACAGATCGGGTGGATAGCCACCCTTAAGTTCAACGCGAGGTCATCATGGCAGACGCCAAGACGGAAACTGAAAAGACGCAGTCGAAGATCGACGCTGCTGCTGAGAAGGCCTACGCCGAGGCCGCCGCAAAGCCCAAGGCCGATGCGCCCGCAGCTGCTGCGAAAAAGGCTACTCCTGCGAAGAAGCCGGCTCCTGCGAAAAAGGCCGCACCGGCCGCCAAGAAGGCTCCGGTGAAGAAGGCCCCCGCAAAGAAGACTCCCGCTGCGAAGAAGCCGGTCGCCAAGAAGGCGCCCGCTAAAGTCGCGGCCAAGAAGGCTGCTCCCAAGGCGGCACCCAAGACCACGACGACTACCCCCGTTTCAAAGATTAAGGACACCATCATGGCTACTGCAAAGAAAACCGATTTCACCGCTCAGGCCAAGGAAATGGCCGCTGACGTCCAGACCAAGGTCAAGGGCGCATACGCCAAGGCAACCGAATACGCTTCGGAAGCTGGCGAGTTCAACAAGGCCAACCTCGAAGCTGTCGTCGAAAGCGGCAAGATCTTCTTCGCCGGTGCACAGGAACTGGCCAAGTCGGACGTCGAAACCGGCAAGAGCATGCTCGAAGTCGTTCAGGCCGACGCCAAGAAGGTCACCTCGATCAAGTCGCCGACCGAGCTTTTCGAACTGCAGGGCGAGATCGCCCGTCGCAACTTCGACGCCGTCGTTTCGTTCGGTTCGCAGCGCACCGAAGCGCTCGTGAAGCTCTACAACGATGCCTTCGCGCCGATTTCGAACCGCTTCAGCGTCGCTGCCGAGAAGATCTCGAAGGCCGCTTAAGCCAAGCAAACAAGATTTTCTGAGCCGGGCCTCTCCTCTCTCTCCCAAACCCGGTTCACGAAAGCGCGCGAAAGCGCAGGGCCGGATAGACCGCACAAGGTCTATCCGGCCCTTCTTTTGTTTCCAGCTTGAGGCGCAACCAACGCCAGTTTCATATCGAGCGCGTTAAGGCTTTGCGCGATATACTGGTGACGCCTATCTTGCGCACCTGCCATCCAACCCCATAATGGACCCTCATGTTTGACGCCTGCCCCCTCCCCCGTGACCTCTCCCACGACGATGCACTGCTGCAAATCCTCGCGGCGGGCGACGATGGTGACAAGGATGCAGGCGGCGACGATGGCGACAGCCAGGTCGGAATCGCGACCAAGACCCGCACCAAGCCCAAGAAGCCGAGCCAGTACAAAGTCCTGATGCTCAACGACGACTACACCCCGATGGAATTCGTGGTGATGGTTCTCAAACGCTTTTTCGGCATGGACCTTGAACAGGCCACGCGCGTGATGCTGCATGTCCATCAGCGCGGTGTCGGCGTGTGCGGCATCTTTCCCTATGAAGTCGCCGAAACCAAGGTGAACCAGGTGATGGACTTCGCACGCCAGAACCAGCACCCGCTGCAATGCACGCTTGAAAAGGCCTGATATGCGGGCAGACACGGCGCTCCCGCTCTGCCGAACAATGGGGGCATGACGGCTGCGTAATTTCCCGCTAGGGCGCTAAACAAAGCGCAGGCCCGGCCCGCGCTGACGAACTGCCACGGGACGAGACGTGCTGAACTTCATTCCCAGTATCGACCGTTACATCTTCCGGCTTGTGATCGTCCCGATGATGGGCGTGTTCGCGCTCGCCGCCTCGCTGCTGCTGCTCGACAAGATGCTGCGGCTGTTCGATTTCGTCGCCGTCGAAGGCGGGCCGATCGGCGTCGTGTTCAAGATGCTCGGCGCGCTGATACCCGAATATGCCAGTCTCGCGATCCCGCTTGGTCTGCTGCTCGGCATTCTGCTCGCCTTCCGCAAGCTCGCCACTTCTTCCGAGCTCGATACCATGCGCGCGGTCGGCCAGTCCTACTGGCGGCTGCTGCGCGTTCCCTATGCGATCACGCTGGTGCTGATGGCGGTCAATGTCGCGCTGGTTTTCTACATCCAGCCGGTCAGCCGTTATTATTACGAGCAGATGGAATACGACCTGCGCACCGGCGCGCTGGGCGCGTCGATCAAGGTCGGCGAGTTCAACACGCTCGCGGATCGTATGGCGCTGCGGGTGGAGCGGAGCGAGGACAATGGCGAGCGGCTGGTCGGTATCTTTGCCCGCGTTGCCAACAGCCGCGGACAGGTGCTCTCGATCAGCGCCCGCGAAGGCGCTTTCATGGCGACCACAGACGATCCCGACACGATCATCCTGCGCCTGACCGAAGGCACTATCGTTCAGGACACAGGCAGCGAGACGCCGCGTGTGCTCTCTTTCAGTCGCCATGATCTGCCGATCGATCTGCCCGCAATCGAGGCTTTCCGTGCCCGCGGCGATGCGACGCGCGAATATATCCTGCCCGAATTGCTGAGACTGGGGTGGAGCCAGAGTGCCGATGCGGAGCAGCGCGACGCAGTGCAGGCGACGTTCAATTACCGCATGGTCGAGGTGGTGATGATGCTGCTGATGCCGCTGCTGGCAGTGGCGCTGGCGATACCGCCCAAGCGATCCACCAGCGCGCTGGGCGTGTTCGTGGCGATCATCCTCGTCGTCTCCTATCACAAGATCAATCAATACGGAGAGGACATCGCAGCGCTGGGCCGGATCGATCCGGTCATCGCCTTGTGGGGGCCGTTCGTGCTGTTCGCGGCGCTGATCCTGTGGATGTATTACCGCACCGCGCATGTCCCCGGCGGACAGGCACTGGGCGCGCTCGAAACGGTGTTCGGCAAGATTTCCAAGCGCATCGGCAAGCTGTTCAAGCGGCGGCAACCGGCTTCGCTGGTGGCCGGCGATGACCCCGACATGGCTCCGGCGGAATAGGCGGCGGACAGGAATTTCATGCAGCTCGACTTCTTCCCCTCGCGTATGCTGACGACTTATCTCGCGAAGATGTTCGTCGTGCGCATCGTCGCGGTGCTCATCATGCTGGTGCTGGTGCTCATGGCGCTCGACCTGCTGGGCTCCTCGGGTGATATTCTTGCTCCCGAAGGAAACGGGCAGGCCGAAATCCTCAAATATGCGAGCCTGCGCATACCGCAGCTGATTGCGCGCTTCCTGCCCTATTCGGTGTTGCTGGCGACGCTGATCACACTGGTGACGCTCAACCAGAACAGCGAGGTCGTGGCGATGAAGGCCGCAGGGCTTTCCGCGCATCAGGTGCTTGCGCCGCTGCTGCTGACCGCAGCCGTGGTGGCCGTCATCAGCTTTGCCTTCAACGAACGGATCGTGACCCGCGCCAATGCGACGCTGAAGGCGTGGGAGGCGGTCGAATATGGCGCGATTCCCGAAGCGACGGGGGTGCGCAGCAACGTCTATCTCACCGATGGCGAGAACATTCTGACCGCATCCACGCTGACCGGCACAGGCGACAATATCGAGCTCGACAATGTCACCTGGTACTCGCGCGCGCCGGGCGGGATCATCCGCGAACAGGTGCGCGCCGATCACGCGACCTTTGCCGCGCCCGGCTGGCAGCTGGAGAACCCCCGGCGTTTTGATGTGGGCGCGGCCGAGGTCGAGGAACTCGAAACGCTGGTCGTCGCAGAAGGGCTGACGCCGGAAGCTATCGACCTGCAATCGGTCGATCCCGACGCGCAGAGTTTCTGGGAGTTGTCCGAAACCATTGACGAATACGAAGCCGCAGGCCGCCGCACGACAGAGATGCGCGCCAGCTGGTGGCACCGGATTTCGGGGCCGCTGTCGGCTCTGCTGATGCCGCTGCTCGGCTCGGTCGCCGCATTCGGCCTCGCGCGCTCGGGCCAGCTGTTCGTGCGCGCGATCATCGGCATGGCGCTGGGCTTTGCCTATTTCGTGGTCGACAACGCCGCGCTCGCGATGGGGTCTTTCGGCGGCTATCCGCCTTTCCTCGCTGCCTGGGCGCCGTTCTTCCTGTTCCTGCTGGTGGGCGAGACCGTGCTCATCAGGACCGAGGAATGACCGACTGGAGCCTGCGCCTCGCGCGGCCCGACGATGCCGACAGCTTTCCGGCGATCGAAGAGTCCGCCGATCATCTGTTCAAGGGCATTGCGCAACTCGAAGACATTGCTGCCGATGGCAGCCTGTTCGATGCGCAGGGTTATCGCAGGCTGATCGCCAAGGGGCATTGTCTTGTCGCGCTGCAGGGCGAGCGAAGCATCGGTTTCATCGCGACCGAGCCGTTCCGGCGGGAACTGCACATGTGGCAGCTGGCGGTGCATGAAGATGCGCAGCGGCTTGGCGTCGGTTCGGGGCTGGTACGCGCCTGCATGATCGATGCGCGCAACAGCGGATTTAAGGCGGTCACACTGACGACATTCCGCGATCTGCCGTGGAACGCGCCGTTCTACGAAGGTCTGGGCTTCGAGGAAGTGACCGCGCTCGACGCCCACCCGCGCCTTGCAAACGAACTCGCACTGGAAGCCGATCAGGGACTGCCTGTGGAGCGCCGCTGCGCGATGATCCGTTTCTTGGACTGACCTGCCGACCTTAGCGCGGGATCATCGTGCTGCGCGCAATCCGGCCGACCAGATTGACCATGCCCGGGTGGTTCGCGCCCTCATAGGTCGAACCGACGCCCAGTTCGCGGGCAAGCCGGCGGTGCGCTTCGGGCAGGTCGTGATAGGGCATCGACGGCATCAGGTGATGGAGCGCGTGATAGCGCAGGCCGACCGGTGCCCAGATCTCGGCAGCGATGCCCGGCGGGGGCACGTTGACGCTGTCGAGGAACTGCGCGGTAACCGTCATCGGCTCGCCCTCGTTCTCCCACAGATGCGCGACCAGCGTGCGCAACTGGTTCAGCAGCGCGGTGAAGGACACAATCGCCAGCGCGATCAGCAGCGGACGCCAGCCGATCCAGTAGGTGCTGGCCAGCACGGTGATCGCCCAGACACTCGCGCCCGTTTCCTGCCAAAACACACGCTTGGCGAAATCGCCTTCGGGCGCTTTGCGGCGGAAATCGGGATTGATCGACAGCGCCGAGCCGCGCGACCACACAAAGTCGCGCACCGCGGGAAACAGCGCGCCGAGCGGGACCAGCACAGCGCAGCGCAGCAGCAGCGCGACAGGCGCAAGCAGCGCGACGATCACGAAGACCGGCAGGCTCCACGGCTTCATCAGGGCGAGCGGAAGATATTCCGGATCCTCGATCGTGCCATATTGCGTGCGCTTGTGATGGATGACGTGGATGCCTTCATACATGAAGCTAGGCGTCAGCAGCGGGATGCCCACCATCAGGTTCCAGCCCGTGCGGAATCCCGGCAGCGCGTTCTTGTGAATGTGCGTAAGCTCATGGATGAACATCAGCGCGCGGTAGAGCGCGAGGCTGGCAACCAGACCCGCGACAATGGCGACCCACAGGCTACTCGTCAGGATCGCCGTGGCAATGCCGCCATAGCCGATTGCCGCCGAGATGATCATATCGGGCCAATACCAGCCGGGCTTGGCCGTACCCAGATCCTTGGTCAGATCGCGGGCGGCGCGCAGCATGTCCTTGTCGTCTTCGTTCAGGAAGTCGGCACGGACGGCGCGGCGCGGAAGCTCGGCAGGAGCGGTCGCAGAAGGGGTGATCGGTTGGTGCATGGTCATAGGTTCTACACTGTCTGGCACGGCTTTACCGCATTATCGGCAGTCACGGCAAACGCGGTTTGCCCATAAGAGTGATCGATTGGCTTGCGCCTTTAGGTCCCAGGCGACACAGACGCTTTGATAGAGGTCAAAACGAAAGAATGCCAGAAATGGTTTCAAATGATACTAACTCGCAGATAGTGATCGCGGCGGTGGCTGACAAGAAGGGCCGCAAGCGCTTCGTTGACCTCGGGCGGGCCTTTTCGGCCAAAGTGCCCAATTCGGTCCCGCAATTGCGCTCCGAACAGCTCGAACTGGTCAATCCTGACAAAAATCCGTTCTTCGGCCACGCCCGCGCCCAGCTTTTCATCGCCATGCGCGGCGGGCAGGCTGTGGGGCGCATATCGGCGCATATCGATGAACTGGCGCTGACCATGCCGCCCGAACAGGGCTTTGGTCCCGGCACGGGCATGTTCGGCTATTTCGATGCCGAGGACGAGGATGTTGCCAAGGTCCTCCTGAAAACGGCCGAAAGCTGGCTGCGCGAAGAGGGAATGACCAAGGTCGTTGGCCCGATCTCGATGTCGATCTGGGAAGAACCGGGCCTGCTGGTGAAGGGGCAGGAGAATGCCCCGGTCATCATGATGGGCCACCATCCTGCGCATTATGCTGCCTGGATCGAGGATGCCGGCTATGCCCGCGCCAAGACGCTCTACACCTATGATCTGTCAATCGCCGAGGAATTCCCCCCGCTGGTCCAGCGCATCGTCGCCTCGGGCGAGCGTTCGTCCAAGATTAACGTGCGGCGGGTTCGCAAAAGCGACTGGGACAGCGAGGCGTCAATCATCCTCGACATTCTCAACGATGCATGGTCGGACAATTGGGGCTTCATCCCGCTCACTCCCGAAGAGGTCGCCTATACGGGCGTCAAGCTGAAGCCGATCATCCACGAGGAACTCAACATGATCGCCGAAGTGGACGGGCGCCCCGTCGCGTTCATGCTGACCTTCCCCGACATCAACTATGTCCTCGCCAAATGCGGCGGCAAGCTGTTCCCCTTCGGCTGGTTCCATCTGCTGCGCTGGCTCAAGAACCCGCAGCATGGCGATATGCGCGTGCCCTTGATGGGGGTGCTCAAGGAATATCAGAATTCGCGCATTGCCAGCCAGCTGGCTTTCATGATGATCAGCTATATCCGCCGCAATGCCACGGGCCGGTTCGGTTCGAAACATGCCGAGATCGGCTGGATCCTCGAAGACAATCAGGGAATGGTTGCGATTGCCGATGCAATCGACAGCAGGATCAACCGGGAATACGCGATCTATCAAAAGCCGCTGACCTAGCTTGCGAAACAAGTTTGCAAGCATTGGCTTGGCCTTGCGGCAAAGCGCTGCAATAAGGCGATTTATATGATCGATCCCGCGCCCGAAGGTCCGGCCAAACGGCCCACCGCCTCTGCCCAGAGGAACAAGCGGCGCATGCAGCTGGCCGAGCAGGAAATCCGGCTGATGTCGGCGCTGGTGCTGCTGATCGGTCTCGGCCTGTTTCTGGCACTGCCGTTTGTGCTGTCGATCGGATCGGTGGTGTTCCTGCCGCTGGTCGCGGCCCTGATGCTGACGATCCTGCTGTCACCTCTGGCCGACTGGCTGACCAAGTTCGGCATTCCCAATGTCCTTGCCTCGCTCGGCGCGCTGGCGGCGTTCCTGATGGTCCTGATCCTTGCGCTCGGACTGGTACTGCAACCGGCTGTCTCGCTGTTCGATTCCCTGCCCGAGATTGCCGAGACGGTGGGCGAGCAGTTCTCCGAATTGCGCGATGAATTCCAGTGGGTCGCGGTGATGAACGACCGGATTGCCGAGGCAATGGGCGGCGCCGAAGGGCGCGAGGTCGTGCTCGCCACACCCAGCCTGCTCGAAGAGATCGCCTTTGCAACGCCGAGCGTGTTGATCGAAGTGCTGATCATGTTCCTGATGGCGTTCTTCATGATCGAGGCGCGCGTGCGCATGCGCCGCAGCCTGCTGTTCGATCGCGCAAGCTTCGGCTCCAGCGTCAAGGCCGCGCGCGCGATGCGCGAAGTGCAGGACCGCGTTGCCTCCTACATCATCACCGTCGGCTGCATAAACGCAGGCGTCGGCGTGGTGGTTGCAGCGGGGGCCTGGTTGCTGGGGCTGGAAGCGCCGATCATGTGGGGCGGGCTCGCCATGATCCTCAACTTCATTCCCTATATCGGCCCGCTGGCGATGACCGCGCTGCTTGCGCTGTTCGGTCTGGGAACGGCGGACACGGTGCTATTGGGGCTGCTTCCGGCGATCGCCTACATCATCCTGCACGCGGTCGAGGCAAATGCGATCACGCCTTCGATCCTCGGTGCGCGCTTCACCATGAGCCCGGTGATGATCCTGATCGCTTTGTCCTATTTCACATGGATATGGGGCACGGTCGGCGCGCTGCTATCGGTTCCGATCCTGCTGACGCTGACTGCGCTGTTCGAACATATCGGCAGACCCAATCTGGTCGGCTTTATCTTCGGCGAGCCATTGTTCCGAAGCGAGATGCTCGACCGTTCGGGAGTCGACGGTCAAGCTCCACCACCCTGAACGCGAAGCTAATTCCGGCTGCGATCCACCGCGCTTGCCACTGCAACATTCATCGTCACATTCGCCAGCGTGCGCATGATATCGGGCAGCATTTCGACCGCGACCAGCAGCACCAGCGGCTCGATCGGAATTCCCATCGCAAGCGCGATCGGCCCGATCGAGACGACAAAGCTGATCGAACCGGGCAGGCTGACCGAACCCACGCTGATGATGAGCGCCACGAGAATGCCCGCCACCGCGAGCGCAGGCGTAATCTCCACCCCCGCCAGCGCCGCGACATAAAGCGCAACCGCCATATTCATCGCAGGGCTGGTCGCGCGGAAAATCGCCACTGCGAGCGGCAGCACGAACTCGCTGGTCGAAGACCGCAGCCCCAGCCGCGAAGCGCTGTCGAGCATGGCGGGCAGGCTTGCGAGCGAGCTTTGCGTCGATACCGCCACCGCCTGCGCTGGGATCATCGCCTTGGCAAAGCGCACCGGCCCGATCCCGCCGAGCACCGCAGCAATCGCATAGCCGAGCAGGAGCACGAAGGCCCCGCAGGCCGACACGACGAGGATATAGTGCCCCAGCGCGGCAAAGGCCCCGCCCCCGCTGCGCAGACCCACGCCGAACGCCAGCGCGGCAACACCGATGGGCGCGAGCCACAAGACCCAGCCGATCACCACCAGCATCGCATTGGCAAGCGCGTGGAAGAACCGCATCAGCACGTCGCTCTGCGCAGCCGGCACGCGGGTGATCGCCACGGCGAACAGCGCAAAGAAGATCGTCAGCGGCAGCATCGACGTTTCCGCCGCCGCAGCGATGATGTTGGGCGCGATCAGCGATCCCAGAAAATCGAGAATGTCGGGCACTTCCTGCGCCTCGCCCCCGCCATTGGCGAGGAAACCGCTCGCGCTTTCGGGGATCGGGAACAGGCCCAGCAGCACCGGCATGAACAGCGCGGTGAACACGCCGCCTGCGATCAGCACCGCGAACACCAGCATTAGGAACCGCCGCGCCGCCGCGCCCGCGCTGGCCGCGCGCACCATCTGCGTGAGTCCCAGCACCAGCAACGCCGCGACCAACGGGATAATCGTCATCTGCAAGGCGCGCAGCCACAGCGTTCCGACCAGCGATGCCGTTTGCAGCAGCCATTCGGGCAGGTTCGCCGCTGCCAGCACCACGCCCAGCCCCAGACCGATCACCAGCGCCGCAAAAGTCGCCAGCACCGGCAGCCGGATCGTCACCAGTTCAAAGGCGCTTTCGATCTGCGCAAGGCCGCCGGCATCATCGCGCGATGGCTGCTGGCCGTTCTCATTAGGGGTTTCGTTCACAAATGGGTCCCTTGTCGCGGCATCAAGCCCTTCCCTTCCGGCGATAACCCCGCCAGAAGCCTGTGACAAATAATCGTATAATCAGCCACGCGCAGGGGTTTGACACATGGCACGCAAGTTCTTCGGCACCGACGGGATCAGGGGCCGCACCAATGCCGGAGTGATGACGGCGGCGACCGCGATGCGCGTGGGCCAGGCCGCGGGCAATTACTTCGTGCGCGGCAAGCACCGCCATCGTGTCGTGATCGGCAAGGACACGCGGCTGTCGGGCTATATGATGGAAAGCGCGCTGGTCGCAGGCTTCACCAGCGTGGGCATGGATGTGATCATGACCGGCCCGCTCCCCACCCCCGCAATCGCGCTGCTCACCCGCGAAATGCGCGCCGACCTGGGCGTGATGATCTCGGCCAGCCACAACCCCTATGCCGACAACGGGATCAAGCTGTTCGGCCCCGACGGCTTCAAATTGTCGGACGAAGCCGAAGCAGAGATCGAAGCGCTGCTGGAGGTCGAGCCCGAACTCGCCGCCGCCGAAATGATCGGCCGCGCGCGCCGGATCGAGGATGCGCGCGGGCGTTATATCCACGCTTTGAAGGGCGCGGTGGGTAGCGATATCCGCTTCGACGATCTCAAGGTGGTGGTCGATTGCGCGCATGGCGCCGCTTATCAGGTCGCCCCTAGCGCGATCTGGGAACTGGGCGCGGATGTGGTCGCGCTGGGCGTCGAACCCAATGGCACCAATATCAATGACGGGGTCGGCTCGACCGCAATCGAGGCGCTGCAAGCCAAGGTGGTCGAGGAAGGCGCGGATATCGGCGTTGCGCTCGATGGCGATGCCGACCGGCTGATCGTGGTCGATGAAAAGGGCCGCGCGGTCGATGGCGACCAGATCATGGCGCTGATCGCCACGCGCATGCATGAAAAGGGCGCGCTCACCGGCGGCGGCGTGGTGGCTACGGTGATGAGCAACCTCGGGCTCGAACGCTATCTCGGCGGGCTTGGCCTCACGCTCGAACGCACCAAGGTCGGTGACCGCTATGTGCTCGAACGGATGAAGCAGGGCGGGTTCAACGTTGGCGGAGAGCAGTCGGGTCACATGATCCTGCTCGACCACGCGACCACGGGCGACGGCACGGTCGCCGCACTGCGCGTGCTGGCGAGCCTCGTGCGCTCTGGCAAACCCGCAAGCGAGATCCTGCACAATTTCGATCCCGTCCCGCAGCTTTTGAAGAACGTGCGCTACGAAGGCACTTCGCCGCTCGACAATGAGTCGGTCAAATCGGTAATCGACGATGCGGAAGGCGAATTGACTGGCAAGGGACGCCTCGTCATCCGCGCTTCGGGCACTGAACCGCTGATCCGCGTCATGGCCGAAGGTGACGATGCCAGCCAGGTTGAAAGCGTGGTTGACCGTGTGTGCGACGCCGTGCGCGGCGCGGCCTAGGAGAACAGCCAATGCTCGAAATGCGTCCCGACTGCGAGAAATGCGGCACCGACCTCCCCGCCGAGGCACCGGGCGCTTTCATCTGCTCGTTCGAGTGCACCTATTGCGCCGAATGCGCCGAGGCGCTCGATGACGTTTGCCCCAATTGCGGCGGCGAATTGATGGACCGGCCAACCCGCGCGTCGAAGCTGCACGAGAAGTATCCGCCGAGCGCGGAGCGTAGGTTCAAGGGCTCATAGGGGAAGCACAGGCCCGCTTTGACGAGGCTTCGGAAAAAGCGGACCTTCGGATGCACCCAAATACGGACATTGACAGCTTAGTCCGCCGACGAAACAACGCATTATCCGGCAGAATACTTCGGGGGCACTCCGTGATTAGAGTTCTTTTCGCGATCTTCGTCTTTATTGTCGGAGCATTTTGGGTGTGGAACGTCGTGCGGGAGGATGAGTATGCCTCGACAACGCTCTATGTGAGCGAGCGAAGCCTGAACAATGTGATAGAGTGCTTATCGAACAAAAGTAGGCAGATCAGGAGCGACCTCCAGCCAATCAATAAATGCCGATTGGGAAGCTCCGGTCGTACGCCCTGCCAATCTGGGATGACTTCTCTGTCAGCCGATGGGCAGATGCGCCTCTCGGTGCAGCCTACAAATGGCAGCGTCGAGATCAGGATCCAGCATAATCAGCCCCTCTCTTCGTCAGCCATCGAGACTTTGGTGCGTTGCGCACGATAGGTCCGCTTTCCACCCATTCTTGCCATAGGCCCCATGCGTTCGCATCGCCAAAACCCGCCATTTCCTGCCACCCTTGCAAAAACCGTCCCCGTCGGCGCGCAGACTTGCTAGGGCCTCGGGCATGACCACCATAGCCCCTCCCCGCAAACCACCCCGCGTCCTCTCCATCGCCGGTTCGGACAGCTCCGGCGGCGCAGGCATTCAGGCGGATATCAAGACCATCGCCATGCTCGGCGGCTATGCGATGACCGCGATCACCAGCGTGACCGCGCAGAACACGCTGGGCGTGCAGGCCATTGCGCCGATGTCGGGCGAAGTGGTCGCGCAGCAAATCCGTTCCTGCATCGACGATATCGGGGTGGATGCGATCAAGATCGGCATGCTCCACGATGCCGCGATCATCGAACACACTGCAAAGGCGCTGGTCGGGGTCAACGTCCCCGTGGTGCTCGATCCGGTGATGATCGCGACGAGCGGCGCGGCGCTGATCGACCCGGAGGCCATCGCGGTGATGCGCGAAGTGCTGTTCCCCAAGGCGACGCTGATCACTCCCAATCTGCCCGAACTCGGGCATTTGCTGGAGCGCAACCTCACCGACAGCTCACAAATGGCCGATGCGGCGGAGGAACTGGCGAATATGACCGGCGCTTCGGTGCTCGCCAAGGGCGGGCATACCGAGGATGCGCGGGTGATCGACGTGCTCTATCTGAAGGATCAGGCGATCGGCCCGCGCGCGGTGCAGTTCGACCACGCAAGGATCGACACGCCGCACACCCACGGCACCGGCTGCACGCTGTCGTCAGCTATCGCCACGCTGCTCGCGCACGGACAGACGCTCGAACACAGCGTCCGCCTTGCGCGCAATTTCGTGCGCCGCGCTATCGAGGAAGCCCCCGGCTTTGGCGGCGGCAACGGGCCGCTGGGGCACCATGCGGTGAGAAGTCTTTCTTAGGGTTGGCCGCGCCACCCGCGCCCTCCACCCTTCCACCCGGATAATATCCCGGTAGGCTCCGCGTGGAAGGGTGGAGGGCGCGAGTGGCTCGGCTTCTGGCGTGAGCCAGAATTCACCAAATCACACTTCCAGCTCGTAGAACTCGGCGATGTGTTCCCATGCCTCGTCGGCGCTTTCGCACCAGCGGAACAGGTCGAGGTCGCTCTTGTTGATCGTGCCTTCCTCGGCAATCGCTTCAAAATCGACCACGCGGGTCCAGAAGTCCTTGCCGAACAGCAGGATCGGAATGGGCTTCATCTTGCCGGTCTGGATCAGCGTCAGCAGTTCGAAGAATTCGTCAAACGTGCCGAAGCCGCCCGGGAACACCGCCACCGCGCGCGCGCGCAGCAGGAAGTGCATCTTGCGCAGCGCGAAATAGTGAAAATTGAGCGACAGATAGGGCGTCACATAGCTGTTGGGCGCCTGTTCGTGCGGCAGGACGATGTTGAGCCCGATGCTCTCGCTGCCTGCATCCGACGCGCCGCGATTGCCCGCCTCCATGATCGAGGGGCCGCCGCCGGTGGTGACGACAAACTGGCGCTTGCCGTCTTCGATGATCGCCTTTTCGGACACGAGCCGCGCCAGCTTGTAGGCCTCGTGGTAATATTTCGCCTTGTCGGCCAGCCGCTCCGCGACCTTTTGTTCGTATTCGGTGCCGTTCTTGGCCGCGTCGATCTTGGCCTGCGCGGCTTCGGGCGAGGGAATCCGCGCCGAACCGTACATCACCATGGTCGATCCCACGCGCGCTTCGTCGAGCAGCATTTCGGGCTTCAAGAGTTCCAGTTGGAACCGCACCGGACGCAATTCGTCGCGCAGCAGGAAATCGTGGTCGCGGAACGCGAGCTTGTATGCGGGATGCTGCGTCTGCGGGGTGATTTCGGGCGATTCGTCGGCGAACCGGCTTTCCTCGCCCGCGCGGTAGAACTTGCGGTCAGTCAAATCTTTATCAGTCATGGAACCGCAAGTAGGCGCGCCGCGTGACAGCGGCAAGTCCCGAGAGAGCCGTGACTGGAGAGGAGGATTGCCGGAGGGGAGAATGTCCTTTGACAACAAAGATGGACTCAGAACGCCAGAACAAATCGTGATTTGTCAAAACCGAGTGACAAGGGTTTGGACCGATCCCTGCAATTTTGGACAAGGGGCAGGGCCGATCGTGAAAAATCAATCGCTTGCCTTGCGACAAGTTTAGCGAGGGGCTTTCGGCTTTTGGCTTTCGAGCCCATCTACCCAACGGCATTTGTGCTGGCATTCAATTTGAATCTGATCGGCGACGACCGACCCTGGGAACGATTATAGTCGCCAGACCAGTCTCTCGCCAAAAGCGGTCATTCAAGAGCAACCGGGCTTTGTCGCCAATGCGCCCCAATTTCGGTCGTCCAAGTCTCACCGATCAGCGCCTGAAAGCCGAAGGCGGATTAACGGGCTCAATCTAGCCACCATAACACACGCTCGCGACTGGCCGGAATGAGAACGAAATTGCCGCCAGCGAGTGTTGAGCTCGTTTGGAATTATTCGCCTCCCTTCGTCGATGCAGCCCATCCTGGATCGCTCGAACCGTATCGGCCTACTAGAAATTCCAACCGACCGACACGCTGCCCGCGACCTCGTTACCTTGAGCGCCGATCAGTGCGCGCGTTTCTGCCGAGAGTGTCCAGTTGCCGCCGAGATCGAGCGCTCCCGAGGCGGTGAGGAGTACCGCGTCCCCTTCCAGTCGAGGCGACAGGACGGTGGTCGCCACACCGGGAGCTCCCGCGAGCGTAAGCGACACGCCTGCCACATCGTCCGCTCCTCCGATATACTGGGCCGATAAATCGATCGATCCAGGAGCGCCCTGCCACCCGACGAATAGGCCGCCACCGAAGCGCGTAAGGTCGAAGTCTGCTTCGCCACCCGACAGGTTTAGCGAATTGGCACCAGCTTCCGATACACCTTCAAAATCGGACGAAGAGTGGAGCAGCGAGACGACCGGTCCGAAGGCCCAGCCCTCGTCGCTGCCGAAGCCGTATCGTGCCTCGGCGCCGAGCGAAAATGCCGAATAGTCGGTATTTGCCCGTGCCGTGCGGGCAATATCGACAATTTGGATGCCGCGCATCACGTCGATGTCGCTTGAGGTGTAATCGGCCGCTGCCGCAATCGTCAGGCCCGTACGGCCGCTGCCGTAGCGGGCATAGGCACCCAGGCTCCAGCCGTCGCGGTCCGCCTCGCTGAAGCTGCGTTCGATCGACAGTTCGCCGGTGTTCCAGCGCACTGAAGCACCCGCTGCCCAAGCATTGCTCGTGCCGCGATAATCGATGCCCAGCTCTCCGCCGAGACCGTCGCGATCCGCGTCGGCTGCATTGCCGTCACCATCGAGGGTTCCGGTGCGTCCGGCAACGCCGCCCCAGATGCCCCAGCCTTCGCCCATTGCCTGACCCGACCGGGCTAGCAGGCGGCGGGTGTGGGCAATGCCGCTTTCTGCCTGATCGGCGAGCAGCGTGGCGTAAATCTCGCCCGAAGCCGTGTCGAAGGCCACCGGCGCCTGCGCGTTGGTAGCGAAGAGCAACTCCATATAGACCCGGTCGCCGTCGGCAGTGCTGCGATCGAGATTGTCCAGCCGCACCGCCGAGCTGTTCTGGTTGAACGTCGTTGCCGCCGTAGGAAACAGCCCTGTCCCCGATGTCGGCGGGGTCGGGGTGGGCGTCGGGGTCGGTGTTGGTGTTGACGTCATCGGGGTCAGCGTCAGCCCGACATCGTTGCCGTCGCCGCTGGTGTAGCTGACAGTCGGGGTCAGGAAGGCAAGATCGTTGGTGATCGTGCCGAACGCCCCGTCGATTGCGTCGCTGCCGTCGTTGTCGATGATCAGGAAGTTGAACGGATCGCTGCCCGCGAACGTCCCGCTTTCGGTGACGTCAAGCGTTGCTCCGCCAAGCGACACCGTTCCGATCACGCGGACAAGATCGGTATTGCCCTCATCGTCGACCTCGAGCGCAAAGGTACTGGCGCTGTCGAGCGACAGGTTGCCAGTCGTCAGCGTCCCGATCGAGGTGCCGGGGGCAAGGATGCCGCCGGTGAAGGTCAGGTCGCCCACCGTGCCGTTCCCGCCGAGGGTGGCGCCGGAGAGGATCGTCGCGTCGGCGCCTGGCACGTTGGCATTCACCAGCAACGTCCCTTCCTCGACCGTTGCCAAGGGCAGCAGGAAGCTCTCCGGTACATCGTCGCCCGAGATGATCCAGGTGCCGGCCCCGCGCTTGCGCAGGTCCTCGAAGTTGAAGGCGCGTGCGGTGTTGCCGGTCAGCAGGTCGATCGTCCCGGTCGTGCCTGCCGCGCCGTCGAGCACGAAGGTATCGGTCCCGTCGCCGCCATCGATCTGGCCGATCACCGAATAGGTTGGCAGCAGGATGATCGTGTCGTCGCCGGTATCGAGGTTGACCGCGATGTCGGACCCGCCGGGACGAGCAATCTCGCCAGCGATGGTGAGCGTGGTGTCGATAACCTGCGCACCGCCGGAGGCGTTGCCTTCGCCGATCGCTTCGTCATCGCGGGAGAAGACGCGCGCGCCTTCGGCGATAAAGATGTTGGCGGTGGCAGTGCCGGTCCCCGATCCGCCGTAATCGCCACCATTGGCGAGGTAGATGCCGTAGCCATCATTGCCCGTCGCGTTGATCTCGGCTCCGTCGTCGAGCGTGATCGACACCGTGGCCTGGTCACCCAGCGCGGCGTAGATGCCGCTGGAACCGGCGCCGGATGCGGTGATCGTCCCGCCGACATCGATGGTGCCGTCGCCCGCTGCCGATCCGTTGTAGCCCGCAGGGTAAGACAGGTAGATGCCGTCTGCGCCCGCCCCGGTCGTGGTGATGGTGCCATCCATCGTCACGCTGCCCGCGTTCCCGGCAGTGCCGCCGGTGTAGACCAGCAGGATGCCGTGCGCGCCGTCTCCGCTGGTCGCGATAGACCCGCTTTCGCGCACGAGGATATCGAAATCCTCGCCCTCGCGCCCCGCGATGCCATAGGCGTCCGGATCGGCGATGGTGATCGAACCGGCATGGTCAACCGCACCGACACTGGAAATGGCGATGCCGTCGCGTCCGTTTTGCAGCGTGCCGGGGCGCGGCTCGATCCGGCTGCCCGCTTCGGTCCGCACGACCGCGCCGCTTCCGAGCACGATGCCGCCGCCGGTCGGAGTGATGACCGCATCGGCTTCCACCAGCACCGTCGCATCGAGGATGTCGAAACTACCGTAGCCATTGGGCGGCGTGTTTTCGTCGAAAACGCCCGAGCATACCGCGTCGACACCGTTTGCCGCATCCGGAGTGCATCCCCCGGTCGGAGTCGGGGTGGGGGTCGGAGTGTTGTTCACCATCAGCGTGAGGACGACATCGTTGCCGTCGCCGCCGGTGTAGCTGACCGTCGGCGTCAGGAAGGCATAGTCGTTCAGGATCGTGTCGAAGGTGCCTTCCACCGCATCGGCCAGGTCGTTGTCGATGATGGTGTAGGTGAAGGGATCGGTGCCCGCGAACGTGCCCAGTTCGACCACGTCGAGCGTCGCCCCGTTGATCAACACGCTGCCGGTCACCCGCAGGAGATCGGCGCTCGTCGCATCGACCTCGATCTGGAGGGTCGACGAGGAACTGAGCACCAGGTCGCCCACCGACAATGTGCCGATCGAGTTGCCCGGTGCAATGGTCCCGCCCCGCACATTGACCGCGCCCAGCGTTCCGGTACCGGACAAGACGGTGCCGCCGCCGGCGAGCACGGTCAGGTCCGGATTGTTCCCGTTCATCACAAGCGTGCCGCCAAACAGGTCGTAGCGCGAGAACAGCGAACCGCTGGAATTTACGGTGATCTTCGCATCCTCGCCGCCGAGGAAGGGGCCCTGCTGAAAGACCTCGACATTGGTGAAATTGAAGCCGTCGAGTTCGATGATGGCATCGACGGCAGAACCATTGCCCACAAAGCGAGCGACATCCGCGCCATCGCCGCCATCCACGATCACGTCGTAATCGAGCGTGACAAGGTTGATCACGTCATCGCCTGCGCCAAGGAAGGCGGTGCCGTCCAACGTGCCGCTGGCTATGCCGAGCGTATCGTTGCCGTCGCCGGTCGAGATCTGGCCGACGATGCTGCTCCCGGACGCCCCGGTAACCACATCGTCACCGCCGCCAAGCACGATGTCCCCGGCGATCGTGCCACCCGCAGCGTTGCTCAGCGAAGTCGTCGCGCCCGCACCGGTGACGCTGATCGCGACCCCGCCTGCGGTTGTGATCATGCCGGTATTGGACAGATCGATCCCGCCTGCGGCCAGGATTGCGGGACCAGAGCCGCCGTCGATGGTGCCGCTGTTGGTACCCGAGATGCTGCCCTGCCGCGCGACCAAAGCGCCATTCGCACCGATGATGCTCCCAGCATTTTGGAGGCCGGTAACGTTCCCCTCCAACGCCGTCACGGCGGCGGCATCGCCGTTGAGCGTACGCAGGAAACCGCCTTCCCGGTTGACGAGATCGATGATCGATCCCTGTGCGATCACCGCGCCATCGTCGGCGCTGGCCCCGCGACCGAGGATCGTGCCGCTGTTGGTGAGGCCGGTGATGTCGCCAAGGGTTGCCGTGGTGCCCTTGCTGGCGCCGATGATGCTGCCGGAATTGACGAGATCGTCAATGCTGCCCGCGATCAGCGCATTGCCCGGATTGGCACCGGCCCCGGCGTCCGAGATGATGTTGCCGGTATTGGTGTAGCCCGTGACCGCGCCCGTGAGCACGTTGATCGCAGTGCCTGGTCCGGTGATCGTGCCCGCATTGCTGCCGGTGAGGTTCCCGCTGTCGACCCGGATACCGCTCGCCGCCGTGTCCGTGCCGCGGATCGTTGCGCCCTCCTGATTAACCACGGTGAACACGGTGTCATCGGTCTGCGCGAACGCGAGAATGCCGTTCGCAAAGCCCTGGATCAGGCCTCCATTGGTGATCGGGTTATCGCTGGGTGCGAGCGGATCGCGATTGTCATTGATCCGGATCGGATTGCCGATCAGGATCGCCGAAGAGTTGGTTCCTGTCGCTCTAATTGTCCCCGTATTGAAAACCTGTGCGTTGCGCGCGGTAAGATAGATGGCGGGCGATCCGGGTATTTCTGCAGCAATGGTTCCGGCCCCCGGAACGATCGCATAGCCCCCACCGGTGGTTTCGATCAGCCCGCTGTTCTGCAGGACAACTTCATGACCGAGTAACGCTCCGGCTGTCGAGCCGCCCGCCGTGCGGATCGCCCCTGTGTTGACGATCAATGTGCTGTCGCCGCCCGCCGCAGCGGAGCTTGCGCTAAGCCCGATGGCCCGCAAGTTTACTGTGGGGTCCTGTTCAGTGCCTTCTGGGGTTAGTGTGGTAACGCTGATCAATCCCTCGTTGCGAAGGACGTCTCCCGCAAAACCGAGCTGCACACCGCGCGCGAAAAACCCGGTTGCCTCGATGACCCCGGTCGATCCGTTCAGTACGGTCGTGGGCGGGCCATTAAAGTCTGATTCGACAGCGACGAGTTGCCCCACATCCGCTGGTCCAGTTAACCGCAAGGTTCCAAAGTTCGTGAAGCTGGCGTTGTCTCCCCCGCTCAGCGTAACACCGGTAAGCGTGCCGACGCCGCTGGTGCCGGATGGTTGGCCGACCAGATCGACCTCGATCAGACCGCCAGCGGCATTCTCGAATGTTCCACCCTCACGGATTCGCACGCCTGTACTCGACGAGGTGAAGGCGCCGCGAATCGTGCCATTGTTGACGAGGGTCGTGTTGGGTCCGGCATTGATTATGTCGGAATTCGCGTTGCCGTAGGCCTCGATCACACCCGTTTCACCGTTGAGCAGAGTCCCGTCCGCGCCGAACTGGATCGCGGTGACCTGATCGCGCGTAGGTGCGTCGATCCGCACTGTCCCGTTATTGGTAATGGTTCCGGTGTTTGCGCTGCTGAAGAGCCCGATTACGGTGCTGTCGTCGGCATTGGTGCCAGCACTGGTAACCGTAGCGCCCGCCTGGACGAGCACGTCGACATCGCTCTCGAGTGTGCTGAACCCGTCGCTGTCGGTCCCGGTGCAGACCACGTCGTCGCCTGCCACCGCCGGGTCGGGATTGCAGCCTTCCATGCCGCCGGCATTGTTCGGCGTCAGCGACAGGCGCACGTCGTTACCGTCGCCCGCATTGTAGCTGACCGTCGGCGTGAGGAAGGCAAAGTCGTTGAGGATCGTGCCGAATGTACCGTTCACCGCATCGGCTGCGTCGTTGTCGATGATGATGTAGTTGAATGGATCGGCTCCGCCGAACGCGCCGACTTCCATCACATCGAGTGTCGCCCCGCCCAAAGTCACAGCGCCGTTGACTACGAGGAGGTCGGCTCCGCCCATGTCGTCGGCCTCGATCTGCAACATCGATGCGCCGTCGAGAGTGAAATCTCCGTTGACGGTCAACGTGCCGATGCTGTTGCCCGGGGCGACGATCCCGCCAGTGCTGGAGAGGCTGCCCAGCGTCCCCGTCCCGCCGAGTACGGTTCCCGGAGCAAGCGCGAAATCGACGTTGCCGACGTCCGCATTCAAGAACAGCGTCCCACCGCGCAGGTCGTACAGGCCGCTTGTTATGCTCTGGCCTTGCAGTGTCAGCTGGCCCGGCCCGTTTTGTGCGAAGATCTCGAACCCGAAATTGCTCAGGATGAGCCCCTGCACGTCAAGGAACAGGTCGTCGCCGTCCGCCAGATTGACGATAGCGGTGTCGGTTCCAGCACCGCCATCGATATCCTGCCCGTTGAGCGCGAGGAGGAGCCCTCCCAGATCGCCCGAAGCGCTGACCGTGTCGTCGCCTTCGCCAAGGTCGACTCCGCCGCCAATGGCAGGCCCCGATACGAACAGCGTATCGTTTCCGCCCCCGGTGACGATATCGCCGTCAATCATGCTGCCCGCTTCGGCGATGATCGTGTCGTCACCGTCGCCCAGGAGTATCCCGCCGCTAATCACGCCGCCGGTGGCATTGGTGATGGTGGTGTTGCCCGCATTTGGATCGTCAGCGGTGATTGCTGCACCAAACTCGCTTGTGATCGAGCCGCTGTTGGTCAGATTGAAGGTTTCGAATTCGCCGAGCAGAATCGTTGTGCCGTTCCCGACGGCAATCGTGCCGCTATTGATGCCCGTTATCGCGTCGGCTCTTGCATAGACGCCAGAGCCTGTCCCCAGAGCGATTGTACCCTCATTGTTGAATGTGATGGAAGTGTCGCCGTCCGCCATCGACGCCCCGTCATCGAGATCTGCATCGAGGGTCATCCCGACGCTGTCGATATCGGTGGATGCAGAGAAATCGAGGTTCCCGCTGTTGGTGACGCTGGCCACCAGGTCGTCGTCACGGTTGGCGGAGATTTGGATCCCGACGATTCGAGCCGCATTGAGTGTCATGTCGCCCGAGTTAGTTATCGTCAAGTTGTAATCGCCGCCTGCGGGCGCCCCAAAAGTCGAAGCGCCAATCGCGCGCAGGATCGGCCCCGTCCCGGTGATCGGAGCGGCATTGGTAATGCTGAGCGTTGCCACCTGTGCCTGCACGAAACCGAACAGGCCGGTCGAGGAAGTGGTGGGGGCATTGATATCGATCGCCCCTGTCGCGGCGTTGTCGATCACCTGGTTGGCAAGCGCACCGAAAGACTGGTTCAGGATCGCAAAGGCGCCGTCGCCATTGGTGCTGATGGCTCCGCTGTTGGTGATCGCGATATCCGACCCGGCGACCGTATCGTTGGTCGCTGCAAACGCGACGATGCCCTGCGCCTGCGGGCCGGTCGTCGTGATCGTTCCGGAATTGTTGATGCGGGTAATAGAGGGGCTACCGTTCGTGTTCGTCACGATCCCCCCGGCGACGCCGGGGAAATCGGTGTCGATATTGCCGATTGCGGTGGCGATGGAGATCGCGCCGCTATTGTCGATGTCGATCAGCCCGCCGCCCGCGACCGAGCGGCCGAAAATGCCCGCCAGCACCTGATCGCGCTCGCCGGTAGAGGTCGAAACGGCGTCGATCGCGCCACTGTTGCTGATCAAGATATCGCCCTCGCCCGCAAATTGCCGGGCCAGAAGGGCAACGGCGAACTGGTTGCTGGTCGTCAGGCTGAGGTCGCCGCGATTGGTAATGTCGATGGTACCGCCGCCATCGAGAATATTGACCTCCATCGCCGCTGCAGGCTGGCCATTGCCGTCGGTCGTAATGTCGGCGCCCGAATCGACCGTTACGCCGAATCCATTGGTGTTCTGCACGAACAGGCCCTGCGCGGGGTTGGCGATTGCAGTGTCGTCAAAGGTGCTGATGATCAGGTCGTCGGCAAGGTTCACCGTGACGTCCGAACTGTTCTTCATGATCCCGATCGCAAAGTAGCCCGGAGGTGCAATCGGGCCGGTCGCGTTGCGGATTGTGATCGTCGTGAAAGGGGGATCGTTGGGGCCAGAGGTGATGCCGTCGGACAAATCCCCTTCGCATACCGCTTCGCCGGCGGTGATGGTGCATTCGGGATCGATACCCGGCTTTACCTGCTGCGCATGCGACGGTGAGCCGATCCCGATCGCCAACGCTGCCATGCTGGTCGCCAGCATCAGACTTGCGTGCTTAACCCGAAATCTCGAAGCTGCGATGGCCATTGATCTCACCCCTGTTACACCCGAGCGAAATTGCTCTTTGACAGGGACAGCGGGAGAATTGGCGAAAGCGGATCACGCGTTCAAAAAAAGATGATCGGCCCGCGAACGGGGTGCCCTCGATGGGACATCGTTCTGAAAACCTTTGACTCTTCCGGGGTGCGCCGAAAAGATGGAGTGTATTCGTGGACGGGGGGCGGTTGCGGTGCTGACCAAGAATACGGAGATGTTGATTGTCGACTGGGGCGGCGGGGATGCCTTTGCGCGCGATCGGGTGATCGCCCGCCTGTTGCCCGAGCTTCAGCAGATCGCCGCGGCCCGGTTGCGGCGCGAAGCGGGCAGTTCGCTTTCCACACACGACCTAATCAACGATGCGGTGGAGAAGATCCTGCGTATCGAGCAGCCGCAGTTCGCAGGGCGTGCGCATTTCATCGCTCTGGCGTCCCGGATGATGCGCAACGTGCTGGTCGATCATGCCCGGGCCAAGTCCACGGCCAAGCGCGACCACCAGAGAGTTGAGCTCCATACCCGAATTTACGGTGAAGGGCCGATTGATCTGACTGCGCTGAATTCCGCGCTAATCAGGTTGGAGGCGATCGACGCCGCGCTGATGGAGATAGTCGAGATGCGCTATTTCGGAGGAATGACCATTCCCGAAATCGCCGAGGTAACCGGATGGTCGGAACCCACGGTAAAGCGCCGTTGGCAGGTAGCGCGGGCTTGGCTCGCGGATGCCATGTCCCAGACCTTCGATCATGACTGACATCTCGACCGAGCGGCGCGCCATCGAGCTGTTCGAAGCGCTGCTCGGCATCGACGAGGCCGAACGCGATGCATGGATTGCGAAGGCGACACGGGGCGATAAGGCGCTGGCCCAGCGGCTTGCTCGCTTGATCGAGGCAGACGAGGCAAACATGCTTCGCACCGGTGGCGCTGTGGATGAAGCTGCCGCCGCGGTGCCTCCCGAACGCATCGGTGCCTATCGGCTGACCGAGCTGATCGGCACGGGGGGCATGGGCTCTGTCTACGCGGCTATCCGCGACAGGGGCGACTTCGAACACGAAGTGGCAATCAAGCTGATCAAGCCCGGCCTGCTCACCAATCGGCTAGCCGAGCGCTTCTCGCGCGAAAGGCAGATGCTGGCGCAGTTCAGCCACCCCAACATCGCCCGGCTGTACGACGGCGGAGAAACCGCCGAGGGGCTGCCCTACATTGTCATGGAGAAGATCGATGGTGTGGGCCTGGCGACGTGGCTCGATAAGGCCTCGCCCTCACTAGCGGAGCGTATCGGACTGTTTGTCAGGGTATGCGATGCTGCTGCCTATGCTCACCGCAACCTTGTAATCCATCGTGACCTTTCGCCCAGCAATGTTCTGGTTACACCCGCAGGCGAACCCAAATTGATCGATTTCGGCATTGCCAAGCCAGCCGATCCTTTTTCCTCTGACACCCAGCCCGCCGAGACTTCGCTCGCGAGCTTGAGCTTGACGCCGGGTTATGCCGCCCCGGAGCGGATGGTGAGCAGCCACGTTTCGATCGCCGCCGATATCTATTCGCTCGGCAAACTGTTCGACCTGCTCTTGGGCAAAGGCACGAACGAGCCCGAACTCTCCGCAATCGTCGAACGGGCAACTGCGCCCGATCCGGGCGAGCGCTATCCCACAGTCGAGGCGCTTGCCGCCGACATCGAAGCCTGGCGCAACCGGCGACCGGTCGCTGCCTATGGCCAGTCGGCACAATACCAGGCGAGGAAATTCTTCTCGCGCAACCGGCTGGGGGTGGCGCTGGGTGCCGCTGCGCTGATCGCGCTTGTCACCGGGGTTGTCCTGCTGGCCGATGCGTGGCGCTCGGCAGCGCAGCAGCGCGATGCAGCCGAAGCGCGTTTCGCGGAGTTGCGCGCGCTTTCCAACTTCCTGATCTTCGATCTTTACGACGAGTTGGCGCAAAATCCCGGCAACACCGCCGCGCTCAACAGCGTGGCCGACAAGGCGCGCGAATATCTCGATCGGCTGTCGCGAACTCCCGGCGCCTCGGCTGGATTGCGGCTCGAAACCGCGCTCGCCTATCAACGCTTGTCCGACGTGCTGGGCAGTCCGCGAGGCGACAATCTCGGACGCCGCGAGGAAGCGCAGGAAGCGCTGGAAACTAGCCTCGGGCAGCTGCGAAAGCTGCGGGCCGAATATCCGCAACGCGCCGACGTTAGTGAAGGTCTGGCTGATGTACTGGTCGCGCAGCAAGCCTTTGCCTTCATCGCGCTCGACGATACGGATCTGGCCATCGAGGCAGGCAATGAGGCGGCGGAGCTCTACCGCGCCCTTTCCGCGCAGGGCCACAAGCCGGCTGAAATGTTCCGCGCTCGCCTCTCGGTACTGGGGGACGTCGGTGTTGCGCATGGCTGGACCGACACACCGTTGCGCGGCGTTGCGATCATTCGCGTGGCGCTCGACAGCCTGGCCGAACTGGAAGATACATCGTCCTGGTCTAGCGCCAATCTGGAATTGCGGGCCAAGTTGCGTACCAATCTGTTCGAAACGCTGACTCTCGCAGCCGACGCGGGGGTGGGCGACTACGAGGAGGCGATCGCGCTTTCGGCAAGTGCCTTGGCGGATTACGAGACCTTGCTCGCCCGAAACTACCTCCCCGATCGAACGGCTCGTGCCATGATGATCACGCTCTACAAGCGCGCGCTGGCGCTGGCTGGAGTCGGGCGTGAGCGTCAATCGCTGCCCGATCTTGCGCGTGCCGAGGCGATTGGACGCGATCTGCTGAGACGCGACGAAGACAACCAGGGCGTCAACCGGCTGTTGACGAGCGTTCTGGGGCAATATGCAAGCGCATTGTCCTATTCCGGGGAGAATGCCCGGGCCGCGCAGAAGGCGCGCGAAGTGCTGCAACGCAAGCGCACCCTGGCTGAGAGCGAACCTGGCAATTCTGCGCGTCGCCGCGAGTTGGCGGCTACACTGATCGTTACTGGCGAAGTGGCCGAACGCGGCGAAGACCGGGGCTCAGCGTGCCGACAGTATGGCGAAGCACGATCCCTGTACGATCAACTTCTCACAGAGGATGCGGTAACGCCCTATGACCGCGAGGTCGTCTTTGCGGACCTCCCGGAGCGGGTCCAACGCACCTGTTGATCAAAGGGGCTGGCCAAACCTCAGAAACCGGCAGTGACAAATATCGAGGACAACCTGAAACCGAACATAAACGATATCCGCTAAAGTTAGCGCGATTTCCGGCTTGGCCGTCTGCCAATCAGTCCGCGCCCTTCCTGACCGCTGTCAACGGACCGGCGCCGCTCCAAAATCCCGTCCAAGCTGGGCCGGATGCGTCCCGTCGATACGAGTCAGCGTTTGGCTTGCTCCTTCGAGCAAGGGTTTTGGGAGCAGCTTGGCGGACAAGCCCCGAGCAAGGCGGGCGAGCGGTAGTCGCATACTGAAGAAATGCTACAGCTGTCAGGTCAGGGCGCTAATGAGAGGATCTAAGAACCGAAGGATCAGCGGTTGCCGTTTGACGACGTGGCTCAGTGGCACCTGCTTTTTCGAGTGAAGCTCCACGTCCCCGCTCAATGGCGATATGATTAGATGATAGATCGCGGTCCGATCATTTCGTCCAGAAAATCAGACTGCTGAAGCTTTTCCTTCAGCCATTTGTCTCGGACACCGAGCAACGCGAGGTAGTCTTCGCGCGACAATACGACGTGGGTTGGCTCGCTGGTGCCGTCATCGCAAAGCCCGACCGGTCGAACAATCGCGCTATTCAACACTGCGCCTAAATCCTCGGCAGCACTCTCGACGCTGAGCGTCTCATATACAATTCTTCGACTTGTCACGAGCAACTGGCTCCTTGTCCTGATCAGCATCTTAACCATTAGAATGGCCATCAAAACTGATGCGCTTATTTTGTGCACCGGCGCTAGCATCGACTGAACCATCTGGCTAATCAGCATCATGGTCATCAACGTCCGCCTTCTGCATCACCGAAAGCCGAACTACGAGTGTTGCCAACCGCCGCACTGCATACAAAAGTGTAAACTGCAGCGCATTTTGCCGATCAGCAGCCAAGGCTGCTAGCTGCTATATATGGCTCGCACTTTGGGCAATTTTTTCAGGAGCTAGATATGGGCCATGCACCGGGGACTTCCCTCGTCAACATATGCGCTACGAATGAGGTGTTGAAGCAAATCGATTCAATCGCCCATGCGATCAACCGGTCTCGCAATTACGTCGTCAATCGGGCTCTGCGACAATGTCTTGAAGCCAACGCCTGGCAGGCACAGCGCATCAGCGAAGGTATCGCAGATGCACGCGCTGGCCGCGTCCACCCCGCGGATGATGTCCATGCCAAAATCGCCGCAAAACACCGCTTCGGACGGTAAAACAGGGCGATTGTTCGAGCTCTAATTCCGCTCCGGATGAGTTTGCGGCAATCATAGGAAAAGCTTCGCAGCAAATATAAGCCTGAAGAGCATTCAACGCTAGCGGCGCACAAGAGTTGTTAGACGCGGGGTTCGCATCGCCAATACCACACCCTTGCGTTCTGACCGAAACAGTCCCGATTTTAATAAACTCAATTTCTGTGAACGCCGACAAATCGCCCCAGAGGTGAACCAAGAAGCGTTTATCAACAGATCATTTCATTTGAAAAAAGACCCTATACATAGTCTTCACATGGAAACCATGCGGACTTCGCAGGAACACCATATGGTAACCATATGGTGCTTTTTGTGTTCATTATCAGATATTTAACTACGAATCTTTCGGCATTCGCATGATTTTTTCGCACGCATGAAGACCGGGAAGCCCTTGGCTGCTCAAATAACCGACACGGTCGAGCTCTTTAGACAGCAACTGATCGGTCGAGCGGCAACGAGCGTCAATTGACAGCCGCGAATCGGTGGTGCCATCGACAATAAAAGAAGCGGTCAAAGGTGTTAACTCACGCAAGCGGTCGCTCGTGAGATGCGAGGCTTTAGGAATGAGTGCAGACGAACAACATGAGCACATCAAGTGGCTACTGCGAACGCAGGGCAGCTCGCTGGCCGACGTTGCTCGTGCCCTAGATGTACAGCCTTCAGCAGTGACCTTGGTGTCGAAAGGCAGGGGCCGCTCGCGCAGGATTGAAAATGCCATAGCGAAGGCGACAGGCCTCCGGCCAGCCCAGCTTTGGCCAAAAAACTATCCAGATCAGAAGGAGGCTGAAATGACCACTTAGGAAGCCTTGCATCGAGAGTAATGCGTGCCTTCTGGAAATGAAGGACCCCGGTGCTGCAGCAACAGCATCCGGGGCCATGAAAGATCAGAGTGATCTTGCGACTCTGACTTCCTTCATTCCGCCAGGCTTGTCAAGGTCCGAGGATCTCCTCGGGCCAATGAGAACTCGTGTCTATCGCGAAAGAGGCGATGGAGGAGAAAGAATATGAAGATTAAACAAAGTTGTCCTGCCCGTGAGACGGCAGCCCGACCGAACCTGGCCCCCACGCCATCCGAGATGTACCCGATCGCTGAGCGGTATAAAAAGGGCCGAGCCAAGACTGCACTCGATCATCGTCGCGATGCAACCGATCCAAACCAAGGGCAGCTGCTGCCGCCAACACGTTCACGCCGAAATATCGTCGGTAAGGGAGGCTACGCATGAACGCGCCTCTGACCCCGTCCGAGAGGGCGCAGTTCGTCGGCACTGCTCAGGCCAAGTTCGACGCGATCCGGGTTGATTTTCCCCCGCAGACGTCGGCGATGGCGATACTCGATGAGGTTCGTATCGCTGCACTTCATCGACCGCCCGGCGCTATTTGCGGGGGAGCCATGATTGTGGCTCCCCATGGAGCGGGAAAGACCGAAGCAGTTAAGGGGCTGAGCCGGATTCTCGAGCAGAACGCGCAAGAGGACCAGATCATGCTGCTGCATGTCGAAATCGACACCGCAGGCACGACTGACTCTGTGCCCACTTCCATTCTCCAAGCCCTTGGTGCTGCCAGGCCTGAGGCAGGATCGGAGAAAGCGCGCTGGCCGCGCGCCATAGCGGAAATTGCGCGCAAGGGAGTTCAGCTCATCGTATTCGATGAATTCGATCTCGCCGCGCGTCGGCCAACCATGAGCGGTCCGATTGCAAATATCATCCGCCAGAAGATCATGGATGCAGGGCTCGCCCCAGTCGCTTTCGTCGGATCGGAAAAGGCGAACAGCGTCTTGGCGCAAGTTCCGCAATTGAGGGAGCGGCTCGATGACAGCGTCGATCTCTCGCCTTTGCGGTGGACATCGAACGGGGACCAGGAGTTGTTCCTGTCCTTCGTTGGAGACCTCGACCGCGCCATGGTCGATGCGGAGATCGTAGATTGTGAGGCAGGCCTCAGAGGGGAAGAAATCGCATACCCTTTATGGCGGGGGGCGGGAGGCAGCTTACGCCGGATCTGCAAGATCGTCAGACATGCGATGAGCACCGCCTTGCGGGAGGATCGCAGGTTCATAGCGCACCAGGACCTCATGAATGCGGTCGACGGATATGCCATCGCCAACGGCTTTGGCACGCACAATCCCTTCGATGAAGGAGGCGCATGAGATGGAGCACATCGAACCCTGGCGGGTCTCCCGCCCCCTGCCGATCATCAAAGGAGAGTCGATTGACGGATATGTCGCACGCGTAGCAGCCGCTCATCATTTTCCGCGAATGGCCGAGATAACGCAACAGGGCGGCGCCGAGGTCGGAGCACGGCCACATGCAGCATTCTGCGATGCTGAAGGCTTGGAGGCAATCGCTGATTGCCTCCGAGTAGACTTCGAACGATTGCGACAGCACGCGCCGATGTCTTCACCCGATGGAAGCAAGCGAACCATGTTCGGCGTCGAGCTATCGAAGGATCATTTCCAATTCACCTATCGGCGCTTTTCACCTTCTGCACTGAAAGCATCGCAGCACCACCGGGCGCTTTGGACGCTGCGGCTATTCCCTTTCTGTACTGACACCTGGGAATTTCTCGTCGATCGCTGCCCGCACCCCGCTTGCCGACGGCAGCAGCGATGGCGCCGCACCGTCGGGATCGATCTGTGTGACTACTGCGGCGAACCCCTGACACGTGCCGAAGCAGATGCGGTGCCGGAAGAGTTGCGCGAAAACCTCGGGCAGCTCGTCGATCTCGTTCACCCCGATCCGTTGAGGCGGGAGCGGACCAGACAGCTTCTGCCGCCGGAATTGGCGCAGCTGGACAGTGACGACTTGCTCAAGCTCGTCTGCCTGATCGCTCCGGTCGTGGACCATCGCGCTGGGCGTCCGTTGACCCTGTGGACGCTCTCGTTGGACAGGGCGAAAGACTGCATCGTGCCCGCATTGGCGAATAGCTGGCGGCTACTGAAGGGCTGGCCATATGCCTTCGAGGATCTGATCGCTTCACGTATCAACGCACACGCCAAGGCCCGTGGCGACGGAAATTGGGGAGCGAGCTATCGCTTCCTGTGGCGATGCCGAAAACAGAAGCTGACCGCGCCGGTCAAATCCATCGTTGATGGCTTTGCAGAGCGCTGCCGAAAGGCCGCAGAGCGCGGCTATACCGGCCAGCAGGTCGCCGACCTCGTCGGCGGCCAAGTCAGCGCGTTGGTTGCGATGCGGCGTTCTGGAGAGATACCGTCGGTGCTCGCACTGGATGGTCAGCGTCTGCACGTGCTTTTCCCAAAGGATGACATCCACAAGCTGCTCGACAAATTTCAGCCTCGCGAGAGAGTCGAGCGTGCGGCCGGGCGACTAGGCATACCGAGTTACGCTGTCAGACACTTGGTCGATCTCGGTTGCCTCGAAGCAGCCCCCACGCCGCCCGGACGATCGAAAAAGCTTACAGTGCGCGAGACGTCTCTCTCGTTCTTTATTGAAGCCCTTGAAGCGCAAATGCCACCTGCGACCGGTGAGTATCCCTACAAGCTCGACAAGCTCATGCTTCGATTGGGAGGTGGCCCAAAGCCTTGGGCTGCGGTGCTCGACGCCATCGCGAAAGGAGAACTGGAGGCTGCCGTTTTGCCGGGATCTTGCCGATTAGGTGATCGCATCCGTTTTCAGACCGACGATGTGCTCTCCCTACCCGCTTTTGCTGATCGGCCTGAGCTCTCAGCTGGAGATCCGCTGTTCAAATCAGATCTGGCCGACATGCTAAGCCTGTCGATCACCAATTTTTCGAGGTATTCTGACTATCTTCTGGGGTCCGGCGATCAACGCCGCCAAATCAGCTTAGATCAGGCCTTGGAGCTGTCCGGGACAATCATCAGTACGACTGAAATCGCAGCGAGACTTCAGCTTCACCACACATCCGCGTTTCGCCTAGCGAGCCAGCGTGGTGTCCTGGTGAAATCAGAAGGGCTATTTGATCGGGCTTCCGCCGCAGAGTTGATTCCGGAGCTGTTCGAGAATGATCCTGTGATTGCTGGCCTAGATCCGCGGATCCATCGATCGACCGGAGGCGACGCCCCTCTGGTAATGCATGCAGCGATTGATCGTGACGGACGGATTCGATTGCCGTGTCACCTTCGCAACCGCTTCGGTTTACCTGCAGGCGGGATGGTGGAATTTGCGGAAACGATGGAGGGGCTTCTTATCAAGCAGGCCTCATGAATTATGGGGATGACGACGGTGTACGGTAACGATCGCTCATCGGACACTTCTCAAGGGTCGGACATCAGCCGCTAACCCTCGCAATTCTGGCCTCCCGTCTATCTCATTAAAATGGTACGCTGTATATTCTCACAGAGGGGCCTCATCCGTTACAAATGACCAACATGCTGACCGGATATGCCCGCTGCTCGACCGACAAGCAGGATCTGACCGCTCAGCGCCGCGCTCTCCTAGAGCTCGGCGTACCCGAGGACCGAATCTACACCGACCACGGCCTGACCGGTCGCAACCGCGAACGCCCCGGCCTCCACCAAGCACTGGCAGCCGTGCGTGCCGGCGAAACCCTTGTAGTGCCGAAGCTGGATCGCCTCGCCCGGTCGGTGCCAGACGCCCGGGCAATCGCGGATGAACTGGAGAAGCGCGGGGTGAGTTTGGCACTTGGGAAGCAGGTCTATGATCCCAACGATCCGATGGGTCGAATGTTCTTCAACATCCTCGCCACCTTTGCCGAGTTTGAAAGCGACCTCATCCGCATGCGCACGCGATGCGTCGGCGACAATTTGCCGACAATCTTGGCAAACACCAACCTGCCGAACTCCAGAAATGAAGAATGATCGAGCATTGCTAGCCATCCGTCGCCCAATGGACTCAGCATCTGCCTCCAATTCATATTCATTGAGCATCATGACCGCAGCCCGCCATTTCCCACGATTCGAGAGGCGCATGATCTCGAATTTGCTACGCTCACAGCACGGGCATCGCCAATTTGAACCCGCTTTGCGCCAGGGCCCGGAGTCTTTGCCATTGGCCTGGTCCAGCTCTTCGAACTCGGCCTGAGTTGGAACACGTACTCTTCGCTTCAACGTACTTGTAGTCGATCGACCGCTAGCGGACCGGGATCGAGCCAAAAGTGCCTCGCTCAATCCATTTGGTCGGTTGCGAACGCCCGCAGCTTCCCAGGCAAGTTTGTAAAGAAAATGAGGGTCGTCGTAATTAAGCGAAGGATCAGAGAAATTTGTGATTTCGCGGTCATGGAGCCCTTCCGTAATTCGATCGCTCATCATTTCAGCGAATTGAAGTCTTTCCTGAAATTCGCCCATTGCCGTTTGCCAGAGGGCGCGGCCAGCTCCTTCATTGATATCATGCGATCGTCCCGCCTTAGGTTCGATGAAACGGGCAATCTCGCTCGGTGCAAAGCTAAAGCTCCTCGGGACCCCTGAGCCGATGAGCGCTTTCATCGCTGCGTCTGCAGCGTTGCAATCATTACAGAGAACGACGGGAGCGAACCTTTCGATAAGTCCGATCGCTGCACTGCACGCTCGCTTGCGAATGACATCTTCGTCCTGGTCCGCGCCCGTCATCGCCTTCTTACGCATAATTCCGCCCGCGACATCTCCCAGATGGTCGTGATGCCAATCAAGCTGGCAGAGCAGGACGCCACTGTCCGTCAGTCGGGCGATTTCGCTCTTCCTACGACCGCAGCAGGGGCAGCTCCAGCCAATCCAAGTTTGCGCCCAAGCCCTATTGAGGTCGAGTTTCTGAACTCCGAACTGCTCCATCAACCAGCGGGTCTGCGCGCTCCAACGTCCATCGAACATTTTGGTCAATGGGTGCTGATCGACCTCATCGTCGGTCATCACTGCGAAATCAGGAACATCTACGTGCAACGTGCTCATGCACCGTTGGTCGCCGAACATCGATCCGGCGGCAAGTGGGTTATCGAAATCAGGAACGACTTCGTTCAATAGTGCTGACGCGCGAGCCGAAAAAAGATGGCACTTCCCGGTTTATGACGGAAAATCAGTTCTTTGTGAGCGAGCGTCAAACCTCAACGTGCTAATGCGGCCCACTTTTTTGTCACAGCGGGCAGTTTATCTTGTCAAAGGACAGAGAAATGGATGCCCCGCAAGGATTCGAACCTTGATTGACGGAGTCAGAGTCCGCTCTCTTACCGTTAGAGGACGGGGCATCAGTCGCGCGGCAGAATCACGAAGGTCCGCCGCTGCGAGACGCGCCTCCTAGTTTTGGCTTGGCCTGCGGTCAAGACCGACTTGCTTGCTCTTGTGATGACGCCCTGTTAGTTTCGTCTTCAGGTGCTGGCGCGAGGTTCGCGTCAGTGAGAAGAAAGAACAACTTATGGCGGATCCGCTTCCGCCGGACGAACACAGGAGTGCTGGCAGAAAAAGGGGCGGCAAGTCCGGCAAGGTAGCCGATTTTCGCTACAAACGTCCCAGCCAGCAGGGCGCACGAAAGAACGCCAGAGATGCCGTTGGTTCCCGTGAAAGGACCAACTCGAACGGCAACCGCACGGGCCAAAACGGCCCGCGTGGCGCCGCTTCGCAGGGGCAGGCTCCGCAAACCCCTTTCAATGGCAAGCCGCGCACCGGCTACAAAAGCGGCGAGGCCTATGCCGCGCTCGACCTTGGCACCAACAATTGCCGCCTGCTGATTGCGCGCCCCTCGGGCCGCGACTTCACCGTGATCGACGCCTTTAGTCGCGTGGTGAAACTGGGCGAAGATCTGGCGACCACCGGACGACTATCCGATGCCGCCATGGACCGCGCGCTGGGCGCGTTGACGATCTGCGCGGAAAAACTGTGCCGCCGCAACGTGCGGCTCGCACGCTCGGTTGCAACCGAAGCCTGCCGCCGTGCCACAAACGGCGAGGCTTTCATCGAACGGGTCAAGCGCGAGACGGGCATCGTGCTCGACATCATCAGCGCCGAGGAAGAGGCGCGGCTTGCCGTGCTGGGCTGCCACATCCTGCTCGAATCGGGTGAAGGTCCGGCGGTGATTTTCGACATCGGCGGCGGTTCGACCGAGCTGGTGTTGCTGCGGCCGGGCGAGAAAATCCCCGAAATCATTGATTGGCAGAGCGTGCCATGGGGCGTCGTTTCGCTGACCGATACGGTCGGCCGCAACGAAAGCGACGCGCGTGATGCGCGGCTGGCGCGCTATACCGAGATGCGCAAACTCGTCTCCGACAGCTTTGCCCCCTTTGCCGAGCGTGTGGCGGGGGCCGCAACCATGCCCGAAATTCGCCTGTTGGGCACCAGCGGCACGGNGACGACGCTCGCCAGCCTGCATCTCGAACTCCCGCATTATGACCGCAAGGCGGTGGACGGCCTGATCGTCCCCTCGGGCGCGATGCGCAATATCAGCTCGCGCCTGTCGGGTATGTCGCCTGCAGAGCGCAGCGAATTGCCCTGCATCGGCCACGACCGCGCCGATCTGGTGGTAGCAGGCTGTGCGATCCTCGAATCGATCCTCGATTTGTGGCCGGCAGAGAAGCTCGGCGTTGCCGACCGCGGTATCCGCGAGGGCATTTTGCGCAGCCTCATGGCTGCCGAACGCCAGTCAGAGCGCAGCCTCAAGGCACTCCACCAAGCGCGCGGCGCAAAAGCAGGCTAGGACACAATGGCACGTTCAGGACGCGATCCCGGCAAACGGGTGAAGACCGCCAAGGGCCGCACCGCATCGCAGGTGCGCTGGCTCGAACGGCAACTCAACGACCCTTACGTCAAACAGGCCAAGGCCGACGGCTATCGCAGCCGCGCGGCCTATAAGCTCATCGAACTCGATGAGAAATTCGGCCTGATCCGCGGGTCGAAGCGCGTGGTCGATCTCGGCATCGCGCCGGGTGGCTGGTCGCAGGTGGTGCGCAAAATGGCTCCCAAGGCCGAGGTCGTGGGGATCGACCTGCTCGAAGTCGAGCCGATCGAAGGCGTCACGATCTTCCAGATGGATTTCATGGACGATGCCGCGCCTGCCGCGCTCGAAGAGGCGCTCGGCGGACCGCCCGACCTCGTCTTGTCGGACATGGCGGCGAACACCGTGGGCCACAAACAGACCGACCACCTGCGCACCATGGGGCTGGTCGAGGCGGGCGCGTGGTTCGCGGTGGAAACGCTGGAGAAAGGCGGCGCGTTTGTCGCCAAGGGCTTTGCAGGTGGCACCGATGCCGAACTGCTCAAGCTGCTGAAGCAGAACTTCAAGACCGTCAAACACGCAAAACCTCCGGCGAGCCGCAAGGGCTCATCGGAGTGGTATGTCGTTGCTCAGGGGTTCAAGGGGCGCGACTAGAGCGCGCCCGCTTGCAAAATCGGGCTTATTCGGCCGCTTCTGCTGCTTCGGTCTCTTCGGAGACTTCTGCAGCTGCGTCCTGTTCCGCCTCTTCGACAGCTTCAACGTCGCCTTCGGCAACCGCTTCGACTTCGGCGACTTCGGGAACGAATTCGGGAACCGGCAGGTTCGAACCCATCGAGTTCATATAGAGCGTCACCGCTGCGCGGTCTTCGATGCTCGACAGGCCGGCAAAGCCCATCTTGGTGCCGTCAACATAACCGCGCGGGTTGTTGAGCCACTCGTTCATTTCGTCAAAGCCCCAGGTGCCGCCCTTGCTCGCAAGAGCCGGGCTGTAGGCATAGCCTGCAGCATGGGTGCCGATGGTGGTGCCCATCACGCCATAGAGGTTGGGACCGACACCTGCTGCACCGCCCTGTTCGATGGTGTGGCACGCGGCGCACTTGGCAAAGACCTTCTCGCCGTCTTCCGGAGTGACCAGCGACAGTGCTTCTGCAAAGGTCATCTCGGCAGCGCCACCGCCTTCGTCGGCAACCTCGATCGCGTAACCCATGGTCTCGGGCCGCTCGGGCTTGTCGCCGTGGAAGAACTTGCCGCTCAGGATCGAGAGGCCGAGCCCCAGACCGGCTGCAAACAGCACCCAGCCTGCCGCGGTGTTGAAGAGATCGCCCGAGGCCGATTCGGTGCCGGGCGTGGCGTTCGAAGAGTTGTCCTGTGTCATCTTGGGCGCTCCCATAATCCGCCCCTCGCGCCCGCGCAAGGCGAAACACCCTGCAAATCGTGCAAGAATCGTTCGACCCGTTGCGCAGGCTTGTTGAGTCTCTTGCCGCAATGCGTCCCTGACACTAGCAGGCTTGGCACGATGCACAGCTTTCCCGAACCCGCCATTGCCATAGTCGAACAATTGCGCGCCGCTGCCGCCGCTGCACCGGAACGGGCGATTGCGTTCCAGGGTTCGCCCGGAGCAAACTCGCACCGCGCCGCGATGGAAGCGCGGCCCGACATGCTGCCCTTGCCGTGCTTCGGCTTCGAGGATGCGCTGGACGCGGTGAAGGACGGGCGCGCCGGACAGGCGATCATTCCGATCGAGAATTCGCAGCACGGCCGCGTTGCCGACATCCACTTCCTGCTTCCCGAAAGCGGGCTGAGCATCGTCGGCGAATATTTCATGCCGATCCATCACGCGCTGATGGCGACAGGCAAAGGCCCGTTCAAATCGGTTTACAGCCACCCGCAGGCGCTCGGCCAGTCGCGCCACTATATCCGCGAGCGCGGGATGGTGCCTCTGAACTTCATCGACACCGCAGGCGCTGCCGCGCATGTCGCGCAACTGGGCGATCCCGAAGTCGCCGCGATTGCCCCTGCCATAGCTGCCGAGCTTTACGGGCTCGAAGTGGTCGAGAACAATGTCGAGGACGCGCATGACAATATGACGCGCTTCGTGATCCTCGCCAACGAACCGACCTTCCTCACGCTCGACGACAGCAAGCCGGCGATGACGACCTTCGTGTTCGAGGTGAAGAACATCCCCGCCGCGCTTTACAAGGTGCTGGGCGGCTTCGCGACCAATGGCGTCAACATGACCAAGCTCGAAAGCTACCAGCACGGCACCAGCTTTTCGGCGACCAGTTTCTATGCCGACATCATCGGCCTTCCCGGCGATCCGGCGGTTGATCGCGCGCTGGAAGAATGCGCGTTTCATTCCAAGGAATTGCGCATTCTCGGCAGCTACGAGCAGGCACGCAAAAGGGGCTGAGTTTTGCACGGGGGGTTCGACAGGTCGAATGTGTTGCGCATGGCCCTGAGCCGTGCCACCAGTGAGCTTGAATGACACAGGTGGCGCAGACACTCCCGTCAGATTTCGTTCCGATCGAAGCTGGTCCGCCCGCTGCGGTTCCCAACAACGCGCCTGCGCCGCCCGAACCGCAATCGCTTCCCGAAGGCTGGAACGAGCTGCGCGGCAGCACCGAAATCCAGTTCGAACCGGTCGAGGCGCTGCCGCCCCCGCCGCCCGAACCGCCTGCAGAACCTGGCTGGCTGGAAAATTTGCTGCAAGGCCTGTTCGATGGTCTGGGCGCGCTCCTTTCTCCTATCGGGCGTCTCTTGGGAGCAAGCTGGCCGGTGCTGCAATGGATGCTGCTCGCCGCGGTGATCCTGTTTGTCGCCTATCTGGTCCTGCGCACCGTCGGCCCGCTCAAACAGGGGGTGCGCAAGGCCAAGGACAAGAACGCATCCTCCGTGCCCGAATGGCAGCCCGACGAGCAGGAAAGCATCGCGCTGCTTGGCGATGCCGACCAATTGGCAGCCGAGGGCCGCTATGACGAGGCGACGCACCTGTTGCTCGTGCGCAGCGTCATCCAGATTTCCGAAGCGCGTCCCGACTGGGTCGAACCGTCGAGCACCGCGCGCGAACTGGCCGCCCTGCCCGCGCTCTCGCACGCCGCCCGCAGCGCTTTCGGCATCATGTCCGAACGCGTCGAACGCAGCCTGTTCGCTCTGCGCGCGCTCGACCGCAGCGATTGGGAAGCGGCACGCAAGGCCTATTCCGACTTCGCTCTCGCCAAAATCGAAGGTCCGCAGGAGGCGTCGGTATGAGCGAGAGCGCAACCCAGACACGCGGCGCATCGCCATTCAGCCGCGGTGCGGTGCTGGCGGTGGTGCTGGTGGGCTTCACCGCCTTTCTCGCCATGCTCTATTTCATCGGTGCGGGCGACACCGGCGGCAATGAAGGCAGCGGCTCGGCGCACGCATCCTCGCGGGGCCTCCACGGTTATGCGGGACTGGTAGAACTGCTCGAAGCCGAAGGCTATGAGGTCGAGAAATCGCGCAGCCGCGAAGGGTTCGACACCTCGGATTTGCTGATCGTCACCCCCTCGCGCTTCACCGATGCCGAAGAACTTGGCGCAATGCTCGAAGGCCGTGAATATCGTGGGCCCACTCTGGTCATCCTGCCCAAGTGGGTGACCGGCAAGATCACTGGCGAACTCTCCGAAGAGGACGAGGACAAGGTGCGCAGCGACTGGGTGGCGCTCACCGGAATCGGCAGCGCCGGCTGGACTGAGGAACTGCCTGCGCCGCTCGCCTTCCCGAACGAATATGAAGAGCTCGCCGAAGACGAGATTTCCAACTGGTCGGGTCTGGGGCTTTCCGGCACGCTGCCGACCAAGGAAGTGCTCTACACCGAACAAAGCCCCAATATCGATCCGCTGATCGTCGATGGTGCGGGGCATGTGCTGGCGTTTCACGTGCTCGGTGAAGCGGGCAGCGAGTATTACGAGAACGCCCATTGGGTGACCTTCGTGACCGAGCCCGATCTGATGAACAATTACGGCCTGTCAGACGCGCAGCGTGCCGCCGCCGCGCTCGCGATCGTGCGCGAGGCGGGCTATTCCGACATCCAACGGGTGACGATCGACATGTCGCTGCTGGGCTATGGCGGATCGACCAACCTCCTCACGCTCGCATTCCAACCGCCCTTTCTGGCTGCGACGCTTTGCCTCATCCTTGCCATGCTGATCGTCGGCTGGCGCGCTTTCCTGCGGTTCGGTCCGTCAGCGACGGGCGATCAGGAAATCGCATTCGGCAAGCGCCGACTGGTGATCAATGGCGCAGGCCTGATCGTGCGGGCAAAGCGGCTGGGCCTGCTGGCTGATCCTTACGTCAAACTGGTCGAGCGACGGCTTGCACGGATGCTCGGCATCGCCCATCCCGATGCCGAGGCAATCGACCGAGTGCTTGCCAACCGCCTGCCGGGCGAAGAACCCTTTTCGAGCCGCGCCGCGCGGCTCCACAACGCCGAAAAGCCGATTGAAATGTTGCGCGCTGCAAGAGCGCTGAACGAACTTACGCAGAAAATCTCAGGGAAACTCACCAAATGAGCACAGGGACCGAAGATCAACCCGCACAGCCGCCCATCGGCCAGCCAGCCGCAACGCCCGGTGCGTCGCCGGAAACCGGGCAGGAAATCGGCATGACCTTGGGCGATGTGCGCAATCTCGCCAATGCGATCCGTGCCGAAGTGGCCAAGGCAATTGTCGGGCAGGACGAGATGGTCGATCAGCTGCTGGTCGCCATGATCGCGCAGGGCCACGTGCTGATGGAAGGGCCTCCGGGTACGGCGAAGACATTCCTCGCCAACGCCTTCTCGACCGCGCTCGGCCTCGATTTCGGGCGTATCCAGTTCACGCCCGACCTGCTGCCGGGCGATATTCTGGGGTCGAACCTCTTCAACTTCCAGACCAGCCAGTTCACGCTGACGCGCGGCCCGATCTTTTGCGAGCTGCTGCTGGCGGACGAAATCAACCGCACCCCGCCCAAGACGCAGGCCGCATTGCTCGAAGCGATGCAGGAACGCCGCGTCACGCTCGACGGAGAATCGCACACTCTCGCCGATCAATTCATGGTCGTGGCGACCCAGAACCCGATTGAAAACCAGGGCGTCTATCCGCTGCCCGAAGCGCAGCTCGACCGCTTCCTGTTCAAACTGCTGGTCCCCTACCCCGACGAAGCCGAAGAGATGCGCATCGTCACCGCCTATGGCACCCGCCAGGGCCCGCAGCGCCCTGCCGAACTGGGCGTGAAGCCCGTCGCGACTGCCGAAAAGCTGGCCGAGGCGAGCAAGGCGCTCGACCATGTGACCGTCGCTCCCGAAATCACGCAATATGTCGTGCGTCTGGTGCGCGCGACCCGCGAACATGCGGAACTCGCGGTGGGCGCAAGTCCGCGTGCCGCGGTTATGCTGGCGAACGCCGCACGCGCTCGCGCCGCACTCGACGGGCGCTCCTATATCGTGCCTGACGATGTGAAGGCGCTGGCGCTGCCGGTGCTGCGTCACCGCCTCTCGCTCAGCCCCGCTGCCGAAATCGAGGGCCGCGACATCGAGGAACTGGTCGCCGAACTGATCGAAAGCACCGAGGCTCCGCGCTAGGAACCGATGGCATTCTCGCTTCCTCTCGTCCCGACCGAACGCGCCGCGTGGCTGATCGCCGCCTTCGCGCCGGTTGCACTGGTCGTCTCGGCGATTTCGCCCGCCCTGTGGGTGATCGCGCCGGTCGCGGCGGTCGCGATGGTGGCGCTGATCGTGCTCGACGCGCTGATGGCAGGCGGGGTGCGCGAATGGCATGTGATTGTGCCGCCTGACACCGAAGTCGGCCAGCCGACGCCGCTCGACGTCCATGCCCGCTTCACGCGGCGGTTCGTGAGCAAGCCCGAGGCCGCGCTCGAATTCGACCCGCGGCTTGCGCCCGGAGGCCGTGCCAATATCCGCCTGCTCGCCGAACCCGACACCGGCGCGCACAGCGGCGGTTTCGAAGCGCATCCCGAACGCCGCGGCACTGCGCCTGTGACCCGCGCATGGCTGCGCTGGAGCGGTCCGCTGGGACTGGGTGCGCGGCAGACCAGCCGCGTGCTCGAAGAGACGGAAGTCCGCATCTGGCCCGACCTTTCTCCGGTGCGTTCGAAGGAACTGCAAACCTTCCTGCGCGATGCCCAGACCGGCCTCATTGCGCGCCGTATTCGTGGCGAAGGCACGCAGTTTGAATCGCTCACCGAATACGAACCGGGCATGGATCGCCGCCGGATCGACTGGAAAGCGTCTGCCCGCCACGTCCATCTCTACGCCCGCGAGAACGAGAGCGAGCGCAACAACCAGATCGTCTTTGCTTTCGACTGCGGACAGGCCATGTGCGAGCCGGTGGACGGGCTGCCGCGCATCGACCGCGCGGTGACGGCGGCGCTCACCTGCTCCTATGTCGCGCTGAAGAGCGGGGACAAGGTGTCGCTGTTCGGCTTTGCCCAGCGCCCGCAGGTGATGACGCCTTTCGTCAACGATCACAAAAGCTTCCACCGCCTGCAAAGCGCGGCTGCCGGCCTCGATTACAACGCGGCAGAGCCCAATTTCACGCTCGCGCTCGCAACGCTGACCAGCAAGCTCAAGCGCCGCTCGCTGATCGTGCTGTTCTCCGACTTTACCGATCCCACCGCGGCGGAAATGATGATCGAGAGCATCGGGCGACTGACCTCGAAGCACCTCGTGCTGTTCGTCACCATCGCCGACAAAGAGCTTGAAAGCTTCATAGAGGACGAGCCGAGCGACATCGCCATGCTTGCACGTTCGGTCACTGCCGACACGCTGCTGCACCAGCGCCAGATTGTGCTCCAGCGCCTGCGCCGCATGGGGGTGGACGTGATCGAGGCGCCGTATGACCAGATCAGCTACCAGCTGATCGACAAATATTTCCTCATCAAGAACAGCGAGGCGATCGGATGAGCGCGGCCCGTTCTTCAATGGTGCGTCCCGCCACAAAAGGCGCCAGCTGGTATGGTCGCGGCGAGCTTGCCGCGCCGACCGATATCGAAAGCGCCGCGCTGCGCTCCGACCGTTTCCGCATGGAGCGCGAGGAGGACTGGCAGCGGCTCGAAGAGATCATCCGGCGTATGGAAGGCGGCGGGCTGCGCAAGGTCAATGACGAGGACCTGCTCGCGCTCCCGACGCTTTACCGCACCGCTGCAAGCTCGCTGTCGGTCGCGCGCGAAACCTCGCTCGACGCGGCGACGCTGACCTATCTGGAAAGCCTCGTCCAGCGCGCGTGGTTCCAGGTTTACGGCCCGCGCAAGGGCTTCTTTGCATGGCTACGCGAATTCATCTTCGGCGGCTGGAGCCGTGCGGTGCGCGAGATCTGGCTCGACACCTGCATCGCGCTGTTCGTCATGATCGCAGGCACGGTGGTCGGCTGGCTGCTGGTCGCACAGGACGAGGCGTGGTTCTACCGGCTGGTTCCCGTCCAGTTCGCCGATGTCCGCGCTCCGGGTGCGAGCCGCGAGGACCTGCTTTCGACGCTCGATGTGGAAAGCTCTACCAACGGCCTGTCGGTCTTTGCGGCCTCGCTGTTCAGCAACAATGCGGGCGTGTGCATCATGGCCTTTGCGCTTGGCTTTGCCTTCGGCATCCCCTCGCTGCTGCTGCTGGTGCACAATATGGCGCTGCTCGGCGCGATGCTGTGGCTGTTCAACGAGGCGGGGCTGCTGGTCGAGTTTTCGGCATGGCTATCGGTCCACGGCACGACCGAGCTGTTCGGCATCCTCCTGTCGGGCGCGGCGGGTCTGCACATCGGTCGTTCGATGGCGTTTCCGGGCAACAAGTCGGTGCTCGACGCTGCCGCCACCAGCGGCCGCCGCTCCGCCGTGGTGATGGTGGGCGTGGTGATCATGATGGTGGTCGCCGCCCTGCTCGAAGCCTTCCCGCGCCAATTGGTCGCGGGCGCGGAGAGCCGCTTTGTTATCGGCGCCATCTTCCTCATTTTCTGGCTCGGCTATTTCTATTTCTACCACCCGCGCAGGGTCTATGCCGAAGCGGCGGAGATGGAAGAATGAGCGCCGCAGCATCCCCGCAGGCCGGGCGGCAATACCGCTATCAGGACCAGATCAACAAACGCCGCCGCCAGCTGGTGACGCCGGAGGGGATCGCTGTCCCCGTGACCATCGCCTCGCGCGGGTCGCGGCTGGGCGCGCTGATGCTCGACTTCCTGATTCTGACGGTCGGAACCTACGTGTTCTTTCTCGTCCTCGCGCTGATCGCGGGCGGGTTGTTCGAACAGATTTCGGAAGCTGCCGAGGACACCGTTTCGGGCGCGGGCGAGTTCCTGATCATCATCGTCATCCTGTTCTTGTTCTTGGCGCGCTACGGCTATTTCCTCGCTTTCGAGCTTGGCCCGCGCGGCGCGACACTGGGCAAACGCGCGGTCGGCATCCGTGTCGCAGCGCGTAATGGCGGCAGGCTCACCCCCGAAGCGATCGTGGCGCGCAATCTGTTGCGCGATATCGAGCTGTTCATGCCGCTCGTCTTCCTGATGGTCGCGCCGACGGGAGAGGCGGGCAAGTTCGGCATCGCGGGGATGATCTGGTTCCTCGTCTTCATGCTGTTCCCCTTCTTCAACAAGGACGCGCTGCGCGCAGGAGACATCATCGCAGGGACATGGGTGGTCGAAGCCCCGCGCACCAAGCTGGCCGAGGCCATGTCTACACAGGGCGCGGTCGCCTCGCGCGGGTCGAGCCATGTGACGGGTGCGAAATACGAATTCGGCGAGGACGAGCTGTCGGTCTATGGCGAGCACGAGCTGCAAACGCTCGAACGGATGCTGCGCGAGGCCCAGCCCGAAGCGCTATCGGCGGTACACGAGACGATCTGCCGCAAGATCGGCTGGGACCCGGGCGCGGGCGACGAACGGGCGTTTCTGGAAGCCTTCTACGGCCAGCTGCGCGCCAAGCTGGAAGGCGATATGCGCTTCGGCAAGCGCAAGGCGGACAAGTATTCGGAGTCTGCTTGAAGCAAAGAATCGCTCGTCCTGAGCCTGTCGAAGGACGGTCCTTCTTGCTTCAGGCGCTGCGCTCGACGAAAGTGCGATCCTTCGACAAGCTCAGGATGAGCGGGAGTTAGGTCTGGTCCTAGTGGTCCGGCGTATTGCCTGTTCCGGACCCTTCCTCACCGCCAAAGATCGCCACCTCGTTCACCCCGTCGCTGGTCGCGCGGCCGCGATACATGCCGGTGGTGTTGAAGCTGAAGAGCGCGTCGCCATCGGGGGTGACTAGGATTACGCCTCCATCGCCGCCTAGCTCCTTTACCTCCGCCATGACGGCATCAGCGGCCTTTTGAACAACGCCCTGCTCGCGCATCCATGCGCGATGCTGATCGTTGAGATCGCCGCCGCTGGCATAGGCTTCGCGGTAGAGCGTCATCCGCAACCGCGTGCAAATCTCCTGCGCCACACCGACGCGGATGAAGTACTCGCCCCAGCCTGTCGCTGACACGGCGCATGAGCGATTGTCCGCATAGGTCCCCGCGCCGATCACCGGAGCATCGCCAATCCGCCCCCAGCGCTTGCCCGTCATGCCGCCGGTCGAAGTGCCCGCCGCAAGGTTGCCTTGGCTGTCCAAAGCCACCGCGCCGACCGTCCCGAACTTGTGATCGACGTCGAGCGAAGACAGCGCTTCGGCCTTCATCCGTTCCAGCGAGTCCATCCGGCGCTGGGTGTAGAAGTATTCGGGCGGGGTCACGTCGAACCCCTGCTCCACTGCAAACTGCTCCGCGCCTTCGCCCATAAGGAACACATGCGGGCTTTCGGTGCGCACCTTGTCGGCAAGCAGGATCGGGTTGCGCACCGTCGTCACCCCCGTCACCGCGCCCGCGCTGCGGTCGCGTCCGTCCATGATCGAGGCGTCGAGCTCGTTTTCGCCTTCCCACGTAAACACCGCCCCGCGTCCGGCGTTGAAAAGCTCTGAATCCTCCATCGGCAGGATCGCCGCCTGCACCGCCTCCATCGCGGTTCCGCCGTTCTTGAGCACTTGCGCGCCGGCATCGAGCGCCACCTGCAGGGCAGCCTCATATTCGGCGCGGCGTTCGGGAGTCATATTATCGGGGCTGAGCGTCCCGGCCCCGCCGTGGATCGCAATCGACCAGCGCGGCGCGTCCTCCCCGTGCTCGTCTGCGTGATTGTCCGCAATCGCGGCAACGGGGGCGAGGAATGCGAATGTCGCGGCGAGCGCGGCGATGATCTGCGTTTTCATGGCTTGCATGACTAACCCCGATGCGCCCATCATGCCAGCCAAAGAGACGCACTGGAGAGAGAGACATGAGCCAATTCGACAAGAACAGCACCACCGACGATGTGCTCGCAGGCAAGGACCTGTCGGGCAAGACGGTGTTCGTCACCGGCGGCAATTCGGGACTGGGGCAGGAAACCAGCCGTGCAATGGCGGCGAAAGGCGCGCATGTGGTGCTCGCCGGACGCGATCAGGCCAAGCTCGACGCGGCGGTTGCCGCAATCAGGGAAGACGTGCCCGACGCCAATCTCGACACGATCATCTGCGATCTCGGCTCGCTCGATAGCGTGCGCGCCTGCGGCAAGGAGGCGAACGAGCGGTTCGACAAGATCGACCTCCTCATCAACAATGCAGGCGTGATGGCCTGCCCACTCGGCCACACCAAAGACGGTTTCGAGATGCAGTTCGGCACCAACCACCTCGGCCATTTCGTGCTGACCAAATATTTGATTCCGCTGGTCGAAAAGGGCGAAGACAAGCGCATCGTCAATTTGTCGAGCCGCGGGCACCATTTCGAAGGCGTCGATTATGACGACGTCAATTTCGAGAACCGCGAATACGCGCCCTTCGTCAGCTACGGCCAGTCGAAGACCGCCAATGTGCAGTTCACCGTCGGGCTGGAGCAGCGCTTCGCCGACAAGGGCATTCACGCCTATGCGGTGCACCCCGGCGGCATCCAGACCAATCTTGGCCGCCACCTCACCGAAGAGGATATGGAGTTCCTGCGCGACCGTATGCGCAAGAGCGCCGAGGCTGCAGGCGAGCCGCCCGAAAGCGCGTGGAAGACCATCCCGCAAGGCGCGGCGACCCAGTGCTGGGCGGCAACAGCGGACGAGCTTGAAGGCAAGGGCGGCGTCTATTGCGAGGACTGCCACGTGGCCGAACAGGACGACGAAAGCCGCACCGGCGGCGTGCGCAGCTATGCGATCGACCCCGAGAATGCGAACAAGCTATGGGCGCTGTCCGAGCAGATGACGGGCGAAAGCTACGGGTGATTTGATGCGAGCGTTAGCGAGCCGCAAACAAAAACCTAGCTCGCGATAAACTCGCCAAGCAGTTCCAGACAATCCTTCGATTCCCGCGTCGGCAGCACCGCCATGAAGACATGCGGTGCGCCTTCATATTCGTAGAGTTTCGCATCCACTCCGGCACCTTGCAGCTTGCCGAGGAATGTCCGCGAATCCACGATGAAGAGGTCGTGCCGCCCCGTCCACATGCGCGTCGGTGGGAGCAGCGCGAGGTCTTCGGGCGGCGTGTAGAGCGGGCTGCATGCAGGGCTCGCAGGGTCGCGCTCTGCGGCATACATCTCACCTGCTGCGCGCAGGGTTCCGATCTTGAGCATGATGTCGTGCGGCTCGACCGCCTGCATCGCGGGGTCGGCCATGGTGAGGTCGAGCCACGGCGCGAACAGCGCGAGTTTGCCGGGTTGCGGGCCTCCTATCCTTGCCAGCCGCAAGGCGAGCGCAAGCGCCATGTGCCCGCCNGCGCTGTCGCCGTTGAGGATGATTTTGGCCGGGTCATGCTTCGCCGCCAGCGCTGCGAAACTCGCGTCGGCCAGCGCATCCTGCCGCGAGGCGGGGGCTTCGGGAACAACATCATAGAGCGGCACGGTGACGCTCACCCCGCACCTTTCCGCAATCGCTGCGACCAGCGGCCAGTGCACGTCGAACATCGGCTCGATAAAGCCGCCGCCGTGGAAATAGAGCATGTGCCACTCACCCGCGCCGCCGGACGGGTGGAGGGTGACGATCTTCTGCCCTTCAAGCTCCCAATGCTCGGCGCGGTGCTTGCTCGCGATCTTGTCGGGGAGCGGCGCGTCCCTGGGCAGTTTGCGGTTCGCGATATGCTCGCGCGCACCCTCGGCAGTGGGAGGAAACACGGGCTTGCGCTTGGAAAGCACCCACTTGATGATCCGCATCAAGAGGCTCGGTCGTTCAAAACGCAATTCGCCCGCGGTGCTGGTCGGCATTGTTCTCTCCCCCGTTCTTTCCCTTGGCCCATGACTGGACGAAGGGCCGCGCAAGTCAAGGATTGAGCGCGGTGACGAGCCCTTCATTGAGCCAAAGGCCGAGCATCGCGCCCGCGCGCATCGCGGCCTGCTGGATGGCTTCTGGTTCAGGTTCGGGATCGTCGCCGATGAGCAGCGCGATTACTTCGGCATAGGTCGCACCGCCCGCCATAGCGCCAAAGGCGGCGGTGTGATCAGCTTCGACCAGCTTGAACGTGGGCCGCTCGCCCTCGCGCCAGACGAGGCAGCATTGGGGCGCAGGGAGCACCGCTTGCGGGATGTCACCGCCCTCTTCGCCCAACGCGCGCCACATTGCTTCGAAATCGTGCCCGACCAGCCGCGCTGTCGCACATGGGGCGAACCCAAGGCGCAGGTTCGACCATTCCTCGTCTCCGAAATTAGCGCTTGCAGCGGCAAAGTCCTGCGCGGTCAGCGGCGCTGTATCGGGAGCCGTTGCGAGCAGGCGCATCGACCATTCGAGCCACGCCAGCTCGCCCGCTTCGGGATTGTCGCGGAAGAGATCGGCGCAGGTCTGCGCAAACCCCTCACCCGCCTCGTCGATGGTCCAGCCTGCGGGCGGGTGGGTGATGATGTGGTGCATCGACACCTGCCGGAAGGGCTGCTCCCCGACATAGCGCCGCGTGCGCTCGAACGTGTCGGCGAGCACATCCATCAGCGCGCTGCGGTAATTGCCGCGATAGACGTCCATCCCCGCCGCCTGCGAGTTCCCCCACCCCTGCGGCATGGGCGCAGCATCGTCGAGGATCGCGGCGAGGAAAGCCTGCTGACGCTGCGCGAGATCGCTCATGCAGGGAGCAATGCCCGCGCGCGGTCAAGTTCGGTGAGCAGTTCACCCAGCGGCGGAATATCCGCGTCGCGCTCAATCATGGTGGCAACAGGCTGCGGCAGCATGGCGACAGCCTCGGCGTAGAGGCTCCACACCGGATCCGCCACGGCGCGGTCGTGCGTGTCGATGATCAGGTCACGCTCGGGCGTTGCCGGATCGTGCCCCGCCAGATGGATCTGCCGCACACGCTCCAGCGGCAGGCCCGCCAGATAGGCCCGCGCATCGAAGCCGTGATTGCGCGAGGAGACGTAGATATTGTTCACGTCGAGCAGCAGATAGCACCCCGTGCGCTGCGTCATCGCAGTCAGGAACTCCCACTCGCTCATCTCGTCTTCGGGGAAGGTGAGATAGGAAGACGGGTTCTCGAACAACATCGCGCGCCCCAGCGCCTCTTGCGCGCGGTCGATATTGGCGCACACCGCATCGAGCGCTTCGCAGGTCAGCGGCATCGGCAGCAGGTCGTGCGAATTGTGCGCGCTGGTGCGGGTCCAGCACAGATGGTCGGACACCCACAGCGGCTCGATCCGGTCGGCGAGGCGTTTGAGCGCCGCCAGATGTCCCTCGTCCAGCCCGCCTGCCGAGCCGATCGACATCGAAACGCCGTGCAGGATCACGGGCAAATCGCGGCGGATCTGTTCCAGAATACGCAGCTGCCGCCCGCCTTCGACCATGTAGTTTTCGCTGATCACCTCGACGAAATCGACCGGCACGCCGCCTGCCAGAAAATCGTCGTAATGCACCCGGCGCAGGCCGAGGCCGAAGCCGTCGAAAGGCGCGATATGTGCGTGCGGGTCATGCATGGCGGATTATCCCTAGCAGCATTGGCGCCGCGATGTCGCGCGCCTCTTGCCGTTGTTTACGCGAGGCGGGCGGCGCGCGTTACATCAAGCCGAAAGCAGTCGGGCCAGCGCAGAATTTTCGCAACGCTGTAACCGGGCACGAACCCGCCGCGAACAACCGTTCAGTCCCGCAGACCCCGCCGGACGACACACTTTTTGGAGAATATCCATGAACGCCAAATCGATTGCCGGCATCGCCGGTCTTGCCCTTTCCGCCAGCATCGCAGCCGGCCTCGCCACCAGCCCCGTCGCCGCACAAGGTGCCAAGGAAAAGTGCTACGGCATTTCGCTGGCAGGCAAGAACGACTGCGCCGCCGGCCCCGGCACCAGCTGCGCCGGCACCTCGACCCGCGACTACCAGGGCAACGCCTGGAAATATGTCGACAAGGGCACCTGCACCAGCATCGAAACGCCCAAGGGCAAGGGTTCGCTGACCCCGATCAACCGCTGATCGAGCGGCCGGGCAGCCCGTCAGGCTTAGATGCGGGCTGTCCGGCTTCTTACGGAGGAACCGACATGAACACCGTTGCGACTTACTGGCAGCGCCTCACCACCGCCCTGTCCGGGACCGTGGCAGAGAGCGTCGCGCTTTTCACGGTGCGCCTCGCGCTCGCCGGGATTTTCTGGCGCAGCTACGGGACCAAGGTGGTCGAAGGCACGCTGCTGACCATCGACCCGACACAGTATTTCATCTTCGAAAACGAATTCACCGGCCTGCCCATCCCAGCCGATCTGGCAGTGCCAATGACGGTCTATGCCGAATTCGCGTTCCCGATCCTGCTGTTCGCAGGCCTCGCGAGCCGTCTTTCGGCTGCGGCGCTCGCGGTGATGGCACTTGTGATCCAGTTCTTCGTGTTCCCGACATGGGCGCACTTCTTCGGCTGGGACCTCACCGTGCTCGCGCTTGCCGCCATCATCATCAGCCGCGGCCCTGGCGCGATCGCGCTCGACAAGGTCATCGCTCTTGCCTTCGGCAACAAGGCAGGTGAGGCATAGCGCCATGGTTGCCGACGAGCCCACATTCGCCCGCCTCATGGTAGCGGCACAGAATGGCGACAAAGCCGCAACCAATGTGCTGTTGTCAGAGGTGGGCGTGTGGCTCGAACGCTATTTCCGCCGCCGCGTGCCGCCGCACTCGATCGACGATCTGGTGCAGGAGGTGCTGATCGCCTTCTACACCAAGCGCGCCACATGGGACCCCTCGCGCGCGTTCCTGCCGTGGCTCGCCGCGATTGCGCGCTATCGCTGGGTCGATCACCTGCGCAAAGTCTACAAGCACGAAAGCAAGGAATTGCTCGAAGACGATGCGGTGGAAGACAGCGAAGAAGAGGTGGTGATGGCCCGCGTCAGCCTCGACCGGCTGTTCGGCGAACTGCCCGCAGCACAGGCCGAAGCCATCGAACTGGTAAAGATCGGCGGATTGTCGATCCGCGAAACTGCCGAAAAGACCGGCCAGAGCGAAAGCCTGGTCAAAGTGAATATCCATCGCGGCCTTAAAAAGCTGGCCGCCTTGGTCGAGAAAGCCGACTGATATGAATACCCCTACTCCCACCCCCGCCCCCCGTTCGCGCGCAGAGCTGATCGCCAGCCTTTCGGAAGAAATCACACCGGTGCGCCGTGTGAAACCATCGCAAGGCTATGCGCTCATCGCGCTAGGCAGCGTCGTGGCGGCGGTCATATCGGTGGTCCTGCACCGGCTGTGGATGGGTATCTTTGCAGGCGAGGCTTCAAGCTATTTCTGGATCATCAACGGCCTGCTGCTGGTGCTCGGCATTGCGAGCACGGCCGGACTGGTGGCGGGCTCGCTGCCCCGTGTCGGTGCCCGCGGCAATGCGCCTGCGTGGAGCGCGGCGATGCTGGCGGTCGTGCCTGTCGCGGCTCTGTTGGGCATTGCAACCGCAGCACCCGGCGATACCCATGCGACCAGCGGGCTGATGTTCTGGAAATGCGCGCTTTATGCGCTGTGTGCGGGGCTTCTGGTGGCAGGCTCGGCCATTGCCGTCCTGCGCCGCGGCGCGCCGGTCTCACTTGAACGTTCGGGCTGGCTCACCGGGCTTGCCGCCGGTTCGCTCGGCTCGATCGCCTACGGCATCACCTGCCCGCTCGACAGCCTCGCCCACGTCGGCATCATCCACGTGCTGCCGGTGCCGATTGCGGCTGTGATCGGGCGTTTTGTCGTTCCGCCGCTGATCCGCTGGTGAGCGCTGGATGCTGGGCGGGCTAGAGCCACTTCCAGCGCCAGAAGAAGAACAGTTGGGCAGCCATGATCGCAAGGCAGGCGGCCACTACGATCCAGAACGCATCGCCATCGTTGACGCCGGGCATCCCGCCGACATTGATCCCCATCAGCCCGGTGAGAAAGCCGAGCGGCAGGAAGATACCCGCGACGATGGTGAGCATGTAGGTCGCGTGTTCGTTCGAGGCGAGGCTGCGTGCGCGCAGCTCGTCCTGCAGCACCAGCGCGCTTTCCTTGCTGATGTCGATATCGTCGAGATAGCGTTTCAGCCGGTCGATCGATTCAGCGATCTCGCGCCGGTCGTGATCTTCGAACCACGGCGGCGCGGTGCGCGAGATCCAGTCGAGCGCTTCGTGCTGGGGTGACATGTGGCGCTTGAGCGCAAGGCAGTTGCGGCGGATCATGGTGATCTTGGACAGGATCAGCTCGTCGTCCACTTCCATATCCATCAGTTCAAGCTCGTCGATCTTGTCGTTCATATCGACGATCGACTGGTTCATCCGCACCACCAGATGTTCGACGATCATGGTGATCGTGTTGCCCGCATCGACCGGCCCCGTCCCCGCGTCGAGCGAGAGCGCGATGTCGCGCGGGGTCTGCATCGCCAGCTTGCGCAGGGTGATCAGCCGCTTGCCGTCGCTCCAGAGCTGGAGCGAGATCATGTCTTCGGGCTCGGCATCGGGGTTGAAGTTGATCCCGCGCAAGGTGGCGACAATCGCATTGCCTTCGCGGAAAGCACGCGGGCGGGTCGAATCCGATACCAGCATTTCGGCAGTGGGTTCGGGAATGCCCAGATCGCCCTGCAGCCACGGCAGCACTTCGGGGCAATCGCGCTTGAGGTGAAGCCACAATACTTCGCCCGGTGCAGCGGGTTCCCACCCGTCCACCTCGCCGCGGCTTACCGGGCGCGCACCGCCCTTGCCGTCGAGAATTCGCCCGAAAATCAGCGGGCCGCCACCATCGATTTCGTCGGTATCCAGTGCATGCATAACGCATCCCATGCCCCAGCTTTGCCGGTTTTCCTACTGTTGTCGGGCTGTGTTAACCGCCAGGCCATGAGAAAGGTCGCAAATCCGCAGCACATCGGCCATATGGGCGGCAACGGGACCCTGCGCGCGCAGGGCCGGCTTTTTGACCCCAGGACTGTGTTCCATGTGTTCCATCCTGTAGGGTTTGACACACGCAAACTGGACTTGAGACGATGAACGCAATCCGCCCCTGGCGCACCATCGAGCGCCGCGAATGCCGCCAGATCATGGTCGGCGACGTCCCCATCGGCGGCGACGCGCCGATTGCGGTGCAGACCATGACCAACACGCCCACCGAGGACGCCGCCGCCACGATCGACCAGATCCGCCGCTGCGAGGAGGTCGGCTGCGACATCATCCGCGTGTCCTGCCCGACCGAGGAATCGACCGCAGCGATGCCGCTGATCACGCGCGCGGCCAACATCCCGGTCGTCGCCGACATCCACTTCCACTACAAGCGCGCATTGGAAGCCGCCGACGCGGGCGCTGCCTGTCTGCGCATCAACCCGGGCAACATCGGCTCCTCGCAGCGCGTTGCCGAAGTGGTGCGCGCGGCAAAAGCCAATGGCTGCTCCATCCGCATCGGGGTGAACGCAGGCAGTCTCGAGAAGGACCTGCTCGAGAAGTACGGCGAACCCTGCCCAGAGGCGCTGATCGAAAGCGCACTCGATCACATCAAGCTGCTACAGGACCACGACTTCCACGAGTTCAAGGTGGCGGTGAAGGCCTCCGACGTGTTCCTCGCAGTCGCGGCCTATCACGGGCTTGCCGAAGCGGTCGATTGCCCGCTGCACCTCGGCATCACCGAAGCCGGCGGGCTGATCGGCGGAACGGTCAAGTCGAGCATCGGCATGGGCAGCCTGCTATGGGCGGGGATCGGTGACACGATCCGTGTCTCGCTCTCCGCCGAGCCGGAGGAAGAGGTCAAGGTCGGCTACCACATGCTCAAGGCACTCGGCCTGCGCACGCGCGGGGTGAAGGTCGTCTCGTGCCCGTCCTGCTCGCGGCAGGGCTTCGACGTGATCCGCACTGTGGAAACGCTCGAGAAGCGGCTTGAACACATCAAGACTCCGATGAGCCTCTCGGTGCTCGGTTGCGTGGTCAACGGGCCGGGCGAGGCGCGCGAGACCGACATCGGGCTGACCGGCGGCGGTCAGGGCAAGCACATGGTCTATCTCTCCGGCGTCAAGGCGCACACGATCGAGGACGAGGACATGCTCGACCACATCGTGCGTCTGGTCGAAGAGAAGGCCGCAGCAATCGAGGCGGGCGAAGCGGTTGCCTTCGACCCGACCGCGAAGGAAGCAGCAGAATAGGGGGGACTGCAATGACATGGAATCGGAAGACGCCAATGATGACCGGGGCGCTGGTCGCTGCCACTGCGGCGCTGGCCGCGTGCTCGGGCGAACCACCGCTGACCAATGAGGAAGCGGCCCCCAAGATCATCGAACAGACGATGGGCAAGACGCCGACCGAAATGCTGACAGCGATGGCGAGCGACTTCTACCCCATGTTCGAGATCGCCCGCGGCTTTGGCGGCGAACGCGGCGAGGCCTGGACCGAAGAACGTTTCAACACCGAGCTTGCGGCAAGCTTCGCCCCGCTCTCGCCCCAGATCGACGCCGCCATGGCAGGCTATGTCGCCGCGCAGATGGACAAAGGCGAAGGGCAGGCGCTGCTCGACATGCTGGCAGAAGGCCGCAATGCCGAGTTCGCACAATGCGCCTTTGCCGAGAGCGAAGGCAACGCCAGCGCCCGCGTCCAGGCTTGCGTCGATCAGGTCGGCGGGACGCCTGACGAGGAGTTCCTCGGTGCACTCGCCGACTTCAGGGAGAGCATCAACGCGGCGTTGGCGAATGAAGACAAGCTCAACACCGCAGTCGGCTATGCGACCTGCGGCGTGCTCGCGGACTTCGGCGAAGACGTCTCGCGCGAGAACCTGACGCTTGACCTGCGCACCACCGAAATGGGCATTGGCGGCAAGAAGCTGCCTTGCGACCAATACGACGCGCTCGCCGCCGAGCAGCTGGGCGAAGCGACCAAGATCACGCCCAACTTCGCTCCAGAAGAAGGTGAAGAAGCAGCAGCGGCGGAGGCTGCCGAGTGATCAGACCGCTTGTGGCAGGACTGGTATCGGGCTTGCTGGTGATCGGCGGTGCCAAGCTGGCAGACCGGCCGCACGAGGCCCCGGCGCGTGCGGAATCGGCCGCCTATCTCGTCAGCGAGGATGCCGACGCCGATGTCGATGCCGCGCTCGAACGCGCGGCGCAGAGCGGCAAACGTGTGCTGCTGGTGATGGGCGCCAACTGGTGCCACGACAGCCTTGCGCTCGCAGGATCGCTGGAAAGCGAACGGATCGCGCCGCTGGTGCGCGACCGTTACGAGCTGGTCTACGTCAACGTCGGCATGCCGCAGAAGGGCGACGGCCATAACCTCGGCATCGCCCGCCGCTTCGGCCTCGACGATCTGCCGGGCACTCCCAATCTGCTGGTCCTCACCGCACAGGGCGAACTGGTGAACGCCGACACCGCCCCCGGCTGGCGCAATGCGGCGAGCCGCAGCGACGAGGCGATCTACGACGAATTGGCGAAACTCGCAGGTTAGCCGAAAGTGATCGAAGCCCTTGCCCTCGCCATCGCTCTCGCGATGGACGCCTTTGCGGTTGCTCTCACCCAGGGTGCGCGCTTCCGGCCCGGTCTGCCCGGTGCCATCGCTATCGCGCTCACCTTTGGCGTGTTTCAGGCGGTCATGCCGTTGATCGGATGGGGCATCGGCGCCTTCGCGCTGTCCTATGTCGAGGCGTTCGACCATTGGATCGCCTTCGGACTGCTCGCCTTCCTCGGCGTGCGTATGCTGGGCGGACATGTGGGCGAGGAAGAGGCCTCGCATCGCCTGACAGGGACGGCGCTGATGGTCGCAGGGGGCGCCACCAGCATCGATGCGCTCGCCGCAGGCATCACCCTGCCGACATTGGAAGGTGTTTCGGCATGGTTCGCCGTCGCGCTGATCGGCGTTGTCACCGCCGTGATGAGCGCAGGCGGTGTCGCGCTCGGGCGGGTGGCAGGCGACCGCTGGGGCACCTGGGCCGAACGGATCGGCGGCGTGATCCTGATCGCACTGGGGTGCAAGATCCTCGCCGAACACACGGGTTTCCTGTGATGCTCCACGTCGTTCACCATGTCGATTACATGGCTCCTCGCCCCGAGCGCGGCAGCTTCCGTTTCGACAAATACATGCTGGTGATGGAGGAATTGCGCCGCTCGGGCGCGCCGATGACCGAACACGCGCCCACGCCCTGCCCGCGCGAATGGCTCGAAGCGGTGCATGACCCCGCCTATGTCGAAGAGGTCTTCGCCGTCGCCGTCCCGCGCGAGAAGGAGCGCCGCATCGGCTTCCCCGTTACCGCGCACATCCGGGACCGCGTACGGCACACCAATGGCGGCACATGGCTCGCCGCGCAGCTGGCTTTCGAACACGGCTATGCCGCCAACAGCGCGGCAGGCAGCCACCATGCGCTCGCCGATACGGGCGCGGGATATTGCGTGTTCAACGACCTTGCGGTGGCCTCCAACCGCCTTTTGGCAGAAGGCGATGCGAAGCGCGTGCTGATCGTCGATCTCGACGTGCATCAGGGCGACGGCACAGCCTCGCTCACCGCAGGGCGCGAGGACATCTTCACGCTTTCGCTCCATGCGGAAAAGAACTTCCCTGTGCGCAAGGCACGTTCGACCCTCGACGTCGGCCTGCCCGACGGGGTGGATGATGCAGGCTACATGGAGGCGCTCGACAAGCACCTGCCCGCGATTATCGAGCAGTTCGACCCCGATTTCGTGTTCTATCAGGCGGGTGTCGATCCGCATTTGGAGGACAAGCTGGGACGGCTCGCGCTCACCGACAAAGGCTTGCAGGCTCGCGACCGTTATGTCGTCCGGCAGGCACGCAGTCGCGGGCTGCCGATCGCCTCGGCATTGGGCGGCGGTTATGGCGATGATCCGCGCCTTGTGGCGGCACGCCACGCCCGGTCAATGCTGGCAATGGCGGATGAGAATGGCCTCTATCTGAGACCGGGCGCGAAGTAGATATCGACGTAATCGGTCAGATAATCGCACCACTCGAATTCGCGCAGGCGGTAATAGGAGCGCCGCTGCGTCGCGCCGAAACGCCAGACCTTGGTGGCAGAGCAGGCGCGGCCGACGTCCGGCGTGTCCGCAATCGCAACCGTCCCGTCGAGCAGGAAATAGTCCTTGCCGATCTCTGTAATAACCCCCGAAACGCGCACGCCCGCACCGCTTTCGTCAAGCTGTTCACCTTCGATCCGCCACACCCCGTTCGCATCTTCGGAGACGCTGACATCGCCGCGCCGGTCCCAGTCGATCCATTGCAGCGTGATCCCCTGCACGGTGCGAAGCCGCTCGGCATCGGTCTGGGACATTATGCGCGTCGGCGCTTCGTCCTGCGCGGTCAGCGGTGCGGCGATCAGCGCCAGCGAAAATGCAAGCGCACGTGGTAACAACATGGTTCCGGTCTCCCCCAAGGCGATTCGGCGCGATAAAAGAGAGGATAGCAGCAGGCATGGAAAGCCACGAAACAGATTACCTGATCGTCGGCGCAGGCGCGGTCGGATTGGCCTTCGCCGACACGCTGCTGGACGAAGCCCCCGATTGCCACATCACTCTGGTCGACAAACACGCCGCGCCCGGCGGGCACTGGAACGATGCCTATTCCTTTGTGACGCTGCATCAACCGAGCGCGACCTACGGCGTCAACTCGATGGAGCTATGCCCCGACCGCGTCGATACGCACGGGCACAATGCGGGCATGTATCCGCTCGCAAGGCATTCCGAGATCCTCGCCTATTACTCCAGACTCATGCACGACCGCCTGATCCCATCGGGCCGCGTCGCTTATCACCCGCTGACCGAATATGTGGGCGGCGAGGGACAGGCGCACAAAGCGCGGCACATCCTCTCGGGTGAGGAAATGCGTTTCACCGTGCGTCGCAAGCTGGTGGATGCGACCTGGTTCCAGACCTCGGTTCCTTCGACCCACAAACCCGCTTTCGACATTGCCGAAGGAACGCGGTTCGCTGTGCCGGGGGACCTGCCGGGATTGTGGAAGCACGCGGGCGATCTGCCTTCGCACTACGTCGTGATCGGCGGCGGCAAGACGGCGATGGACACGGCGGTCTGGTTGCTCGAAGCAGGCGTTTCGCCCGATGCGATCGACTGGGTGCGTCCGCGCGACAGCTGGATGTTCAACCGCAAGCTGCTCCAGCCTGCCAAGCACGCGATCAGGGACCTCGTGCGCTTCCAGATCGATCTTGCCGAATGTGCCGCCTCTTCCGAAACCGGTGACGAGATGTTCGCCAAGCTGGGCGAGCGCGGGACCATGCTGCGGATCGACCCGGATGTGACGCCCAGCATGTTCCACTATGCGGTGATTTCCGAGGGCGAGGTCGATTTGCTGCGGACAATCACACGCGTTCACCGCGGCAAGCGCGTCACCGCGCTCGAACCCGATGCACTGGTCTTCGGCGATGAGCGCGTCGAGCTTCCCGCCAACACGCTGTTCGTGGATTGCACTGCAAGAGCGGTCGATATGAGCGCCGGCGAGAGGGTCACGCCGATCTTCGCCGGCGACCGGATCACTTTGCAGACCATCCAGACGCCGATGATCCCATACAGCGCTGCGCTCGCCGCCTTCCTCGAAACCAATTTCGAGACGGATGCGGAGCGCAATGCGCTGTGCCCGCCCGCGCCGCTGACCGATACCACCGCGACCTATCCCTATGTGGTTATGGCAAACCTGATGAGCACCGCGATCCTTTCCGGCAATGCCAAGACCAACGCATGGAACGCCAAGAGCCGCCTCCACCCGACGGGACCCGCGATTGCCGCAATGATGGCGCGCAACGATCCGCAGCTGATGGAACTGGGCAAAGTGGGCCCCAAAATCCGCTCGCTGATGCCCGGTGTGATCAAGCTCGGCATGGCCGCAAAGGCTTTGCACGAGGCTTCCTGAGAAAGGGATTCACTTGAAGGCCATGAATGCGGTAGTATGTTGGCAGCCATGAACCGCCGCGATCTTCTCAAGGGCACGCTGGTTGCCGGAGCCGCGCTGACGCTGCCTGCGCTTCCGGCAAAGCTGGCCGCACAGGCGCGCAATGGCTCCCCGCGCGACCGGGTGCTGTTCGACATTGCCAAGCGCGAGCTGGACCGCGCAGGCGATGCGATCTGGCGGCGCGATATTGTCGGGATTGCCGATTTCGGTGTGCACTCGGCGAAGCGGCGTTTCTACTTCGTCAATCTCGACCGCGAGGAAGTGCAGCCCTTCCACGTTAGCCACGGCAGCGGCTCGGACCCGGAACACGACGGATGGCTCAACAATTATTCAAACGTCGAAGGCTCCAACGCGACCAGCAAGGGCGCTTACGTGACGTGGGAGTGGTATCAGGGCCGCTACGGCACTTCTGTGCGGCTCGGCGGGCTCGATTCCACCAATGACAACGCGCTGCGCCGCTATATCGTGATGCACCGCGCCGCCTATGCCGAGCCTTCGCATATCGAGCGTTGGGGCAGGCTCGGCCGGTCGAACGGCTGTTTTGCGCTGGGCGAAGAGCAATTCCGCATCGCACTGCTAAACCTGTCGGGCGGGCGCCTGCTCTATGCCGACAGCCTCGGCCTGCAGGAAAACGGCGCAATGCTCACCCGCGAGCAGCAGTTTGCGATGAACACGCTACCGCTACAGCCCGCTGCGCCCAACGCAGCGCAGCGGTATAATCCGGGTACCTTCTGAGCCTGGAACCTGGTCGAAGGCCGACCCTCAGCTGTCCTGAAGGTCGTCCTCGATCACGATAATCTCGTCATCGCTTTCACCCGACCGGTTCGCCACGCGCGGCTTGTCGAAACTGGCCAGAACGGGCGCATCGCGGTCGTAGATGTCGTTGAAGGTCTTGAGGTCGCCGTTAATGTCCACGCCCATGGTGAAATAGGCGATGTAAGCAGGCACTTCGCGGTCCATATGGACCTTTGTGTATTCACCCGAGGTCGCGATTTCGACCGCTTCGTCGCGGGTTGTCGCCTTGCCGAGAATCGCCATTGTCATCGCCAGTTCGAGCGCGCGTTCGGTGCGGATGCAACCGTGCGAAAGCGCGCGGTTCTCGTTCGCGAACAGGTGGCGCGAAGGCGTGTCGTGGAAGAAGATCGCGTGCGGATTGGGCATTTCAAGCTTCATCCGGCCCAGCGAATTGGTCGGCCCGGGCTGCTGCACAACCGAGACATAGCCATTTGCGGCGCGCGTCGCGGTATAGCCCGCCTGCCGCGCCCAGGCCGGATTGTTGAGCACGCGCGCGCCCAGACCTTCACCCTTCACGATCGATTGCGGCACGGTCCAGGTCGGGTTGAACACCACGCCCGAAACCATTTCGGCAAGTTGCGGGGTCGCGGTGCGGCCCGGCTTGCCGACGACGGTGCGATAGGTCCACATCCGGTCGCCCGCATGCAGTCGCAGCTGGAATTCGGGCACATTGGTCAGCAGGTAAATCGTGCCGAGATCGCGCTGGAGCCAGCGCCAGCGGTCCATATTGGCGCGGATCAGCTTGCGCTTTGCTGTTTGCGAAGCGGGCGTATTCGCCAGCTCTTCGCGCAGACGCGCATAGTCCGAATGGGTCGGGTTGAGCTTGAACAAAGTGCCCGCAATTTCCCCGCTCGCCAACGCTTCGCCGAGAAGGTCGCCGGTGCGGAAGCGATCGCGGTCAGGATCGACCACGAACCACTGCACACGCGCCGACATCGGCGTGCGCCCGTCGCGCAGATCCTCGACCAGCCACACGAAGCTGCGCGACGCCATAGCGTTGAGCGCGTCGGACGGCCCTGCGGCTGCCAGCGTCTTGAGGTTGTCGAGATTGTAGTCCGCCGGATCGAGCCCTTCGGCACCGATGCCTTCGATCACGTCGATCAGAGCCTGCGCATGCGCGACGCTCCAGTCCTGCACCAGCGGGCCCGGAGCGGTAAGGTCGCCCTGCACCAGTGGCTCCGACACCATCTGCGGGAAAGCCTCGTCAAAGCTTGCATCGCCCGCAGCACCTTCATCCTGAGCAAGCGCACCGCTCGCAATCAAAGTGGCTCCGGCAATACCCGCCGCGAAAATGCTGACCCGCTTGAACATAAGACCCTTCCTGTACGGCCTGCCGCGCCCACCTCGGGGCGGCATGAGCCGACAACGGGGCAAATATACCCCGTGTTCGGCTGTTCTATCAAGCGACGAGCCTTTCGCTGTGCTGAATTCGGTGCACAGCCGCGTTTGCATGTCTGCGTGACCTTCTTCGGGGCGGAGATTAGGAGAGGTGCCGTCATGTCCCGGCCTTCACCTCTTGCGCGACTGTTGCCCTTTGCTGCCGCCGCGCTCGGCGTGGGCTGCCTGTCGGTGATGGACGCTTTCATGAAAAGCGCGGCGCTCGCCACCGGCACCTATACGGCGACCGTCGTGCGCTCTTTGATCGGGGCGGCGCTGATCGCGCCGTTCTGGCTCTGGCAGCGCAAGGGCTGGCCTGCCAAAGCCACGATGAAATTGCATGTGGAGCGCGGGATCATCTCTGCCTTCATGGCGTTGAGTTTCTTTTACGCGCTCACCAAGCTGCCGCTGGCCGAAGCCATCGCGATCAGCTTCGTCGCGCCGCTGGTCGCGCTTTATTTCGCGCGTGTGCTGCTGGGCGAGGTGATCCGGCGCGGGGCGGTGATTGCGAGCGTGCTGGGATTTGCCGGCACGCTGGTGATCGTCGGCGGAAAGATCGGACAGGGCGATTTCGACAGGGATATCGCCCTCGGCCTCGCTTCGCTGATGTTCTCCGCGCTGCTCTATGCCTACAATTTCGTCGTGATTCGCAAGCAGTCGCAATTGGCAGGGCCGGTCGAAATCGCGACCTTTCATAGCGGTGTCGGCGGGTTGGCGCTGCTGCTGCTTGCGCCTTTTATCGGCACGCCGATCGTTTCATCGACCCTTCCGCAACTGGCCGCCGCCGGTGTTCTCACCGTAGCAGGCGCGATGGCAATTGCCTGGGCCTATGCCCGCGCCGAAGCACAGGCGCTGGTGCCGATAGAATATTCGGGATTTCTCTGGGCGAGCGTGCTCGGCTGGGCCTTTTTCCGCGAACCTGTCACCCTGCCCACGATTGCCGGAACCGTGCTGATCGTGGGCGGTTGCTGGCTCGCGACTCGCAAAGGGTCCGTAGCGGAAGGCCAAAGCGCCTAATCGCAATCGACTCGCAAGAGGCTGTGAATCGTGGCCTTCCCCTTGACGTTCAGCGCCTAAACTAGCAGTTGCAGCGGCAGATTTTCCGCCCGCAACCGGGTCACCGGAACGCGCGGCCAAAACAAGGGATACCTCTCATATGACAGCCACCGGCAAGGACACTCTCGCAACCCGCTCGACCCTCGATGTGAATGGCAAGAGCTACGCCTATTATTCGCTCGCCAAGGCGGCCGAAAAACTGGGCGACGTGTCCAAGCTGCCGACTTCGATGAAGGTGCTGCTGGAAAACCTGCTGCGCTTCGAGGATGAAGGCTTCACCGTTGGCCGCGACCACATTCAGGCGATTGTCGACTGGCAGAACAACCCGGCCACCGGCAGCGAAATCCAGTATCGCCCCGCGCGCGTATTGCTGCAGGACTTCACCGGCGTTCCCTGCGTCGTCGACCTCGCCGCTATGCGCGATGCGATCAAGAAGCTCGGCGGCGACACTGCCAAGATCAACCCGCAGGTTCCCGTGAACCTCGTGATCGACCACTCGGTCATGGTTGACGAATTCGGCCATCCCAAGGCGATGGAAGCCAATATGGAGCTTGAGTACGAGCGCAACGCAGAGCGTTACGACTTCCTCAAGTGGGGCTCGAAGAGCTTTGAAAACTTCTCCGCCGTGCCTCCGGGCACAGGCATCTGCCACCAGGTGAACCTTGAGCACATCGCCAAGGGCGTGTGGGCCAGCGAAGGCCCCGACGGCCAGATGGTCGCCTATCCCGACACCTGCGTCGGCACCGATTCGCACACCACCATGATCAACGGCCTCGGCGTGCTGGGCTGGGGCGTCGGCGGGATCGAAGCCGAAGCCGCGATGCTCGGTCAGCCGATCTCGATGCTGATCCCCGAAGTCGTCGGCTTCAAGCTGACCGGCAAGATGGCCGAAGGCGTGACCGCCACCGACCTCGTGCTGACCTGCGTGCAGATGCTGCGCGAAGTCGGCGTGGTGGGCCGTTTTGTCGAATTCTACGGCGAAGGCGTTGCCAACCTCACTCTCGCCGACCGCGCGACCATCGCCAACATGGCACCCGAATATGGCGCGACCTGCGGCTTCTTCGGCATCGACGACAAGACCATCGAATACCTGCGCCTCACCGGCCGCAGCGAAGATGAAATCGCTCTCGTCGAAGCCTATTCGAAGGAGCAGGGCATGTGGTTCGATCCGGCGCATGAGCCGGTCTTCACCAAGACCCTCGAACTCGACGTCGGTTCGGTCGTGCCGAGCCTTGCCGGACCCAAGCGTCCGCAGGACCGCGTGATCCTTCCCGAAGTGGACGAGCTGTTCAACGGCGACCTCGCTTCGATCTACAAGAAGGACGCCCCCGTCCGCACTCCGGTCGAAGGCAAGGACCACGACATCGGCGACGGCGACGTCGTGATCGCAGCCATTACCAGCTGCACCAACACCTCGAACCCCGATGTGCTGATCGCAGCGGGTCTCGTCGCGAAGAAGGCCAATGAGAAGGGCCTCAAGCCCAAGCCGTGGGTGAAGACCTCGCTCGCACCGGGTTCGCAGGTCGTCACCGACTATCTCGTGAAGTCGGGCCTGCAAGACCACCTCGACGCGGTCGGCTTCGACCTCGTGGGCTATGGCTGCACCACCTGCATCGGCAACTCGGGCCCGCTCGCCGCGCCGATCAGCGCGGCGATCAACGGCAATGACATCGTCGCTGCTTCGGTCCTGTCGGGCAACCGNAACTTCGAAGGCCGCNTNTCNCCCGACGTGCGCGCCAACTTCCTCGCNTCGCCGCCGCTGGTNGTCGCCTANGCGCTNNNNGGCACGGTGACNNAGGACATCACCNNNACCCCGATCGGNCAGGATCAGGACGGCAANGANGTGATGCTNGCCGACNTNTGGCCGANCAATGNCGANGTGCGCCGANNACCGCGCNNNNAACATCGACCGCNNNATGTTCGTNAGCCCGNTATGCCNACGTCTANNANGGNGACGAGCACTGGCAGGCGATCANGGTCGAGGCCNNCGGACACCTATCNNTGGAACNCGACCNGTTCGACCTATGTCGCCNNNCCGCCCTNNTTCGANGGCATGGAAATGACNCCNGCNCCGGTNACCGACATCNNCGATGCNAAGCCGCTGGCGATCCTCGGCGANTCGGTCACCACCGACCACATCTCGCCCGCCGGTTCGATCAAGGAAGACAGCCCCGCCGGCTCCTACCTCCAGAGCCACCAGGTCGCGAAGCAGGACTTCAACTCCTACGGCTCGCGNCGCGGCAACCACGANGTGATGATGCGCGGCACCTTCGCCAACATNCGCATCAAGAACGAAATGGTCCCCGGGATCGAAGGCGGCGTCACCACCTACAATGGCGAGCAGATGCCGATCTACGACGCGGCGATGAAGCACAAGGAAGACGGCACACCGCTGGTGGTCGTCGCCGGTAAGGAATACGGCACGGGCTCGAGCCGCGACTGGGCNGCCAAGGGCACCATCCTGCTGGGCGTGAAGGCAGTCATCGTNGAAAGCTTCGAGCGCATCCACCGCTCGAACCTGATCGGCATGGGCGTGCTGCCGCTGCAGTTCAAGGACGGCGACACGCGCAACAGCCTGGGCCTGACTGGCAGCGACAGTTTCTCGATCAAGGGTCTCGCGGATCTCGATCCGAGCCAGGACGTCGAAGTCGAAGTGACCCGCGAAGACGGTTCGACCTTCAGCTTCACCGCGCTGTGCCGCATCGATACCGCCAACGAAATGGAATATTACCGCAACGGCGGCATCCTCCATTACGTGCTGCGCAAGCTCGCCGCAGCCTGATCGGACAAGGGTCCGGGGCGTCCCGCGCAGCATGTCGATACGGCAACGCCTGTCGCAGCTGTTCGGACGCCCCGCTCCCGATCCGCAAAACGACCCGGATACGCTTCGCGCAATCGGTGACACGGTGCGCGAACGGCTGCTCGCCGATCCGCGCGTTGAACCGCGCGGCGGCGGCAAGGCCGATCTCTTCCTGCTTCGCGGCCTGCTGACGCAGCAACAGTGTCTCAAGCTGATCCGTGTGATCGACAGCCGGATCCAGCCTTCTGTGCTGTTCAGCGACAAGGTATCGCCGAGCGGGCGGACCAGCTCGACCCATTTCTTCCAGGAAGAGGCACCCGAAACGCGCGCTCTGGCCCGCNGGATCGCGGCGGTTACGGGGATTGCCCCCGCGCATGCCGAACCGCTGCAGGGACAGCGCTACCGCGAAGGCGAGGAATATCGCTATCACCGCGATCACCTGCGGCCCGATCGCGAACACTGGCAGACNGANCGGCGCCGCGGCGGGCAACGCAGNTGGACGGCGATGGTCTATCTGAACGCACCCGAAGCGGGCGGCGCCACCGAATTTCCCATGCTCGACCTGACAATCACACCCGAACCGGGGATGCTGGTCCTGTGGGACAANATGGATCGCCGNGGCCGGCCCAACCCCNCCACNCGGCATGCCGCGCTACCCGTGGAAGCGGGNACCAAATATGTNGTCACGCAATGGTACCGCCAGGNCGANTGGAGCCTCCGACCGCGCGANTGAAANGGNGCNGGTCGGCCGNCGCAGTCGTNNGTCAGGAAGAGCGCTTNAGNCGNAANCGACGCCGCCCGAGGATCGCTGCAGCGGCNAANCCGAACANCGCCATCATNGGCGGCGCAGGCACTTCGGTGCCGCTGCTGGTTCCGCTACCCGAACTCGTCGANGAGGACGTCGACGANGANGTCGAGCTCGAAGTAGACGTGCTGCTCGAAGTCGATGTCGANGACGANGTCGAGGTCGAGCTCGANGTNCTGGTCGAGGAAGACGAGCTGGTNCTGGTGGTGATGTTGCCGCTGGTGGTGGTCACTTCGCCGGTAGAGGTCGAGACCGACCCCGTCGAAGTCGAGACTTCACCCGTTGATGTCGACACTTCGCCGGTCGAGGTCGAGACTTCGCCGGTCGACGTGGAGACCGCACCAGTCGAGGTGGAAACTTCACCCGTGGTCGTGGTGGAAGTCACAGCACCCGTGCTGGTTGAAACACCGCCGGTCGTGCTCGACGTCGAAGTCGAACTGCCACCGGTGGTGGTGCTGACTTCGCCGGTCGAGGTCGAGGTCGAGGAACCGCCCGAGGACGTCGAAGTGGAGCTGCCGCCGGTCGATGTGGTGGTCGACACGTCGACGATCACATCGGGGGTTTCACCGCCGGTGGTGGTGGTCGAGTTGACGATCACGCTGCCGCCGCCGCTCGAACCCGAGAAGAAGCCGCCGAAAAAGCCCCCGCCGAAGCCGCCGCCGAAACCACCGCCACCGGTGCTGCCGCCGGGAATCGAGCGTGAAGCGCCGCCGCCACCGACCGGCGCCGCTGCGGGCAGCGGGGGAACGGGAACGGGCGCCATCGCCTGGCGATAGACCGGCGGACAGATATTGTTCGGGTTGTTGACCGCCTGCGGCGAATCGGCCGGGACGCATTCAACTTGGCGCGGAATTGTACGAGCGCGCGGCACGGTCGGGCGCGGCACAGCGCGCGGGGTCGCCTGTTTGACGTATTTGGCCTGCTTGACCGACTTCGACTTGTACTGCGGATTGTCGGTTACCGGCCGCTCGGCAACGTGCACCGCACCGCCAGCGAGCAGTGCGCCCCCTGCTGCGGTGGCCGATAGTTTGGCTAGAGCTGACTTGACCGACATTGCAAATAATTCCTGTTGCGACCGAAAAGGTTAGGAAAATCCGAACCTTAAACGATCCTGACGCTGTTGCGGCGGCCGCTTTCCAAGCGATTCGCCTGCGTTCGTTTGACCGTCACTAGACTCAGAATGTAAATTTTTCGCGGAAATGCGAGACTTGCACAACCCTCGTCCCGTTTCGGGACCGTCCTGCGAACCATTCTTTTCGCCACAGCCCCCTATTCGTCGAACATATCGCCCTGTGGGCGGCTGGGCGGGGCAAGGCCCAGATGCGTCCAACCGCCATCGTTGAGACAGCGCCCGCGCGCGGTCCGGGCGATCAGGCCGAGCTGGATGAGATAGGGCTCAATCACCTCTTCCACCGTATCGCGCGGTTCGGACAGGCCTGCGGCGAGCGTTTCCACGCCGACCGGGCCGCCCTTGTAGGTCGTGGCGATCATGGTGAGGTAACGCCGATCCATCGCATCGAGCCCGAGGCCGTCGACCTCGAGCCGGGTCAGCGCCTCGTCGGCCACGCGGCTGGTCACCACCGGCTCCCCCAGCACGCTGGCGAAATCGCGCACGCGGCGCATCAGCCTGCCCGCCACACGCGGCGTTCCGCGGCTGCGGCGGGC
>PALE01000002.1 GCA_002706445.1 Erythrobacteraceae bacterium
GGCGCAGGAACGGTCCAAGCCCAATGCCGAACGCCTGCCCGGTTACACCGACAGCGCCCTGCCGCTGACCGAAAAGCGCCTGCTTGACGAACGCCCGGTCTATCCGTGGCTCGACGAGCTGATGATGAGCTGGAGCCTGTCGAAAGGCCGCGAATACCTCGGCGTGGACGATGCGGATTCGCAGCTGTTGCTGGGCAAGGAAAGTCCCGAGCAGCTGGCAGAACGGCTGGTGACGGGCACGCAGCTCGCTGATCCGGCGGTGCGCAAGGCGCTGTGGGATGGCGGGATCGAAGCGATCGAGGCATCGGACGATCCGATGATCCAATATGCGCTCACGCTCGCTGATCGCCAGCGTGAACTGCGCGACATGACCAACGAGGCCTATTCCGGCCCGCTCGCGATTGCCGGGGCGAAACTCGCCGATGCGCGCTTCGCGGCGTATGGTGACACGCTCTACCCCGATGCAACCTTCACGCTTCGCATCAGCTATGGCGAGGTCAAAGGCTGGACGGAGCGCGGCAATGAAGTCCCGATCCGCACCACGATGGGCGGCACGTTCGAACGCGCAACCGGCAATGCGCCGTTCGACCTCGCGCCCGGCTTCGCCGCCAATCAGGCGTCGATCAATCCCGACACGACCTTCGATTTCGTCACCACCAATGACATCATCGGCGGCAATTCAGGCTCGCCGGTGATCGACCGCGACGGCACGGTGATCGGCGCTGCCTTCGACGGCAACATCCACTCGCTGGGCGGTAGTTATGGTTATGACGGCACGCTCAACCGCACGGTCGTCGTCTCGACCGACGCGGTGCAGGAAGCGCTCGAAAAGATCTACCCCGCACCGGCGCTGGTCGCCGAACTGATGGCGGAGTGACGAGGGAAGGGCGCTCCGCTCAGGGGCGCCCGACACTCGTGTAGTCAAAGCCTGCGGTGCTCATATCGTCGGGCTTGTAGACGTTACGCAGGTCTACCATGACCGGCGCGTTCGCAAGCTCCTTGACCCGCGACAGGTCGAGCGCGCGGAAGGCATCCCATTCGGTCACGATCACGGTTACGTCAGCGCCCTCGATCGCGGCATAGGGATCGCTGCACATGGTGACATCGGGCATCAGCGGCTTGGCGAGCTCCATGCCTTCGGGATCGTAGGCGCTCACATCGACTCCTGCGTCGGTGAGCGTCTGCGCCACGGCAATCGCAGGCGAATCGCGCATATCGTCGGTGTTGGGCTTGAAGGTGAGGCCCAGAAGCGCCGCCTTCTTGCCGCGTGCGGCGTCAGCCCCGCCGAGCGCTTCGAGAACCTTGCGACCCATCGCGCGCTTACGGCTTTCGTTCACTTTGACAACCGCTTCGATGATGCGGGTCGGGCTGTCATAGTCTTCTGCGGTCTTGAGCAGCGCGAGCGTGTCCTTGGGGAAGCACGAGCCGCCATAGCCGGGACCCGCGTGGAGGAATTTCGAACCGATGCGGTTGTCCATCCCGATCCCGCGCGACACGTCCTGCACATTCGCGCCGACCTTCTCGCCCAGGTCGGCCATCTCGTTGATGAAGGTGATCTTGGTCGCGAGGAAGGCGTTGGCGGCGTATTTGATCAGCTCGCTGGTGCGGCGCGAGGTGAAGAGGATCGGCGATTCATTGAGGAACAGCGGGCGGTAAACCTCGCTCATGACCTCGCGGCCGAAATCGTCTTCGGCTCCGATGACGATACGGTCGGGGCGCTTGAAGTCGCCAATTGCCGCGCCTTCGCGCAGGAACTCGGGGTTCGAGACCACCGCAAAACGGTGCTGCGTGCCGCTGTCCTTGAGGATGCGCTCCACCTCGTCGCCAGTGCCGACCGGCACGGTCGATTTGGTGACAATCACAGCTTCGTTGGCGAGGTTCGCGCCGACTTCTTCGGCGACTGCATAGACGAAAGAGAGGTCGGCATGGCCGTCGCCGCGGCGACTGGGGGTGCCGACCGCGATGAAGATCGCGCTCGCGTCCTTGATACCTTCGGCAAGCGAAGTGGTGAACGAGAGGCGGCCTGCCTTCACATTGCTTTCAACCAGCGCGTCGAGACCGGGTTCGTAAATCGGCATGATCCCGTCATGCAGGCGGTCAATCTTGCCCTGATCCTTGTCGATGCAGACGACGTCATGTCCGAAATCGGCGAAACAAGCGCCCGATACGAGCCCGACATAGCCCGATCCCACCATCGCAATCTTCACGGTACTTCACCCCTTGAAATAACTGACGCAAGCCTCACCCGAGAGGCCCGTTAAGCAGGCCCGTTATCGCGCCCGTTCGCCGTGGAAGACCTCGACGGGTCCATTATCCGTGCGGCTGGCCTGAATGACCCGCCGCTGGTCGGCTTCGAGCACGAGCGCGGTAAGCACACCTGAGCGGAAAGCGCCAGTATCAATCCCGATCCGGTTTCCGCAATCCATCACCTTGTCGAAGATCGTGTGGCCGTGGACCACCACTTTATCGAGCGGCCCCTCATGCTTGAGGAAGCGGTCGCGGATCCACAGGAGGTCGCGGCGCTGCTGCTCTTCGAGTGGTACGGCAGGGTCGATTCCGGCGTGGACGAAAAGGTAGTCGCCTGCGACGATCATCTCTTCGAACCCGGCGATGTATTCGCGTTCGGACTTGGAGATGAGCGAAGGCATCAGCGCGAATAGCTCGTCGAGGTTCATCGCGTTGAACTGTTTCTTCGACAGGCCGTAGGACAGTATCGTCTCGCGCCCGCCGTGCTTGAGGAAGTGGCGCAGCACTTCGGGTTTCTCGAAAGCGCCGAGCATCATTTCTTCGTGATTGCCGGCGAGCACGCGGACCTTGCGCTTCTTCTGCCATTTGCGCGCGCGGGCGACCACACCGGCACTGTCGGGGCCGCGATCAACCAGGTCGCCGAGCAGGATCACTTGCGTATCAAAGCCGGGACGCGCGGCGTCGTCGGCTTCAATTTCGGCAATCATCGCCTCGAACAGGTCGAGCCGCCCGTGAATGTCGCCGATGACATAATAGCGCGTGCCATCTGGCACCGCGGGAAGCGGCGGCTTGGGGCGAGGGCGGAAAATGTTGCGCAGAGCGTTGAACATGATTGGTAAGATGTGGCCCCCAAGTGCCGTTAGTCCATCGCAATCGGCACCAGGAGGGCGATTTCTGTTTGCGGGTGCGTGCCAATAGGACGTTCGCGCCTGAACGGCAACCGAACCGCAGGCATGTGGACCCTTTCGGGCTCACATCCAGGCCAATGACAGGTGATGCAAAATCTCCACAGTGCTGTGTGTTTGTGGGCGCGTTTGTAATTTCTCTTGTGCTGTGCAGCATAAGTGTGCACGTTTGTTTCGCATCTGAGTGAGATTGCTCACAAAAATACGCAGCCCTCGGATGTGCAGGTGGGACGAAGCAACAACATAAACAAGGAAGTTGTCATGCTCACGTCCGTCCGCGGCCTTACCGCCGCATCTCTCTCCGCGGGTCTTCTGCTTACCGCAGCCCCCGCTTTCGCTCTCGAAGCTGAGTCGCAGGATCTTGCGGAAGCTCCCGCAAGCGAAACCGCAATCGATGCTTCGATTTCCGAAGAACTGCTTGCGGCATCGGTCGCTATCGATGGCTTTGCAGCCACCGAAGAAACGCCGGTTCTCACCACCCAGATCGAACGCGCCAGCCAGCCGGTTGACGACGTAACCGCCAGCAAGGCTGCCGGCGAAAGCGGCATCGAACTGTCGGGCAACGTTGCGCTTGTCAGCGACTACCGTTTCCGCGGTGTGTCGTTCAGCGACGGCGACATTGCCCTTCAGGGCGGCATCGACCTCGGACACTCCAGCGGCCTCTATGTCGGCACCTGGGCGTCGACGATTTCGGGCGGCACCGATTTCGGTGAGCTCGAACTCGACGTTTACGCCGGTTGGAGCGGCGACGTTGCCGAAGGCGTCACCTTCGACATCGGCCTGCTCTACTACATCTACCCGACCGGCGACACGCCCGGCGCTCTGACCGACTATTTCGAGCCCTATGCCTCGATCGGTTTTGCTGTCGGTCCGGCATCGGCCACCGTGGGTATCGCCTACGCATGGGATCAGGCATCGCTCGGCGACGACGATAACCTCTATCTCTACACCGATTTCGAATACGGTATTCCCGACACGCCGATCACTCTGACGGCTCACCTCGGCTATACCGACGGCGTTTTCGCGACCGACTTTGACTCGGTCACCTTCGCCCAGAAATCGTCGTTCGACTGGGGCCTTGGCGCCAGCTGGGCGGTCACCGATTCGCTTGCACTCGGCTTCAACTACGTGGACACCGAAGGTCCCTCGGTTGAAGATTTCACCGACGCAGGCTTCTTCTTCACGCTCGGTTACAGCATGTAATCGACCGTCATCTGCATAACAGCAGGGGAACGGGGCGCGAGACCAACAGGTCTCGCGCCCTTTTCGTTTAATCGAGCGAGAAGTTCACAGTGGTGACGACGCGAACTTTCTTGAACGGACTGTCGGACACGCCCCAGCCACCGCTGTCACCGTCGCGTGCTTCGATGGTGAAGTACCCCTGCGTCGCATCCTTGATCGCGCCGACGCTCGCGCCGGAGTCTTCGGCAAATTGCTGCGCCGAAGCGCGCGCGTCGCGGGTCGCTTCGGCCACCATTTCGGGTTTGATTTCGTTGAGCCCGGTGAAAGAATAGCTCATCCCCGAACCTTCTTCGAGGAACACGCCGCGTCCGACCAGATCGAACTGCTGCGCCACTGCCTTTTGCGCGCGCTCGATGTCCTCGGTCCGAAGCGATAGTCGCTGGCGCACGGTATAGGTCGTCACGCCGTCGCTGGTATAGCTCGAGACGTTCGCGCCCGTGGGCTGGAGCGCGGCCTCGGGGAAGCCCAGATCGTCGAAGAACGCCTCGATCGCGTCGGTGTCGCGGCGGACTTTCCCCTGCGCCTGCGCGAGATCGGAGGAACTGGCCGAATAGGAGATCGTCCAGGTCGCAAGATCGGCGGTGACATCGCGCTCGGCCAGTCCGCGCACGGTCACCGAACGCTCGGCCTCCTTGGCGCGCAGCAGGCCGTCACCAAGCAGATATCCGCCGAGTACGAGGCCGATGGCCGCAATCGTCGCTGTGCCGAACCAGCGCAGCGTGGTGGAGCCGGGATCGAACCTTGCGGCGGCGGTTTCGGTTGCTATCTCTTGGTTCGTATCGTCGGTCATGGTTCCCTCACTGCACATTGCTACTGTGCGGTGAGTTGTGCATCACTATCGATGAACCGAATTTGAATTGCTGCGAGGTGAACATGGTCAAATATCTGCATTCGATGATCCGCGTGACGGATCCCGATGCGACGGTCGCATTCTTCAATCTGATCGGACTGGAAGAAGTGCGCCGCTTCGATGTCGAGGCCGGGCGCTTCACGCTGATCTTCCTCGCTGCACCGGGGCAGGAGGGCGTGGCCGAGGTCGAACTGACCTATAACTGGCCCGCCGAAGACGGCAGCCCTGCCGAGGACTATGACGGCGGCCGCAACTTCGGCCACCTCGCCTATCGCGTGGACAATATCTACGAAACTTGCGAGCGACTGGCCGAGGCGGGCCATATCATCCACCGCCCGCCGCGCGACGGACATATGGCCTTCGTCAAATCGCCCGACGGCATTTCGGTAGAGCTGCTGCAGGAAGGCAATCTGCCGCCGCAGGAGCCCTGGGCCAGCATGGAAAACACCGGCAGCTGGTAAGAGCTACTTGGTCGCGGCTTCGGGCTGGAGTTTGTCCGGCTCGCCGCCGTGATCATCGCAGTCCTCGGCCGGATGCTCGGTGGTCATGCGCAAGATGATGAAGCCTACCACCGAGGAAATCAGCGAGCCCAGCAGAATGCCGATCTTGGCTTCCTCGATCAGCACGTAATTGTCGGTAAAGGCGAGCCCGCTCACGAACAGGCTCATGGTGAAGCCGATCCCGCACAGGATCGACACGCCCCAAATCTCGGCCCAGCTGGCATTGGTCGGACGCGGTGCGAAACCGATCCTGTCGGAAATGACCACGGCGCTGAAAATGCCGAGTTGCTTGCCCACGAACAGGCCGGTTGCAATCGCCAGCGGAAGCGGGTCCAGCACGGCTTTAAGGCCCAGATCGCCGAATGCGACACCGGCATTGGCAAATCCGAACACCGGAACCACCAGATAGGCGCTCCACGGAGCGAGCGCATGCTCCATCCGCTCGACCATGGTGTTGTTGTTGCGGCCCATCATCGGGATGGTCAGCGCAGCGACCACGCCCGCGATGGTCGCGTGGACGCCCGAATTGAGCACACACAGCCACAGTGCCAGAGCAAGCACAATAAACGGTGTGAAGCTCGAAACCTTGAACCGGTTCATGGCGAACATGATGCCGAGGACGACCGCAGAGGCGACAAGCCACATGACGTTGATCTTCGCGGTATAGAACAGCGCAATCACCAGCACCGCGCCGATGTCATCGACAATCGCAACGGTCAGCAGGAAAATCCGCAGCGAGGAGGGCACGCGATTGCCGAGCAGGCCCAGCACACCCATCGCAAACGCGATGTCGGTCGCTGCAGGGATCGCCCAACCGCGGACCAGATGGCCTGCCCCGTCGGCATTGACCACGGCGACATAGAGCAGTGCGGGCACAACCATGCCGGCCGCCGCCGCGAGCACGGGCAAGCGGCGGTCACGGGCGTTGGACAATTGTCCTTCGATCCATTCGCGCTTCACCTCCAGCCCGACGACGAAGAAGAAAATCGCCATCAGCCCGTCGTTGATCCACAAATGCAGCGTGTTGAGCTTAAAAACATCTGAGGAAAACCATTCGCCATGGAAGAGGTGATGATATTCCTCTGCAAGCGGTGAATTGGCTGCGATCATCGCTGCGATCGCAATCAGGATCAGCAGAACACCTGCCGAAGCATCGCTGACAAACAGCGAGCGGACGGGTGCAAACAGATCGCGGACGGTGGAACGGGGGGAAGAAGAATTTTCCGACATATCGCGCGTCTCCTTTCCGAAAAGTCGAGGCAGTTGCAAGGTTAATCGGGGCAGGATAGGCTCACATTACACTTTTAGGGGCGCACCTTGAGTATGTTTGGATGGGGACTGTGGCAGTGGCTGGCTGTCCTGCAGCATGAATTGCTGCTGTTTGCCGGCGTGTTTTTTCTGATCGGGGCAATGGATGATCTCGCCGTTGACCTCGCTTGGCTTTGGCTAAAGCTGACCGGGCGGGCGAAAACCCCAAAGGTTAGCAGACGCGAATTGCAGTCCCGGCAATTGTCGGGTGCGACCGCTATCTTCGTGCCGACATGGCAGGAAGCGGACGTGATCGCGGAAACGATCGCACACATGCTTGCATCGTGGCCACAGCGCGGATTGCGGCTCTACGTTGGTATTTATCGCAATGACCCCGCCACCCTTGAAGCCGCAACGCGCAGCGCAAAAGGCGATGCCCGGCTGCGGCTGGTGATCCATGACCGCGACGGCCCCAGCACCAAGGCCGACTGCCTCAACCGTCTCTACGAAGCGATGCGCGATGACGAGGCCCGCGTCGGGGCACAATTCGCCATGGTCGTGTTTCACGATGCCGAAGACATGGTCGATCCGGGCGCCTTGGGTCTGCTCGACATGGTGGTCGCCAATGGCGCGGACTTCGTGCAACTTCCGGTCGAGCCGCTGCCGCAGGCCGCACGGCACTGGCTGGGAAGCCATTATTGCGAGGAATTTGCCGAAGCGCATGGCAAGGCAATGGTGGTGCGCGACGCGGTGGGCGCGGCGCTGCCGGCGGCAGGGGTCGGTTGTGCGGTCTCGCGCGCGGCGTTGCAGAAGCTCGCCGATCGCCGCGAGGAAGGCACGCCTTTCGAACCTGTCTCGCTGACCGAAGACTACGAGCTTGGTATTGCCGTCGCCGAGAGCGGCGGAGCCTGCCACTTTGTGCGCGCACGCGGTGAGGATGATCTGCTGATTGCGACACGGGCCTATTTCCCTTCTGAGCTGGGGCATATCGTGCGCCAGAAAACGCGCTGGGTGCACGGCATCGCCTTGCAGGGGTGGGACCGGATCGGATGGTCGGGCGGTCTCATGGAAAGCTGGATGCGGGCGCGTGACCGGCGGAGCCCTCTGACCGCACTGGTGCTGCTGATGGGCTACACGTTGCTGGCGCTGACGCTGGTGCTGGCCGGAGCCTATTCACTCGGACTGGCGCAACCCACGCCGCTTTCGCCGCTGGTTGTCGCCTTGCTTTATATCAACCATGGTTTCTTCGCGTGGCGGGTGTTCTGGCGCTTTGCCTTCACCGCGCGCAATTATGGCATGGCCGAAGGTGTCTTCGCGGTGATGCGCATTCCTTTCACCAATGTGATCGCGATCATGGCCGGTAGGCGCGCCGTGTGGGCCTATGCCCGCACGCTTTCGGGCAAGGATCCCGCTTGGGACAAGACACCGCACCTGCGCCATCCCTTGCGCCCGGGTCTGGATTATCGCGGACTGCGACCCTTGCGGGGAGTCCGATCATGAGCGCTGCATCGGCGTCGCGCCGCCGTGGCAGCCCGCTGGCGATGCTGGTGCTGCTGGTCGGGCTATGGGTCGGCGGTCGCACTGTCTTGTGGGAAAGCCCGTTTCCGCTGTTCGATCTTCCCATCGGCGAACTGGTTCTGGCGGAAAATTCCATCTCCGGCGAAGTCGAGGCTCGCGCAGAAGCGGCGCTGGCGATGCTTGAAAGCCAGAAACCGGCCTATACCGAAATCGCGGTGGCGGGCGTCAGCAGTCCGGCGCTGGCCGCATTGGAAAGCACCCCGTGGAAAGGCTTTGCCCCGCGCGGCCGAAGCCCTGCAGTCTCGGCCGGTCATCACTACTTGATGAAAGCTGCCTATGCGATGGACTGGCATTCGGATGGGGCAGGCTCTTTGTTCGGTTCGCGCCGCGCCGGGATGGACCTCTATCCGTCAAGCGCCAGCGCCACGCCGCCTTTCGCTGCGCGGGCGGGTGAGCGCGATATCGGTGTGGTTGATCGCTGGTCGCTCGATACCTCGGCATTTTACCGTCAAGGCTCGGGGTCGCTTTCGACATCGCAAGGCCGACAGCCCGTCTATGGTGCGAGCCAGATTGCCGCGAGCCTGCAGTATCGCATCGCCCCTGAATCGCGGCACGACCCTCGCGCGTCGCTGCGCATTTACCACGCTCTTGTGCGTGACGGAGAGACCGAGCTTGCAGCAAACCTTTCGGCGCGGCCCGTCGGCGCCCTGCCGCTGCGCTTTTTCGGAGAGGTGCGCGCAACCCGAAATCCGTCGGGCACGGACTATCGCCCGGCTGGCTATGCCGTCACCGAAATCCCGTCCCAGCGCCTGCCGCTGCGCTTTGCGCTCGAGACATATGGTGCGGCAGGCTATGTCGGCGGCGAGGCAGACACTTACTTTGCCGAAGGGCAGGCCGCGGTGACGCGCGAGGTGGTGAGTTTCAAGGGGCTGGACGATCAACGCATGCGCTTGAGCTTTGGCGGAGCGGCATGGGGCGGGGCGCAAAAGGATGCGAGCCGTTTCGATATCGGGCCGACCTTGCGGCTCGATCTCAGCGTCGGCGAAGTTCCGGCGCGTATCTCGGTCGATTGGCGCGAGCGTGTCGCAGGCGATGCCGCGCCTGAATCGGGCGTTGCGGCCACGGTTTGGACGCGGTTCTGAACATCAGGGCGATTGCCCGCCTTCCAACCGTCAACTTGCTGCGCTAGGCGCTAGTTCATGGACGTCTACCTGCCCATTGCGAATCTCTCGGTGAATGGTCTTTTCATCGTGCTGCTGGGCGGGCTGACGGGTATTCTTTCAGGCCTGTTCGGAGTTGGCGGCGGATTTCTGACGACGCCGCTGCTCATCTTCTACGGCATCCCGCCCACCGTCGCCGCCGCATCGGCCGCGACGCAGGTGACGGGAGCAAGCGTTTCGGGCGTTCTCGCGCACAGCAAACGCAAGGGCGTCGACTATCGCATGGGCATGGTGATGGTGGGCGGCGGTGTGCTCGGTGCGCTTATCGGAGCCGGATTGTTCAGCCTGCTTCGTGCCGTCGGACAAATCGACGTTGTCATCAGCGTTCTCTACGTCGTGCTGCTCGGTACGATCGGGTCGCTGATGTTGCGCGAGGCGCTCACTGCGCTGCGGCCGCCTTCGGGGCAGGCTGACAGCCGGCCGCGCAAGCGCCGCCACCACCCGCTTGTCGCAGGCCTGCCGTTTCGCATGCGGTTTTATTCCTCGGGTCTCTATATTTCCCCGCTCGCCCCGCTGATCCTTGGCGTGTTGGTCGGCATTCTCACCATGCTGATGGGCGTGGGCGGCGGGTTCATTCTGGTTCCGGCCATGCTCTATATTCTGGGAATGAGCGGGAACGTGGTAGTCGGCACATCGCTGTTCCAGATCCTGTTCGTGACCATGGTCACCACCATGACCCACGCGCTGACCACCAAGTCGGTCGATATCGTGCTCGCCGGATTGCTGCTGCTCGGATCGGTGCTGGGCGCGCAGTTCGGCACGCAGATCGCGATGAAGGCGCGGCCAGAAATCCTGCGGCTCGTGCTGGCAGCTATCGTGATCGCGGTTGCGCTTCGGATGCTTTACGGGCTCGGCGTAGCGCCTGACGAGGTCTACACGGTCAGCCCGCTATGAGGCGGCTGGCAGCCATCGCGCTGGTCATCGCGGCTCCGTTCCTGATGGGGCAGCGCGAACCCGTGCTGGTCCCCGAAGTCAGCCAGTCACGCGTCGAGGTGCGGCAGGGCTTCACCGGCGCGAACCTGCTTCTTTACGGTGCGGTAATCGATCCGGCAGGGTCACGCAGCCGCACCGAATACGACATCGTCGTCGTGCTCAAAGGCCCGACCGAGCCGATCCGCATGCGCGAGAAAGAGCGCATTGCGGGCGTATGGATGAATGCCGGATCGACCGACTTCCGCTCTGCGCCTTCGTTCTTCGCGGTGGCATCCTCCAGCCCGATCGAGGAGATCGTCGAACCTCGCACCGCGGCGATCTACGAACTGGGCACCGAGTTTATCCAGCTCAGCCCGACCGGCCTGATCGAACCCGAAGAGCAAGCGCGTTTTGCCAGCGGCCTTGTCGAATTGCGCGAGCGTCTGGGGCTCTATAAGGAAGACCCGCAAGGCGTGCGGATCAGCGAAGGCGTGCTCTACCAGGCACGTATCGAGTTGCCGTCCAATGTGACCACAGGCGAATACACGGCAGAGACCTTTGCCATCGCCAATGGCCGCGTTCTGGCGAGCGCCACGGCCGATATCGAAGTGGTCAAGGTCGGCCTCGAAGGGCGAGTGGTCTATGCCGCGCAGCGCTGGTCGCTGTTTTATGGCCTAGGCGCGATCATGCTATCGCTCGGCATGGGCTGGCTCGCTGGACGATTGTTCTCGCGCTCCTGATCTGAGTTCCTGATCCGGGCTTCTGCACGGGCTCTGTGTTCGACGCATCGTTGACGCGATTTTAACCCCGTTCCTGCATCTGGAATCCGTCATCAAACCGGCGCGCACGCATTTGCGCCGGAACGCGACGGGCAAAGGACCAGGGAAACTCGCATGAGCGATATGGGCAGTCACAATTTTTCGACCGATTCAGCGGCGGCAAGTCCGGCTCCTGCGCGGCGGGCAACTGACGATAATGCGCGCCAGCCGATTGGCGTGGTGCTGGAAATTTCGGGTGCCGGATCGCAGATCGCGCTCGACCTTCAGCGGCTCAACGAATGTATGGAAGACGACGATCGCTCGATCTCGCTTGCCGGTCAGGTCGGCAGCCAGATCAAGATCCGCGTCGGCGATGCCTGGCTCCTCGCCAACGTCCGCGACCAGCGCAAGGATCGCCGCGCCTCGAACGGCATCGTCGCCCATATCGACTTTCTCGGCGAAGGCTCGGAGGAAAAACTCACCGGCCGCATCCACGGTTTCAAGCGCGGTGTGACGCGCTATCCGGTTCCCGGCGCGCTGGTCTATCCCGCGACGACGAAGGACCTCGAACAGATCTACGCCAGCGACGGCCGCGCCAATATCACCATCGGCACGGTGTTCCCGACCAAGGACATTCGCGCCGGGCTTTATATCGACGCGATGCTGGGCAAGCACTTCGCGCTGCTCGGTTCGACCGGTACCGGTAAATCGACCAGTGCCGCGCTGATTCTGCACCGCATCTGCGAGGCTGCACCCGAGGGTCACATCGTGATGATCGACCCGCACGGCGAATACTCCGCCGCATTCCGCCAGACCGGGCAGATCCTCGACGTGTCGAACCTGCAAATGCCCTATTGGCTGATGAACTTCGAAGAACACTGCGAAGTTTTGCTGACCAGCGACGGCAATGAACGCCAGGTCGATATGGACATTCTCGCCAAATGTCTTCTGCATGCGCGCAGCAAGAACCGCCTTGCGGAATCGATGGGCAAGATCACTGTCGATTCGCCGATCCCCTATCTGCTCTCGGACCTGTCGAACAAGATCAAGGACGAGATGGGCAAACTCGATAAGGCGACGTCATCTGCCCCTTACATGCGGATCAACAGCAAGCTCGAGGAGCTGAAAGGCGACCCGCGCTACCAGTTCATGTTCTCCGGCATGCTGGTCGGCGATACGATGACGAACTTCATTTCCAAGGTCTTCCGCATGCCGGGCGACGGCAAACCGATCTCGATCATCGACGTGTCGGGCGTGCCTTCGGACATCACCTCGACTGTGGTTGCGGTGCTTTCACGCCTCGTGTTCGATTTTGCGATCTGGGGACGCGAGGAAAAGACCCGCCCGATCCTGCTCGTCTGCGAAGAGGCGCACCGTTATGTGCCGAACGAAAAACAGGCAGACGGTTCATCGGTTGGCCGAATCCTCAGCCGGATCGCCAAAGAAGGCCGTAAATACGGGATTTCGCTGGGCCTAATCACGCAGCGTCCGTCTGACCTTGCCGAAGGTGTGCTCTCGCAATGCGGGACGATCATCTCGATGCGTCTCAACAACGACCGTGACCAGGCCTTCGTGCGTTCGGCCATGCCTGAAGGTTCGCGCGGCTTCCTCGATTCCATTCCGGCGCTGCGCAACCGCGAGTGCATCGTCTGCGGCGAGGGTGTTGCGATTCCGATCCGCGTGAACTTCGACACGCTCGAAGAGCACAAGCGGCCGGCATCCGAAGACCCGAGCTTCAGCGAGCTGTGGCAGCGAGGCGGCGGCGAGGAAGAGCTCGTCGAACGCGTCGTCCTGCGTTGGCGTTCACAGGGGTAAGCCGCCTGCGCTGCGCAGCCGGTTATTGCCCGCGCAACAACTGACGGAAATTGGGTAGCGGCTGCCAGTCGGTCCGGTCGCGGTCGTATTGCAGCTTGTGGAAGTCCTGCATCCCGCCCGCTTCGCCGGCGTTCTGGCCCCAATTGGGGCCGTCGGCGGTAAAGGCGATCTTGCCGGTGATCCCGTTGAAGTTCTGCCCGCGCAGGATCTCGATCAGCTTGTCGGCGGTGACGACACCGTCGATCTTGGCGAGTGCCTGCTTCACGACCAGACCCGAATCATACGCGACCGCTTCCTGGCGCAAGGCCGGGCTGAGCGTCCCGAATTCGCGCTGGAATCGCAGGGCGTCGGGCAGGCCGCTGGTGTCCGCGGGGCTGCGATAGACATCGGTCATATCGAACAGACGCGCGTTCTGGAGCGCGGTGGTCTGGTTCAGCTCCATCACCGCTTTCGAGGTGTTCCACCCGCCCAGCAGCGAAGCGCGCGGCGGGTCGGATGCACGATACAACCCTTCGGCCAATTCCTCGTAATCGCCCGAGAGTCCGACGACTACGATCAGCTTGGGTTCGTCGAATATCTGGCGGACGCGGGGGAGATTGGCTTTCTCCATGATCTTCCCGCGGGTGTAGGATATCGAACGAACGCGGTCGCTGTTCGACCATTCCTGCCACTGCGGAAGGCGCTCGGTTATGCGCTGGTAGAACAGCTGGCCGTAGGTCGTCTCGCTCGAATTGGGTATCGATTCGTACATCAGCACGATATCGATTCCGCTGGACACGAGGTTCCCTGCAAGCTCCGCAAACTGGTTGGCGCGCTCGTCCACGCCCGAGCCCACGCGGAACAGCGGCAGATCGCTACCATCCCACCCGATGTCCTGCCGTGAGGCGGCGGTGGTGAGAATGATCGCCGGCCGCCGCCCGCTTTCCTCGACCGTGCGCAGCACCTCCGGTGTGAACTCGGTGATCGAAGGGCCGACGATGGCGACCACATTGCTCTTTTCCAGATTGGTGCGCAGGCCCTCGATCAATTCGGGCGCATTGCGGCTCTTCATGTCATCGAGCGGTGCAGCAAGATCGCGGATTTGCACGCCGGTGGTGTCGTTGAAGGCGGCCTTGAGCCCGTCGGCCTGATCGATGCCGAAGCTGTCGCTAGGATAGATGCCGAGCACGACCGGGGTCATGTCCTCGGGCGGCGGCGGAGTGCGCGGGCCGGTGAAGAACTGCATCGCGAAATAGCCTGCCACCAACAGCGCAAGCACGCCCGCGCCGATCGGGACGAACCGCTTCCATGCGGGCGCTTCATCCGATGCGCGCGGCGATGCTGCGGGTGAGGGGCTGGGCGTCGGCGACACTTGCGCAAAGGCTTGCGGTGTTGCTTCCGCCGCGGGAGCAGTAGCCGCAGCTTTGCCGGTGCCTTGCGCACGGCCTGCGATCTTGTGGACGCTATCGAGAAACTCGGGCCAGTTGCGGCTGAGCGTGGGATTGTCGGCGGCGTCTTGCAGTTCTGCGGCCTGAATCCGGCGGAAACCGCGCGGAATGGTTACATTGTCGATCAGCGCAGGAACGAGCTTGTTCTCTTCGACCCCGTCCTCGGCCTCTTCCTTGACCCAGTTCGAGCGGGTCGAGTCCTTGGACCAGATGACGACGATCGCCTTGGACTGCTTGATCGCCTTGTCGATGACGTGGTCGAATTCCTCGCCAGCGCGGATGTCGCGGTCCCACCAGACCGAATACCCTTCCGCCTCGAGTGCCTTGGCGATGAAGTTGACGCGCTCGCGGTCGTTCCGCGAGTAGGAAATGAATATGTCCACCAGCAATGTCCCCCTGCGGACAGTCTTAAGTCCCCCGACTGTCTCCGTAAAGATGGATATGCAGCCGGTCGGAAAGGCGGAATCCCTGTTCGAGACACAGCGCACTGAGCCAGCTTTCGCGGGCGCGCAGCGTTTCCGAACGCGTTCCTTCTGGCATCAGGAAGACGTGGCCGGGGGCAAAGCGATGGATGCGCTGCAACTCCAGCACCTCCTCCACGTCTTCGGGCGCAGCGATCACGAATTTGAAGAAGGCGCGCGGGTCGGCGGCGTAGAAGTCGAGCACCTTGGGAACCAGCGCCAGCTGCGCCGCATTGCCCGAATGCGCGAGCTTGGGGCTGACGTTGAACTGGTCCACGCGGATGTCGAGCCGTGCAGGAGGCTTGGCAGTGCCGTTGGTCTCGATCTCGATATCCATGCCCGGCACCAGCGCATCGAGCGCCTCCAGCATCTCTGCCAGAGCGCCTGCCTGCAACATCGGCTCGCCGCCGGTGATGACGAGGCGCTTTTGCCCCAGCGCCGCAATCCGCTCCGCAGCTTCGGCAGGAGCGAGCGTGAACTGGTTGGCCTTGCGCTCGTAATGCGTATCGTCGCGGTGCGGGCGCTCGTCCTCCTCGAAGCGCCATGTGTAGGCAGTGTCGCACCACACGCAGGCGAGGTTGCAGCGCGACAGGCGCAGAAAGGCGACAGGCACACCCATGCTGGGCCCTTCGCCTTGCAAGGAGGCGAAGATCTCGGGCCCGCCCGTATCGTCGGTGGCGCAGATCAGATCGGTCATGCCGGACGCCCAAACCCTACAGGATGGAACACATGGAACACTGTCCTGGCGTTGAAATCCATTCGATCAATAGCGCGGCGATTGATTGGGCGCATCGATTGTGCGGTAGAGGATGAAAGGCAATTCATGCACACTGCCATGCCACGAAAGAGGGCCGGTAGGAAATGGCCTTGGGTCGCGGCAGTGCCTGCCGCCAGCGCGCGTTATTGGTGGAGTAGCCGCCCGCACCCCCCGGGCCGGGCGGCCATATCCGCTCTTATCCCATCGTCGGGATGACGAAGGCGTTCGAGCCGTCGCCGCCGCCGTCGGGCCAGCGCTGGGTGATCTTCTTGTTCTTGGTCCAGAAGGCGAGGCCCTCGGTGCCGTATTGGTCGATGTCGCCAAAGCCCGAGCGCTTCCACCCGCCGAAGCTGTGGTAGCTCACCGGCACGGGGATCGGCACGTTCACGCCGACCATGCCGACGTTGACGCGGGCTGCAAACTCGCGCGCGGCGTGGCCGTTGCGGGTGAAGATCGCGACGCCGTTGCCATACTGGTGCTCGCTCGGCAGACGCACCGCGTCCTCGAAGTCCTTGGCGCGCACGATCTGGAGCACGGGACCGAAGATCTCTTCCTGATAGGAGCTCATCTCGGGCGTGACGTGATCGATCAGCGTCGGGCCGACGAAGAAGCCCTTTTCGTGGCCCTGAAGATTGAAGCCGCGACCGTCGATGACGATCTCGCCGCCTTCTTCCTCGGCCGTGGTGATCCATTGTTCGATGCGTGCCTTGTGTTCGGGCGTGACCACCGGACCGTAATGCGCCTCCGCATCGGTCGAGACGCCCACGCGCAGTGCGTGGATCGCAGGAATCAGCTTTTCCTTCAGGCGCTCGGCGGTGTCCTCACCCACCGGAACCACCACCGGCAGAGCCATGCAGCGTTCGCCGGCCGAACCGAAGGCGGCGCCCGCAAGATCGTTCACCACCTGATCGAGATCGGCGTCGGGCATAACGATGCCGTGGTTCTTCGCGCCGCCAAAGGCCTGCACGCGCTTGTGCTGCTCGGCGCCGCGCTTGTAGATGTAATGCGCGATGTCGGACGAGCCCACGAAGCTGATAGCGGGGATATCGGGATGGTCGATGATCGCGTCGACCATCTCCTTGTCACCGTGAACGACCTGCAGCAGCCCTTCGGGTGCGCCTGCTTCGACGAACAGCTCGGCAAGGCGGACCGGCACGCTGGGATCGCGCTCTGAAGGCTTGAGGATGAAGGCGTTGCCTGCCGCGCAGGCCATGCCGAACATCCACATCGGGATCATCGCGGGAAAGTTGAACGGGGTGATGCCGGCGCCAATGCCGAGCGGCTGGCGCACCGAAAGAACGTCGATCCCCGGGCCTGCGCCTTGCGTGTATTCACCCTTCATCACCTGCGGGATGCCGCAGGCGTATTCGATCACCTCAAGTCCGCGCTGCACATCGCCCTTGGCGTCGTCGACGACCTTGCCGTGCTCGCTGGAGAGCAGTTCGGCAAGGCTCTGCATGTTCGCTTCGATCAGTTCCTTGAACTTGAACATGACGCGCGCGCGTTTTTGCGGGTTGGTCGCCGCCCATGCCGGCTGGACTTTCTTCGCGGTCGCCACCGCCTGTTCGAGCAGCGCGGCATCGCCCAGCGCAACCTCGGCCTGAACCTCGCCCGTCGACGGGTTCCAGACTTGGTGCTTGCGGACTGGCGCGGGGCTGTCGCCGACGATGAAATGGTCAATCTGGCGCATAGCAGGTGTTCTCCGTTCTCGTTTCCGAAGTCCCATGACGTTGCGGCGCGCGGCGCGCAAGGGGCAGCGGGACAGTTCGTGCGCCACCTAGGCGAACACGGGCAGGTTTCGATACTGACCAATTGTCGAGGCCAATTGCTGACAGGAATGAAACGCCCTATCGCAGCGGACGCATCGTTTATTCACCGGAGACAGCATTTGAGCACCGACCTTTCGACCCGCCTCCAGTCTGCTCCTGTGGTCCCGCTGGTGGGCGAGGATGATCCGGCGACGGCGGTGGCCGTGACAAAGGCGCTTGCAGCAGGCGGGCTGACGGTGATCGAAGTGGTGCTTCGCAGCGACAATGCGCAGGCGGGAATGGAAGCGATCCTTGCGCAAACCGAAGGGCTTGCCGTGGGCGCGGGCACGGTGCTGACGCTCGATCAGGCGAAATCCGTTGTCGCGAGCGGCGCGCAGTTCATCGTCTGCCCCGGCCTTGTCGACAATATCGCCGAATATTGCCTTGCCGAAGGCATCCCCTTTTTCCCCGGCACCATGACGGCGGGCGAGGTGCAGCGCGCCTATGCGATGGGACTGCGCGAGGTGAAGTTCTTCCCTGCCGCGCTGGCTGGCGGCGTGCCGATGCTCAAGGCATTTTCCTCGGTCTTCCGCGAAATGCGATTCATGCCCACCGGCGGCGTATCGGCGGGCAATCTGACCGAGTTCCTGAGCGTTCCGAGCGTGATCGCCTGCGGTGGCAGCTGGCTGACGCCAGCGAATGCCATTGCGGCTGGCGAATACGACAAAGTCACCGCGCTCGCTTCCGAAGCGGTCGCAATCGCGAAAAGCGTCCGCCCCTAGGCGGTTCCGCGACTGACAGGAATGCTCGCGCCCGTGATCGCGCGCGCCTCGTCCGACAGCAGGAAGGCGATGGCCTTCGCAATATCGGCAGGCTGCACCCATTGCGAAAAATCGGCATCGGGCATGTCGGCGCGATTGGTGGGCGTGTCGATGATGGTGGGCAGGATCGCGTTCACCGTCACATCATCACCGCCGAGTTCCGCTGCAAGGCTTTCGGTCAACCGTGCCACGCCCGCTTTCGAGGCGGCATAGGCGCCCATTCCCGCATCGGCTTTGGCGGCTGCCGCTGCGCCGATATTGACGATCGCTGCGCCGGGCGTGGATTTGAGCGTATCGAGCGCGGCGGTGCACATGGATACGCAGGTGAGCGTGTTCATGCGGAACATGCGCTCCCATGTCGCAGGACCGTCTTCGCCCAGCGTCTCCCACACAAAGCCGCCTGCAATGTTCACCAGCCCGCTGGGCTTGCCGACATCGGCCATGACCTTGTTCCATGCGGATTTGGCCGCTGCGGGATCGGACAGGTCGATCCCACCGATCCAGCCGCGCTGGTCGCGCGGGGCTTGCGCGTAATCGACGCGCGCAACCCGGCAGCCAAGTTCTTCAAGGTGCTCTGCCACCGCGCTTCCGAGCACACCGAATGCGCCCGTGACCACTACCACCTTGTCCTGCATGGATTGTCTCTCTTTCACTCAACTCTGACTTGTATTCCAATGATTGCTGAGCGCGATTGCATTGATCCGCGTTCAGGTCACGGCCTTTCTGCTTTCGCGCATGGCCTCGAAATCTCTGATGAGCAGAGGCTTGCAATGGCCAAGGCTATCCTTGACGGTATTAGCGAAATGGCCCGGAAAGCGATCTTTCGAGCCTTTGGCTTCGCCGCCCCGCGCGGACATGCTTTTCGATTGGGAATGATGATTGATGAGTGACTGGATTTCTGCTGCCAAGGCGGCTTGTGCTGCTGCCAAGACCTATTGCGAGGCTGTCCGCGCAGCGACTGCTGCGCTTGTCGCGCCGTCGGGCAAGGCCGACGCAGCCTTGGTCGAGCAGCACCAGCGGATCGTGCATGGCTACGCATGGATCGGGACGACTGTCGCCGCGCTCGAAGCCACTGCCGATTGGGCCGCGCGCGCAGAGAAGGGCGGGCGGTACGGCGAGGTCGAGGAGCTTGTCCTGCTGGTGGGCTTTGGCGAGTATCTCGGCCAGCTGACCAGCGCCGTGCCGATGAGCCAGAACGAGTTTGTGCGTCCGGCAGAGCTGGGCACCGCAGACGCCGCCGCAACGCTGGCTGCCGATCCCGCGGCTGCAAACTTCATCGCTGAGGGCAACACCGCCAAGAACCGCGCCGCGCTTGCCGCCTTGCTTGCCGACAACGCGAGGCCAGACGAAACTTTCGACGACGAAACGCTCGACATGATCCGCGAGCAGTTCCGCGCCTTTACCGCTGACCGCATCGCGCCCAACGCGCACAAATGGCATCTTGCCGACGACCTCATCCCGATCGAGGTGGTGGAGGAAATGGCCGAGCTCGGCGTGTTCGGGGTTTGCATTTCCGAGGAGTTCGGCGGGCTGGGGCTGGGCAAGACCGCCATGTGCCTCGTGTCGGAAGAGCTCTCGCGCGGGTGGATTTGCGCCGGATCGCTGGGCACGCGTTCGGAAATCGCGGGCGAGTTGATCGGCGAAAACGGCACTCCCGAGCAGAAAGCCAAATACCTCCCCAAGCTGGCCGACGGCTCGATCCTGCCCACCGCTGTCTTTACCGAGCCCGACACCGGCTCCGACCTCGCCTCGGTCCGCACGCGCGGGGTCCGGCAGGTGGATGGCAGCTGGCAGATCAAGGGAGCCAAGACGTGGATCACCCACGCCGCGCGCGCCGATCTGATGACCGTCTTGTGCCGCACCGATCCCGCGACGCCGGGCTATGGCGGCCTTTCCATGCTGCTCGGCGAAAAAACGCGCGGCAGCGACGACAATCCGTTTCCCGATGCCGGTATCGACGGGAGCGAGATCGAAGTGCTCGGCTATCGCGGCATGAAGGAATATGCGCTCGGCTTCGACGATTTCCCGGTTGCTGCCGAGGGCCTGCTGGGCGGCGTGGAAGGGCAGGGGTTCAAACAGCTCATGCGCACTTTCGAAGGTGCGCGCATCCAGACCGCAGCCCGAGCCATCGGGGTCGGCTGGAACGCGATTGATCTCGGGCTAAAATATGCGCTCGAACGCAAGCAATTCGGCAAACCCCTGCTCGCCTTCCCGCGCGTCTCGGACAAGCTGGCGCTGATGGTTGCCGAGCTCGTGATGGCGCGCGAGCTGACCTATTCGGCCGCCCGTCACAAGGACAAGGGCGAGCGCTGCGATATCGAGGCTGGGCAGGCCAAACTGCTCGCCGCACGTGTTGCGTGGAGCAATGCCGACAATGCGCTGCAGATCCATGGCGGCAATGGCTACGCGCTCGAATACGAAATCAGCCGCGTGCTGTGCGACGCGCGCATCCTCAACATCTTCGAAGGCGCTGGCGAGATCCAGGCGCAGGTGATCGGACGCGGCACTTTGCAGGCGCAACCCTGGCAGCGGCCCTGATTACGGACGCGATCCAGCCTGCGCGGATATTCTGACCGCGCTCGTTGCGGTGCCCGAAAGGCGCTTATCCCTGCGCTCAAGCGGGCGTTTGGCGATTATCCCAGCCGCGCCAGTGCCGCTGTCAGCCGTTCGATTTCGCCCGTGTGATGGGCATAGTCGGCCTTGGCTTTCTCCACCGCTTCAGGCTTCGCACGTTCGACGAAATTGGCGTTCGACAGGCGTCCGTCGAGCGATTTCGCTTCTTTCTGCGAGGCTTCGAGTGCCTTGGACAGGCGCGCTTTCTCGGCGTCGGTGTCGATGATCCCTTCGAGCGGAATGACAAAGACATCACCAAGCGCTGTCACCTGCATCGCAGGGCCGGCGGGCGCGTCGCCGATGGTCACCGGCGTCAGGCGCGCAAGGCGTTCGATTGCGGCGCTTGAGCGTTCGATCGTGCTTTCGGCCAGCGGCGAGGCAGACGACACAAAGGCCGCAAGCTTCGCGCCCGGCGCAATGCCAAGCTCGTTCTTGGCCGAACGGACATTGGTGGTGAGGTCGATCACCCAGTCGATTGCGTCGGTTGCGTCCTTGCTGACTTCGGCGCGCGGATCGGGCCATTTGGCGACGATCAGGTCATAAGGCCTCTCGCCCCCGAAATTCTTGGCCTGCGCATGCCACAGCTCTTCGGTGATGAAGGGCATAAAGGGGTGCAGCATGACAAGAATCTGGTCGAGCGCCCAGCCGGCAACCTCGCGGGTTTCGGCAGCGGCGGGGCTGGTGTCGTCACCCGCAAACACCGGCTTGATCAGCTCCAGATACCAGTCGCAGAACTTGCTCCACGTGAACTGGTAGATCGCATTAGCCGCCGCGTCGAAACGCAGGTCGGTCATGGCGGCGTCGATTTCGGCGCAGGCGGCCTGCACCTCGCCGATGATCCACTGGTTCGCCGCAAGCCGCGCGGTCGGGGCCTTGAGCGTGCTCGAAGCGCCGATGCCGTTCGACTGGCAGAAGCGCGTCGCGTTCCACAGCTTGGTCGCGAAGTTGCGGTAACCCTCGACCCGCTTTTCATCCATCTTGATGTCGCGGCCCTGGCTTTCCATTGCCGCCATGAAGAAGCGCAGTGCGTCTGCGCCGAACTGGTCGATGAGGCCGAGCGGATCGACCACATTGCCCTTCGACTTCGACATTTTAGAGCCATCGGCAGCGCGCACGAGGCCGTGGAGATAGAGCCGCGGCCACGGGGTTTCGCCCATGTTGTAATTGCCCATCATCATCATCCGCGCATCCCAGAAGAACAGGATGTCGAAGCCGGAGATGAGGAGGCTGTTGGGGAAGTGCTTCTCGAGCAGCGGCTGGCCATCCTCGGGCCAGCCGAGCGTGGCGAAAGGCCACAGCGCGGAGGAGAACCACGTGTCGAGCACGTCGGGGTCGCGGGTGAGGGCGACGCCTTCGCCTGCCTGCGCCTGCGCTTCCTCTTCGGTTTGCGCGACGAAAACATTGCCGTCGGCATCGAACCACGCGGGAATGCGGTGACCCCACCAGAGCTGGCGCGAAACGCACCACGGCTGGATGTTCTCCATCCAGTTGAAGAAGGTCTTCTTCCACGATTTAGGCACGATTTCGACCGTCCCGTCGCGGACTTGGCTGATCGGCTTTTCGGCAAGCTTGGCCGCATCGACATACCATTGGTCGGTCAGCCACGGCTCGATCACCACGCCGCCGCGATCGCCAAAGGGTGTTGCGATCTGGCGGGGTTCGGCGTCGTGTTCGACTTCCTCGCCCTTTTTGGTCTTGGCGACATGCGGGATCAGGAAGCCCTGTTCCTTCAGACGCGCTACCACCAATTCGCGTGCGCCCTCGACACCGTCTCGCTTGAAGCGGTGCAGGCCGAGGAATTCCTCCGGCACCAGCCCGTCGGCGGTCTGGCATACGTTGGCATCGCCATCGAGCATGTTGAGCATGTCGGCAGGAGCAATGCCTGCGCGTTTGCCGACCTCGAAGTCGTTGAAGTCATGCCCCGGCGTGATCTTCACCGCGCCCGAACCCAGTTCGGGGTCGGCGTGTTCGTCGGCCACGATGGGGATACGGCGGCCCGTGATCGGCAGCACGACATGCTTGCCCACCACGCTTTTGTAGCGTTCGTCGGTCGGATGCACCGCGACAGCCATATCGGCGAGCATGGTTTCAGGCCGCGTGGTGGCGACCTCGATATATTCGCGCCCGTCTGCCAGCGTCACACCGTCTGCGAGCGGATATTTGAAGTGCCAGAAGCTGCCCGCAATCGTCTGCGTCTCGACCTCGAGGTCCGAAATCGCGGTTTTCAGCTTGGGATCCCAGTTCACCAGACGCTTGTCGCGGTAGATCAGCCCGTCGTTGTAGAGGTCGACGAAGGTCTTGAGCACCGCCTTGGTAAAGTGCGGGTCCATGGTGAACTGCTCGCGGCTCCAGTCCATCGAGCAACCCAGACGCCGCAGCTGGTTGGTGATGGTTCCGCCGCTTTCGGCTTTCCATTCCCACACCTTGTCGACGAAGGCTTCGCGCGAATAATTGGTGCGCTTGTCCTGCTTTTGCTCGAGCTGGCGCTCGACCACCATCTGCGTTGCAATGCCCGCATGGTCGGTGCCGACCACCCACAGCGCATCCTTGCCGCGCATGCGTTCCCAGCGGATCACGATGTCCTGCAGCGTGTTGTCGAGCGCGTGGCCGATGTGGAGGCTGCCCGTCACATTGGGCGGCGGGTTGACGATAGTGAAGGGCTCGGCGTCGGGGCGTTCCGGACGGAAACCGCCGCTCGCTTCCCAATGGGCATACCAGCGCTGCTCGATGGCAGCGGGATCGAAAGTGGTTGCAAGTTCGTTGCTCATAGGGCGAAGCCATTGCCATTGCCGGTTGCGCCCGACAACCGCTTATTCGCCCGAACAGCGCCTTGATCGTGGGCAGAGCCAAAAGCCCGCTTGTTTGCGCTGCATTTTGTCCGCATACCTCGCCGCGATGACGGGTGCGGCTCACTATACACTGACGGACGACGACGCTGGCGGCACAACGCTGGCGCTTTCGGGCCAGTATCTGGTGTCCACCATCGGCGCGGTGGACGATCAGCTTGCGCGTATCGACGGCAATATTCACACCATCGACCTGACCGCTGTCGAGGATATCGACACGAGCGGCGCATGGGTCGCGTGCCAATTGGCGAAACGCTACGACGCGGAGATCGTCGGCGAGAGCGAGGCTGCACGGCGGCTGCTCGATGCCGTCGAAGGTGTCAGCAGCGATGCCGCGCTGGTCCCTGAGCGCGTGCCCGTATGGGAACGCGTGCCGGTGGCGATGGGCGAGAAGGTTTTCGCCGCGCGCAATGGCGCTTTTGGGGTTGTCAGCTTTCTGGGCGGAATCCTGATCGGTTTCGGCGTGCTGATCCGCCACCCCTCGCGCTTTCCGATGAAGGCGGTGGTACGGCAGATGGAGATGGTGGGCGTCTCCGCATTGCCTATCATCGGGCTGATGAGCTTCCTCATCGGTATCGTCATCGCGCAGCAGGGCGCGGTGCAGCTTGAACAATTCGGCGCAGAGACGCTGACCGTGAACCTCGTCGGGCGCATCACCTTGCGCGAACTGGGCGTGTTGATGACCGCGATCATGGTCGCGGGCCGTTCGGGCAGCGCCTTTGCGGCGCAGATCGGCACGATGAAGCTGACCGAAGAGGTCGACGCGATGCGCACGATCGGCATTTCCCCGATCGAGCAGCTGGTGATCCCGCGCATTATCGCCTGCACCTTCATGATGGTGCTGCTGGGCTTCTACTCCTCGATCGTCGGCATCATCGGCGGTGCGGTGATCGGGCAGTTTGCGCTCGGCATCCCCTTCTTCACCTTCCTCGAACGTATTCAGGAAGTGGTGCCGCTGCACGATGTCTGGGTGGGCCTCGTCAAAGCGCCTGTCTTCGGGCTGATCGTCGCGCTTGCGGGCTGCTATCACGGCATGCGTGTGCAGGGAAATTCGGAAGAAGTCGGCATCCGCACGACGATGGCAGTGGTCTCGGCGATCTTTGCCGTGATCGTGCTCGACGCCTTCTTCGCGGTGTTCTTTACCGAGATCGGGTGGGGCTGAGCCAATGGCGCGCAGACCTTCCAGGAAACAGGCCGAGATCGAGGCGCTGCGGGCAATTCCTGCCCACCAGCGTTTCTCCGACGAGCCGCCGATCGTGGTCGAGGGGCTGGTAAACCGCTTCGGCGATTTCACCGTCCATGACGGTCTGGACCTGACCGTGCAACGCGGCGAGATCATCGGAGTGGTCGGCGGATCGGGCACGGGCAAATCGGTGCTGATGCGTTCGATCATCGGCTTGCAGGCTCCCACCGAAGGGCGGATCGATGTGCTGGGCCGCACGATCACGGGCGTCGATCTCGACAAGAAAATCGGCGTGCGCCGTCGCTGGGGCGTGCTGTTCCAGGGCGGGGCGCTGTTTTCGACGCTTACGGTTGGCGAGAATGTCGAGGTTCCCCTCAAGGAATTCTACCCCGACATCAGCGACGAATTGCGCCGCGAGATCGCGCGCTACAAAGTGCTGCTGTCGGGCCTGCCCGAAGACGCCATTGCCAAATACCCCAGCGAGCTTTCGGGCGGCATGAAGAAACGCGCCGGCCTTGCCCGTGCGCTTGCGCTCGACCCTGAACTGCTGTTTCTGGACGAGCCGACCGCGGGCCTCGACCCGATCGGGGCCGCCGCTTTCGATCGCCAGACGCGCGAATTGAAGGAAACGCTCGGGCTAACGGTGTTCCTCATCACCCACGACCTCGATACGCTTTACGAAATCTGCGACCGCGTCGCGGTGCTGGCGGACAAGAAGGTGATCGCGGTCGGCACGATCCCCGAACTGATCGAAACCGGCCACCCGTGGATCACCGAATATTTCACCGGCCCGCGTGGCCGCGCCGCGCAAGGCGCCTACGAGCAGAACAAGGCGCGCGAGGCAGATGCCAGCGCGTCAGGGGCGAGCGGGGCTGGGGCGAGCGAATGACAAGAACATGGACAGGGGCGCTTGCGGGCGTTCATAGGGGCAACTGATGGAAACCAAAGCCAACCACCTGTGGGTAGGGGCGGTCACGCTGGTGCTGCTTGCAGCGCTCGCCGCCTTTGTCGTCTGGATCGCGCGCCTCAATCAGGGCGCGGCGAACGAATACGACATCTTCTACCAGCAGTCGGTCGCGGGCCTCGCGAACGGCAGTCAGGTTTCCTATGCGGGTGTTCCCGTCGGACAGGTGATCGACATCTCGCTCTCGCGTGAAGACCCCGAATTTGTCCGCGTTCGCATCCGGGTGAAGGATGAGGTTGCAATCCTCGTCGGGACCGAGGCGACGATCCAGTCCAGCTTTACGGGCGTTTCGACCATTCTGCTCGACGGTGCGCGCAAGAACCAGCCGCTGATCAGCTGCGAGACTACCGCTTGTCCAGAAGGGCGTCCGGTGATCCCGCCTGGCAAGGGCGGTCTAGGCGAGATTTTCGCCAACGCGCCGCTGCTGCTTGAGCGGCTGGCGACGCTGACCGAGAACCTCAACACGCTGCTGGGGCCCGAAAATCAGGAACAGATTTCGGGCATTCTCGCCAATTCGAACCGCATGACCGGCGAACTGGCCGATGCCGCTCCGCAGCTTGAAGCGACGCTTGCCGAGCTTCAACTGACGCTGCGCGAATCGAGCGAAGCGCTCGACGCTTTCGAGAAAGTCACGCTTTCGACCGACAATCTGATCAACAAGGAAGGTTCGGCGCTGGCCGAAGAACTGCGCGCCACCTTGCGCAGCGCCAACCAAGCCTCCGCCGCGCTGGCCGCCACGCTCGAAGACACGCGCCCTGCGGCCCGTGCCTTGCGCGAGACGACGCTGCCCGCAGCCGAGGCGACCTTGCAGGATCTGCGCACCACCAGCCGCTCGCTTCGCGCGATCACGGAACGGCTCGAAAACCAGGGCGCGGGATCGCTGCTCGGCGGACAGCCGCTTCCCGAGTATGATCCGAAATGAGCCAGCCACATATGAGCCAGCCACAAGCGAGTAAGCCGAACATGAGGAAGCTCTCCAAGATGACCATCAAGCGCATGCCCATGCTGGCCGTCGTCACGGCGAGCCTCGCGCTGTCGGCCTGTGTCAGTCTGGGCGGGGGCGAGCCGCCAGAAAGCCTGCTGACGCTGAATTCCACCGCCAGCGCGCCCGCCGGGTCGGGTGCTGCTGCGGGCGGCGAGACGAACATGGGCGCGATTTCGGTGCTGACGCCTGAAACCCCCGCCAAGCTCGACGTGGTTCGCGTGCCGGTGCAGGTCTCAGACACCAGCATCGCCTATCTTGCCGAAGCGGTGTGGGTCGAAAAGCCTGCGCGCCTGTTCCGCCGCCTGCTGGGCGAAACGCTGCGCACCCGCGGCGCGGCGCTGGTGCTCGACACGGACGACACGCCGATGCTTCCGGCGCAGACGCTGCGCGGAACGCTCATGGAAATGACCTATGACGCGCCGACCTCCTCGGTCATCGTGCGCTTCGACGCGGTGCGCACGGTTGGTGACGGCACCACGGTTTCGCGCCGGTTCGAGGCTCGCGAAAGCGGCATTCTGCCCGAAGCGGGCGATGTCGGTCCTGCGCTCAACCGGGCAGCCAACACGGTTGCGGGCGAGGTTGCAGAATGGATGGTCGGGGGCGAATAACCGCTCTTGCCGCGGTGCTGGCCGTGGCCGGCTCCGGTGCCGCACCCGCTGCGGCGCAATTGCGCACCATTTACGCCACCGAAAGCGGAGAACCTGCGGGCGATTTTGACCGCAGAGGCGGCAATCCGTTTGCGAGCGCGCTGATCACCGCGCTGGAGCAGCCGGAAGACAATCTGCGCGAACAGCTGGCCTACGACACGCTCACTTTCAGCGACGGCAGGCAGGCACCCGAAACGCACGCAATCGACGGCGCGACCCGCCTTGCTCCGGCAGAGGGCGAACAGGCGGTCGCGCTGGTGCTGGTGTTTGCCGACTATGGCGATGAGGAAGGCCTCGTCTCGCTCCCCGGAGCCGCCTTCGACGCCTATCGCGTCGGGCGCGCGCTTTCGGATGCAGGTTATGACGTTCGCACGGTGATCGCGGCGGACGCGCAAGGGTTTGGCGATGCTCTCGATGCCTTTGCGCTGGAAGCGGAAGGTGCGGACCGCTCGCTGCTCTACACCACCGGCCACGGGGTCGAGGTGGACGGCGCAATCTACATCCTCCCGCCCGAAGCCGAGCGCGCAACCAATATGCTCGACCGCGCAATTCCGCTCGCCGATGTGAAGCAGGTGATGGAAGGGGAGGGCAATCGCCTGCTGATCTATGCAGGCTGCCGCGACAATCCGCTCGGGCTGACTTCCGAAGAGTTCTAGCCGCCGCGCATCACGCGCGTGCGAGCAGCGCCAGCGAACGCGAGGTTAGAAAGTCCGACTGGCGTTTAACGCGGCGCTCTTCGGCTTCCTCTTCGCGGCCCCATTGCTCGGCCTGCCATTCTTCCTCGAGGCTCGCCGCCTGCCACAGCGCCTCGCCATCGGCATCGGGGTCTAGCGCGTTCAGACCCACCAGCAGCGATGCCGCAAGCGAGGCCATGGCTTCGAGCGAGGCCATCGCAAACGGGCTTTGCGCCGCGACCAGTTCGCGCAATTTGTCGAGCGTCGCCGCGTGCTGTTCGCGGTGAATGATCCCCGAAACGCGCACGTAGCTGATCCCGTGAAGCTGCTCGAAGCCGGAGACGATCGGCTCCCAGACCTCCTGCTGGCGGACATAGAGCGGCTCGTCTGGGTCGGCGCGATACAGCAGCGTGTCGGTATCGCCATAGGCAACGATTTTTTCGACCACCGAAGCCTGATCGGGGGCGACGATGTCGATAGCGTAATCGGTCATATCGCGCAGCGGCAGGCTCTGCGCGTCGATCTTCTCGCCCTGCGCATCCCATTCGGCCGCAAGCGCACGGGCCAGCGCCTCGGTGGGCACGATCTGGGGCAGGCCCTTGACCGTCTTGACCCCGCGCCCGTCGAGCGTGACCTGCCAGCCGCCTTCGACCGCGGCGACATCGACCTGCTTGTAAAACCGCCTCATTTCTCGCCGCGATCCTTGGCTTTCCAGTGTTTCGACAGCAGCGGCGGGGCAAAGAAGAAGGTCACGAGCCCAACCACGCCGAACACCCAGCTGAGGAAATAGGGCGCGGGCAGCACGTCATTGGCAATCGCAAAGCCCATGATGACGAGGCCGAGTGCGAAGATGCGCACGAGGTGGAGCAGGCCATAGCGAAACTGCGCAAGCTCCTGCTCCTGCTTTTGCGGATCGACGGGGGTGTTCATGACTCTATTCCCAATTCCTCGCCCAGCGCGGCCACGCTGCGGGCGACCACATCGGCTCCGGCCGCGAACAGCTCGTCGACCGGATGATAGCCCCAATCGACCCCGATCGCGCGGATATTGGCGGCGCGGGCCATTTGCATGTCGAAGCTGGTGTCGCCGATCATCACAGCCTCATCGGCCTGAGCGCCCGCTTCGAACAGCGCGGCTTCGAGCATGGCGGGATGCGGTTTGGAGGGGTGGCGGTCAGCGGTCTGGAGCGAGACGAACAGCTCGGTGAGGCCGTGGCCTGCAAGACAGGCGGCCAGCCCGCGATCCGATTTACCGGTGGCCACCGCGAGGCTCCAGCCGTCTGCGTGAAGGGCATGGAGCAGATCGGCTATACCTTCATAAAGCGGCTCGTTGAGCAGGCCCTGTTCGCGGCGGGTGCGGAAGGCGTGTTTGTAATGCTCGACAATCGCTGCCCGCGTGCTTTCGTCCGCGTCCTTGGCGAGCGTGCGGATCGCGACGGGCAGGCTGAGGCCGACCATCGCGCGCACGAGTGCAGGTTCAGGCGCAGGGTGATCGGCGCGGCGGAATGCCTCGGCCATGGACCACAGCACATCGGCCTGCCCGTCGACGAGGGTTCCGTCGCAATCGAATACCGCGAGCTTCATGCGTGCTGCCCGCGATAGCACGCGGCGAGCGCCGGGTTCCCCGCAGCGGCCAGCCCTTCGGAAATCCGCGCCAGTTCGCGGGGGGCGCGCTTTTGCGAAAGTTTGAAAGTGGGGCGCCAGTGTTCAACCGTGAGTTCGAAACCGACGATTCCCTTGAACAGTCCCGCCCAAAGTTCTTTGCCCGATTCCGAGGCCAGCCACGGCTCGCCTTCGATCCCGCCTTCGAATTTCGTGATGACCGCGTTAAGCAGGTCTTCGAGCGCGTCGTCCTCGAGCCGTGCAACCGGCCCTTCCATTTCGAGCGCGACATAGTCCCAGGTGGGCACCGTGTTGCGATCATCGTACCAGCGCGGCGAGATATAGCCGTCGGGGCCGTTGACCACGATCAGCGCGGTTTCGTTTGCGAGATGTTTGGTGAGCGCGTTGCTGCGCGCGAGGTGGAAACGGATATGCCCTTCGCCGTCCGACAGCAGCGGCACATGCGCGACGCGCGGGCCGTCGGGAGTGGCGGCGAAGACCATGCCGAAGCCGGTGTCCGCGATCAGCGCCTCCAGCGCGGCGCGGTCGTCGCTGCGGAAGAGCGGGTTGGGGTGCATCAGCGCTTCTTGCCCTTGGGCGCACCTTTGCCTTTGGGTGCGCCTTTGCCTTTCGGCTTGCGCGCCGCATTGGCCGCGCCGCGTGCACGGCGGGGAGAGCGCTGCTCCTTGCGCGCCTGTTTGTAATGGCGGCGCGCGGCCTGCTTCTTTTCCGCAGGCGTGCGCTCGGGCGCTTCGTCGCGGATCGGCGCTGCATCGGACAGCGAGAGGTCGAAGCCCATCTGCTCCATGCTTGCCGCGAAATGTTCGGGGAGGTCGGCGGTCACGTCGAGCTTGCCGCCTGCGCCCTTGTTTTCGGGCGTGCCGATGATGAGGCGGCGCGCGTGGAGGTGCATCTTGCGGCTGATCGTGCCGGTCAGGAATGCGTCCTGCCCGCCATATTTGCCGTCGCCCACGATCGGGTGCCCGATTGCCGCCATATGCACGCGCAGCTGGTGGGTGCGGCCGGTGAGCGGTTCTAGCTCGACCCATGCGGCGCGCTGGCCCGCCCGCTCGACCACGCGGTAGCGGGTCTTTGCGGTCGCGCCGTTTTCCTCGTCGACGTGCATCTTCTCGCCGCCGGTGCCCGGCTGCTTGGCGAGCGGGGCGTCGATCGTGCCTTCGCGCACTTCGGGAACGCCGACGACCAGCGCCCAGTAAACCTTGCGCGCACTGCGGCCTGCAAACTTCTTCGAATAGGTCGCCGCGCTACCCGGCGTCTTGGCGATCAGCAGGACGCCGGAGGTGTCCTTATCGAGCCGGTGGACGAGGCGCGGGCGCGGATCGTCCTCGCTCTCGACAAAGGCATCGAGCAGCCCGTCGACATGCTTGGTGGTCTTGCTGCCGCCCTGTGTCGCAAGGCCCGGCGGCTTGTTGAGCACGATGGCGGACGGCGTCTCGCGGATCACCATCGCGCGCGCTTCGGCGATCTGTTCTTCGGTGAGCGGCTTCTTCGCCTTGGGCTTCTTATGGTCCGCCTCGCCGCCCGGAGGTACGCGCAGCACCTGACCCGCCTTGAGCCGGTCGTCGGGTTTTACCCGTCCGCCATCGACGCGAATCTGTCCGGTGCGCGCCCAGCGCGAGATCGTCGCAAAGCCGATGGCCGGCAAATTGCGCTTGAACCAGCGGTCGAGCCTGACCCCTTCGTCATCTTCGCTGACGGTAAACTGGCGTACTTCATCGGCCGGCTTGTTCATGCCACACCTCGCATAATAACAAGCCCGAAATAGAGCGCCGCAAGCCCCGCTGCGACCGATACGGCGGCATAGGCCACCGCCAGCCCCGGCGATCCGCGCTGGATCAGCTGGAGCAGTTCGAGGCTGAAGGCACTGAAAGTTGTAAATCCGCCGAGCAGGCCGATGCCGACCAGCAGTCGCAGGCTCTCGTTCGCGCCGCCATGTCGTGCGAACCAGCCGAACAGCAAACCCATCGCAAGGCTGCCGATGACGTTTGCGGCGAGCGTGGGCCACGGGAAATGCATGGTCTGTCCGGCCCAATGCGTGACCAGCCGTCCGAGCTGGTAACGGCCCACGGCACCGACCCCGCCGCCAAGGGCGACGTATAGCGATGCGGTGATAGGGGAGAGTGTTGCGGCAGACATTGAAGGCCTCCCTTAGCCGCAGCGTTGCCGCTACGCCACACCGAATCCGGCTTTAGCGGCATTGCAATCTTGCCATTTCCCCCGTGCGACGTTATGTGCGCCCCAGTTTCAGCGTGATCCGCTAAGGATTCGCGCCAATTCCAGCGTCAGATTCACGCGCACTCCCGCGATAACGACCGGCGGGCTCTGGGCGTTTTTTGAAATGAGGTAGTAGTCGTTTATGCAGATCATGGTTCGCGATAACAATGTCGATCAGGCCCTCCGCGCGCTCAAGAAGAAGCTGCAGCGGGAAGGTGTTTATCGCGAAATGAAGCTGCGCCGGCACTACGAAAAGCCGAGCGAAAAGCGTGCCCGTGAAAAGGCTGCTGCTGTTCGCCGTGCTCGCAAGCTCGAGCGTAAGCGCATGGAGCGCGACGGGGTCAAGTAAACCTGTCGTTCCGGAACCTTTCCGGAAACGCTTTCATCAAGCGCGTGTTTCTAAGGGCAAAGCCCCTTCGAAATGCTTGAATCCCATCAGCGGATAAGCCATCAGGGCGCGGTCGATTTCCGCGCCCTTTTGCTTATGCGGCGCAATTCCACAGGGATTACCCATGACCGAAATTACTCGTGTTCCGCTCCAGCCTGTTGCCAAGGGCACGCTGACCAAGATCTGGCTCGGCGTCATCGTCGCCGTGCTGCTGGGGGCGGGGCTCGCCTGGGCGGCTGTGCCCAAGGGCTTCAGCATCGAAACCCTGCAGGAAGGCACCGGCCCGAACCCGCAGGAAGGCGATATGGTCTTCGTCCAGTACATCGGCACCTTTGCCGACAGCGGCGAGGAATTCGACCGTTCGCAGGGCTCGCCGCTGCCGATCCCGGGCATCTTCCCCGATGGCGCACCGTTCCCGGTCGAGGAAGGCGCATCGATCGAAGGGTTCTACATGGGGCTCAAGCAGGTCCAGAAGGGCGGCAAGTACAAGCTCTATACCCCCGCCGATCTCGCCTATGGTGACGAGCCGCCTGCCGGCGCGCCGATCCCGCCGGGCGCGGACCTCGTGTTCGAGATTGAGGTCATGGACATCATGAGCCGCGAGACTTTCGACCGCAATCTGATGATCCTGCAACAGCAGATGCAATCGCAGATGGGCATGCCCGGCGGCGAAGCCGGTGCGCCGGTCGAGGCTGTTCCGGCCGAATAATCGCCTGGATTCGGGGCCGCTCGCGGGCGGCTCCACACAAACGACAAGCAAACGACACTTAGGAAAACACATGTCGGTTGATAAACAGACCGTCGCCAAGATCGCGTCGCTCGCGCGCATCAAGATGGGCGATGAAGAGCTTGAGCGCATGGTGCCCGAACTGAACGGGATCCTCGATTGGGTCGAGCAATTGGCCGAAGTCGATGTGACCGGCGTCGAGCCGATGAGCGCGGTGATCCCCAACAGCTTACGCCTGCGCGACGACGTGGTCGATGCCGACCCGCAAACCGCAGGCGGCAAGCGCGACGCGGTGCTCGCCAATGCACCCGCTGCCGAGCACGGTTTCTTCGGCGTGCCCAAGGTGATCGAGTGATCCGGCGTGGAGACCATCCTTCCTCGCTCATCGTGAGCTTTTCTAAGGATTGTCCTTCACTTTTGGCGTCTCGCTCCAAGACCAAACTATGCTTCGACAAGCTCAGCATGAGCGGATTTTGAGATTATGACTGACCTGACAAAACTCGGCGTAAAGGCAATCCGCGACGGTGTTCGCAGCGGCGATTTCACCGCGCGCGAAGTGGCGGAAAGCTTCAACGCTGCCGTGGCCGAAGCGGCTGAACTCAACGCCTTTATCGTGACCACTCCCGACCATGCGCTGGCTGCAGCCGACGCGGTCGATGCCAAGCGCGCCAAGGGTGAAGACACCGGCAGCATGGGCGGCGTGCCAATCGGCATGAAGGATCTGTTCGCCACCAGGGGCGTGCAGCCCCCCGCCCCAAGCCGCATCCTCGAAGGCTTCACTCCCGAATACGAAAGCACCGTTTCGCAGAACCTGTGGGACGCGGGCGCAGGGATGCTGGGCAAGCTCAACCTCGACCAGTTCGCAATGGGTTCGTCGAACGAGACGTCCTATTTCGGCAATGTCGCTTCGCCCTGGAAGCTCGAAGGATCGAACCAGCCGATGAGCCCGGGCGGTTCCTCGGGCGGCTCGTCCTCCGCGGTGGCTGCGCGCATCGCGCCTGCCGCAACCGGCACCGACACCGGCGGTTCGATCCGCCAGCCTGCTGCCTTCACCGGCATTTGCGGGATCAAGCCGACCTATGGCCGTTGCTCGCGCTGGGGCGTGGTGGCGTTTGCCTCCTCGCTCGATCAGGCAGGGCCTATGGCGCGTAGCGTCGAGGATTGCGCGATCATGCTCGGCGCGATGGCGGGCTTCGATCCGAAGGATGCGACGTCGCTCCAGATGGACGTTCCCGACTGGGAAGGCGCGCTGAACGCCGATCTCAAGGGCAAGAAGGTCGGCATCCCCAAGGAATACCGCATGGACGGCACCGACGAGGCGATCCTCGCTTCGTGGGAACAGGGCAAGGAATGGCTGCGCGACGCGGGCGCGGAGATCGTCGACATCTCGCTGCCGCACAGCAAATATGCGCTGCCCGCATACTACATCGTCGCCCCTGCAGAGGCTTCGTCGAACCTCGCGCGCTATGACGGCGTGCGCTACGGCCTGCGCGATCTGCCCGAGGGCGCTGGCCTGCAAGACATGTACGCTGCCACCCGCGCAGCCGGTTTCGGTGACGAGGTCAAGCGCCGCATCCTGATGGGCACCTATGTGCTCTCGGCGGGTTTCTACGACGCTTACTACACGCAGGCGCAGAAGATCCGCACGCTGGTGTCGCAAGATTATGAGAAGGCCTGGGGCCAGTGCGACCTGATCCTCGCGCCGACGACGCCGACCGCGAGCTTCCCGCTGGGTTCGATGAACAAGGACCCGCTGACGATGTATCTGAATGACGTTTTCGCGGTCCCCGCCTCGCTCGCGGGCCTGCCCGCGATGAGCGTGCCCGCAGGCCTCAACCCCGACGGCCTGCCGCTGGGGCTTCAGCTGGTGGGCAAGGCCTTTGACGAGCAGACCGTGCTCGATGCAGGCCTCGCGATCCAGCAGCGCGCAGGCTTCGACCATGCGCCGGAGAAGTGGTGGTGAGCGTTGACACCCCCCTCATCCTGACCGCGATCGGCATTATGCTCGCCGTGCCGGCGACCTTCATGTTTGCCAATTGGGTGCGCAAGAATGTCGACCACGGCGAGGCGCGGTTCGGGCCCGATGGCAAAGTGATTTCTGACGAAGAGACGAAACGATGAGCAATTACCGCATCCAGGGCGCAACCGGCGAGTGGGAGGTCGTGATCGGCCTTGAGGTCCATGCGCAGGTCACCTCCAACGCCAAGCTGTTCAGCGGCGCGTCGACCGCGTTTGGCGCGGAGCCCAATTCGCAGGTCAGCCTTGTCGATGCCGCAATGCCGGGGATGCTGCCCGTGCCCAACCGCGAGTGCATCCGTCAGGCGGTGCGCACCGGCATGGCGATCGAGGCGGAGATCAACGCGTGGTCCCGCTTCGACCGCAAGAACTACTTCTACGCCGATCTGCCGCAGGGCTACCAGATCAGCCAGCTCTACCACCCGCTGGTGGGCGAGGGCTCGCTGCTGATCGAGGCGGACGAGAAGACCGGCATTGCCGAGGACAAGGTCATCGGTATCGAGCGCATCCATGTCGAGCAGGACGCGGGCAAGCTGATGCACGATCAGCACCCGACCATGTCCTATGTCGATTTGAACCGCAGCGGCGTCGCGCTGATGGAGATCGTCTCCAAGCCCGACATGCGCTCGCCTGCCGAAGCTGGCGCCTATGTGCGCAAGCTGCGCTCGATCTTGCGCTATGTCGGGGCGTGTGACGGGAACATGGAAGAAGGCTCGATGCGCGCCGACGTGAACGTCTCGGTGCGCAAGCCGGGCGAGGAGTTCGGCACGCGGACCGAGACGAAGAACGTGAACTCGGTGCGATTCGTCATGCAGGTGATCGAATACGAAGCGAACCGTCAGGTCGACGTGCTCGAAAGCGGCGGGACGGTCGATCAGGAAACGCGCCTGTTCGACGTTGCGACCGGCACGACGCGCACCATGCGCTCGAAGGAAGATGCGCATGATTATCGCTACTTCCCCGATCCCGACCTGCTGCCGCTGGTGCTGGAAGACGACTTTATCGCCGAATGCCGCGCTTCACTGCCCGAACTGCCCGATGCCAAGCGCACGCGCTACGAGCAGGAACTGGGCCTCACGCCCTACAACGCGCGCGAACTCACCGCCGAGGTCGAGACTTTCGGACGTTTCGAAACGCTGCTTTCGGCCACGGCGAGCGCTATCGGCAAGGACGAGAAAGCCGTCGCCACGCAGGTCGCCAACTGGGCGCTGTCGGTCGCTCCGGGTGTGATCAAGTCGTTGGGTGACGAGGCGGATGTCTCGAACGCCACCGCAGAACGTCAGGCCAGTATCCTCGCGATGCAGGACAAAGGCGAGATTTCGGGCGGTCAGGCGAAGGAAATCTTCGAAATCGTCCTGAAAGAGGGCCGCGAACCCGAAGAGATCGCCGACACCGAAGGCCTCAAGCAGGTCAGCGATACCGGCGCAATCGAGGCTGCCATCGACGATATCCTTGCCAACAATCAGGACAAGGTCGAGCAGTACAAGGGCGGCAAGGACAAGCTGTTCGGCTTCTTCGTCGGCCAGACGATGAAGGCGATGCAGGGCAAGGCCAATCCGGCGGTGGTCAACCAGCTGCTGAAAGACAAGCTGGGCTGATGGTAACGGCCCGCAACCGGCCTCTGCTGTGGGTCGCGATTGCGCTGTGCCTCGGCATCATCGGCTACGCGCTCTACGCGCAGCAAATCGAGGCGAGCGATACGGACGTGGTTTCCGTGCCGCTCGACCCGGCCGATCCTGCGCGTGAGACGCTGGGCAGGCTACGCTATCTCGGCGGGCTCGACATTCCGCGCATGGGCCAGAATATCGGCGGCCTCTCCGCGCTCGACTGGGACACGCAAAGCGGGCGCTTGCTTGGGCTTGCCGACGATGGGCGCTGGGTGTGGATCACGCCGGAAGAGCAGGACGAAAGTTTGACCGGCATTGCAGCAATCGAACAAGGGCCCTTGCTCGGGCTCGATGGCGAAGTGCTGTCGGGCAAGGAACAGGCCGACAGCGAAGGGCTTGCCCGTTGGGGAGCGGGTCCGTTGGCGGTGAGCTTCGAACGCGATCACCGTGTCTGGCTTTACGCGCAGGGCCTGTCGCAAGCGCCGAGCGATACAGGGCTCGACCTCGTTGAACTGTTTGCAGGGCTGGAAGACAACCGCGGCGTTGAAACTTTCGCCGTTAGCGCGGAGCACCAGCTGCTCTGCGCTGAACGCATGGCGACCGCCGCGAACGCCAATTGCCGCCTGTTCAAGGAGGGGGAAGGCTTCGTTTCCTTCGCCGTAGAGCCGCCTCAGGCGCTCGTTTCACGCGGCGCGGTGCCGACCGATGCAAAGGCGCTGACCTCGGGCGAGTTCCTCATCCTCTTCCGCAGCTATTCGCCCGCCGAGGGCAACACCGCCGCGATCGTCTCCTATGCGCCCGACGGCACGCGCCGCGAGCTGATGGTGCTGCAAGCGCCGCTCACGCTCGACAATTTTGAAGGGCTGGCGGTGCGCGAAGGGCGGGATCGCACCTTCCTCTACATCGTCAGTGACGACAATTTTTCGTCCTCGCAGCGCACGCTGTTAATGAAGTTCGAGCTGCTACCCGAAAAGTAGCAGGCACGAAAAAGCCACCGAAAGCACAAGCTTCCGGTGGCTTCTCTATTGGCTGCGAACTCAGTCGCCGAAACGCACGGTCGCCGTCACACCATAGAAGCGCGGCTCGGCGGGGATGAAGGTGGGGATGCCGAAAGCACCGCCTGTATTGCCCGCGTCGAGCAGATAGTCCTCGTTGAAGGCGTTGCGGATAAAGGCTGCGATTTCGTAGCGGTCATCGGCAAAGCTCACCCCTGCGCGGGCGTTCACCAGCGTCACCGCCTCTTGCGAGATCAGGTCGCTGTTGGGCACTTCGAAGAAGATCCGGCTGCGGTGGGTGATGCTGGGGGTTGCAAAGAAGCGCGTGCCATTGCCCAGATCATAATCGACGGTGAAGCCGCCCGCTGCCTGAAATTCGGGCTGAAGGCGGAAGCGTGCGCCCGAGAATGCGGGCGAAAACGCGCCGTCCTCGTCGATGCCGCCGTCGATATAGCCGAAGTTGCCGAACAGCTGGAGCCAGTCGGTCACGTCCACGGCCAGCTCGGCCTCGACGCCGAGATTGCTGGCGCTGCCGGCGCTCGCGGTGATGAAGGCTCCGGTCGGATTGCCGTTCGCATCAACCTCCGCGACCGAGACCTGAAAGTCGTCATAGACCTGATAATAGACGCCCAGCGAACCCGATACCGGTCCGCTGGCAATCTTGAGGCCGCCTTCGTAGTTCCACACGGTTTCTTCGGGAATGATGGTCGATCCGCCCGCATTGACCTGCACGACGGGCGAACGGCGACCCTTCGACACGGTGGCGAAGACGTTCACATCGGGGCTGATCCGGTAAAGGGCGTTGAAGCGCGGCAGGACAGCATCGAAATCGCCTTCGCCGCGGATGGTCTGGCCGCCGGTGTCGACCTGACCGGGGATCAGCGGAGCGCCGCTCAGCACGCTGTTCGGAATTTCTGCGAAGAATCCCGATTCGCGCGATTCGTCGATGTAACGCACGCCCGCCGTCAGTTCGAGCGAGTCGGTGGCGAACCAAGTGACATCGGCGAAGACCGAATAGGCTTCGTTGCGGCCCTGGTTTTCGAACACCGAGCTATAGGGAATGGCCTGTAAGGCGCCGCCGGTCGCAAGACCCGTCACTGCCGAGGCGGGCACGCTGCCGTCTGCCGCAACGCAGGGGATGCCGGGGATCAGCGGAGCGCCGAACAGGCTGGTGAGGCACTGCAGATAGGTCCCTTCCTCGGTTGCGAAGGGGACGTTCTGCGAGCCTTCCTCGATAAACAGGTTCCAGCCCGCGCTCGCGCGCAGATTGCTGCCCGAATAGGTGAAGCGCCCTTCGTGGCTGACCTGCCAGCCCTCGGCAATCTCCGCGAATTCGAGGAACGGTGCTGCCGTCCCGTCAGCATCGAACACCTCCGCGCTGTCGAACTCGCGATAGCCGTTGACGGTGGTGAACACCCAGTCGTCGCCGAATGCGTATTCGGCGGTGATGTTGAGGTCATAGACCTCGCGATTGAGGCCAAGCTGGTCATCGCCCAGCGCGGCGGCGCCTGCCGGATTGCCGCCGAGATTGGCGTCTTCAAAGGCGTTCGCCGGACCGCCCGGCGCGCCTGCGAAGGCGGGGAAGGTGCCCGAAACGAACGGCGTGCCGCCGTTGCGCTGCTGGTCGTAAGTGCCGATCACATCGAGCGTGAAATCGGGCGTTGGCGTGTAACGGATCGAGGCGCGCACGCCGAGCTGGTCCTGCGCGTAAAGCTCCTCTTGCTGATTGGTGCTGAGGTTTTCGACATAGCCATCGCGCGTGCGGTATTCGAACGCCACGCGGCCTGCGAGCACGTCGGACCCTGCATTGAGGTAGCCGCCGATCAGCGTCTGGTCGAAATTGCCATAGCCGCCGGTGACCTCGCCCGAAAAGCCTTCGCGCGGACGGGCCGAGACGAGGCTGATTGCGCCGACAGCGGACGCCGTGCCGAACAGCGTCGCCTGCGGTCCCTTGATCACCTCGACGCGTTCGAGATCGTAGATCGCCTGATATGAGCCGCGCGAACGCGAGATGTCGACGCCGTTGTAATAGAGCGTGACGCGCGGGCCCTGCTGGGCCGAGCCGCTGTCCGAGGTGATGCCGCGAATGACGACGCCGGGATTGTTCGCGCTCTGCTCCTGGATCAGAAGGCCGGGGACGTAGTTCGACAGCTCGTCGAGATCGGTCACGCCAAGCTGCTCGATCCGCTCGCCGGTTGTGGCCGAGATGGTGATCGGCACGTCCTGTGCGCGCTGTTCGACCTTTTGCGCGGTCACGATGATTGTGTTGCCCGAATTGCCGCTTTCCTGCTCCTCGGCAGGGGCATCTTGCGCAAAGGCTGGCGCGGCGGAGAAGGCGGGCAGGGCGATGGAGGCGAGCAGGGTCGCACGGAGCATGGTCTTGTTCATGTGTTCAGGGGGCCTTTTGATGGAGAGATCAAAGCAACTCCGACAGCCGCTAGGGCCGTGCTGTGACAATTCGATGGGTTCTGTGTGTCGGTTTCATGAACCTGCCAAAAGCCGTGCGGCTGTTGCGTCGCAGCAACAATTCGAGTGTTCACAAAAGCTTGGGTGCTTACGAATCCATATTGTCACGCCCTGCGCTTGCGCATAATTCTCGCATCAGGAAACGGTGCGCCATCAGGGGTCGCGCGCATCGTAAGGGGACTTTCAAAATGAAAACCGCACTTGCCTGCGCGCTTGCCGCGACAGGTCTGGCTGCTCTGCCGCTTTCGGCAGCGCAGGCCCAGGCAATCAAGACCGAACCGCCGATGCAGGAATTCACTGCAGAGGAAATCGCCGCAATCCCGATGCCGGAAACCACTTTCGACGTGGCCGCCGCCAATGTCGACGATTTCGAGAAGTACTTCTACTTCCACCGCGAAGATACCAGCTTCGATGTCGCCTATGCCGACATTCTCGAATGCGATTCGCTGGGATCGGGCGTGAATTACTATCTCGGCGCCGACAGCAATTCGATTTCCAACGCCATGACAACCTATGGTCCGCTGGCAGGCGCGGTGGGCGGAATGATCGGCAGCATGGTGGCTGACGCGATTTTTGGCAGTTCCGAGCGTCGCCGCGTCAAGCGCATCAACATCCGCAACTGCATGTTCTACAAGGGATATGATCGCTACGGGCTCGAAAAGGAGCTGTGGCAGGAGTTCCATTTCGAGGAAGGTTTGAGCCGCGAGAACGCCGACGTTCGTGCCGCAAAACTCAAGCAGCAGGCGCTTGTCGCCTCTGGTCCCAAGCCTACCACCGAGGTGCTCGTCCCATGAACATGACCACCAAATTTGCGCGCCTCGCGGGCGCGGCTTCGCTGGCTTTCGCCGCCATGGCGTTGAGCGCTCCGGCACAGGCTGACGATGAAGAAATCAGCTATGGCGCGGTCGAGCTCAAGGACCTTGAGCGCGGCAAGGAAACGCTGTCTGCCGATCGCGGCTATATCTTCATGCAGGGCCCTGTCCGTTTGACGGGCATGTTCTTCAAGACGCCCAATGCCGAAGACCTTGCCGAATACGAGGCGGAGTGGCGCGAGGCGCTCGAAAAGGAGCAGGAAAAGTATCCGCGCCAGCTCGAACGCTGGGAAGAGCGTGTCGAGCGGGCTCGGCGCACCGGCGATGACCGCGGGCTCGAAAAGCCTGAAGAGCCGACCGAAGAGAACTTCTCGATCGGCTCGATCGAAATGCGCCATTGGCTGGTGATCGGTCCGCAATATGTCTTCGACAAGGGCGACCGCCCAAGCGGAGAGGACTATTACGAGTACCTCCACGCGGTAGAGCCGGGCGAATACACCTATTACGGTCCGGTCTTCTATGCGGGCAACGCCTTCGTCGGTTCGTGCTATTGCATGGGATCGGTGAAGTTCGAGGTCAAAGCGGGCGAGATCACTTCTATCGGCGACATGATGCTGGAGCGCTGGGCAGGCAATGACGCGATGCGTCAGGCCAGCGCATTCTGGGAAGAGGATGGCGAGCGTGTGGTCGAGCCGATCGACTACACCGTGCCTGCGGTCCTGCACGAACTGCCGGTGGTCGAGGCTGACTTCCGCGCGGCGGGCAAGATGAACAACCACTTCCAGGCACGGGTTCTGCGCTTGCCGCCCATGTCGGGCGTGCTGCGCTACGACCGCGACACGGTGATCGACGTGAAGCAGGAGATCGCGATGGCCGAAGCGCAGGCACAGGCCGAGGCCGCAGCACGCGCAAAGGCCGAAGCCGAAGCGGCAGCGGCCGCTGCGGCAGAAGTGCCCGAGCCGGTCGAAGCAGCACAGGCCGACAGCGAAGTTTCGCCAGAAGCCTGATCTTAGCAGCGAACACAAAAAGGCCGCCGCAGCGTGATGCTGCGGCGGCCTTTTTGTTTGCTTTGCAGTCGCGCCTAGGCGGCTTTTTCGCCCGAGAACGGCATTGCGCCGAATGCACCGGCGTTGACGTTGCCGGTCAGCTTGCCGTCGGCGACGGTTGCTTCGCAGTCGAGCGTCATCGGCATCGGCACGGTCATGTTCATCTTCCAGCTCAGCTGGTTGCCGTCGACCTTGCCGTCTTCGACGTCCATCGAGCCCATGCCACCGGCCATGTTGCCGCTGAACGTGCCGTCGCCATTATCGACTACGGTGAAAGTGCCCGACTGGTCGCCCATGGGGCTTTTGACGGTGGTGTTGTAGGTTCCGGATACTTCAGACATTTGCCTATCTCCTCAGGTTACCAGGGCCCGAACGCGGGCTGGCTTGGCGCGTGTTCTTGCACGTCAAACGGGGGCGTTCAACTACTAACATCGTTGTAAATGAAAAGGGCGGAGAACCGCGCAAATGCGGCCTCCGCCCTCTTTCCGAAGCCTCAGCTTGGCTGCGGCGCTAGGACTTACTCGCCGCCTTCCATCTCGCGCACTTCGATCGGCATGCCGAGCGGTTCGAGCTGGCTCTGCACCACCGACGCATCGCCGACGATCACCCACACGAAGTCATCGACGTCGAGCGCGCCGCGCGCTGCTGCGTCGAGGCTTTCGGCGGTCTGTGCTTCATACTTGGCGACCAGACCTTCGTAATAGTCGTCGGGACGGTCGAACAGTGCGAGGCTTTGCATCGCGCCAAGCACCGAGCCCGAAGTTTCGAAACGGCCCGGCAGTTCGCCGATTTCCGAAGCCACGTTGCGGGTCAGTTCTTCCTCGGTCACGCCGTTGGTGGTGAGGAATTCGGTCACTTCGCGCTTCATTTCCGCGACCGAGTCGCCGGTGCGGTCGGCCTGCACACCGCCCGAGATCGCGTAGATCACCGCGTTCTCATAGGCCTGCGGGCCGCCGCGCACGCCATAGGACCAGCCCTTGTCTTCGCGAAGGTTCATGTTGAGCCGCGCAAGGAAGTTGCCGCCGAGCGAGTTGTTGGCGTTGGAGAAATCGACCCACGTCGGATCGCTTGCATCGAGCGGCGTGACCTGCGCACCGAGGATGAAGCTCTGCGGCGAATTCGGACGGTTGATCAGAACGATCCGGCCACCTTCGGTTTCGGTCGGCAGGCCGGAGAAGTCCTTGGTGCCCTTGGCGGTTGCCGGAGCGGTCCAGTCACCGAAAGCGGCGTTCAGCTGGGCCACGACTTCATCCATCGGCAGGCTCGAAATGACGAAGACTTCGCCATTGTCGGGACGGATCCAGCCGTCCTTGAACGCCACCAGATCATCGCGGGTGATTGCCGAGACGCTCTCGATCGTGGTCGTGCCGCCATAGGGCGTGTCATTGCCGAACATTTCCACGCCGAGCGCACGGCGGGCGATGCCCTGCGGCGAGCGCATCTGCGAACGGATGCCGGTGACGGTCTGTGCCTTCACACGCTCAAGGTCGCTTTCGTTGAAAGCGGGTTCGCGGATGATTTCCGCAAACAGATCGAGCGAGGGAGCAAGGTTGGCCGAGAGCGCGCTCAAGGTGAAGCTTGAACGGTCATCGCCGCCGCCGGTCGAAATGTTGACGCCCAGACGCTCGCGCGCTTCGGCGATTTCCTGGCTCGACATCGAAGCCGTGCCTTCGTCGAACAGGCCAAGCGTGAGCCCTTCGAGCCCGCGCATATCGAACGGATCAGCCGCGCTGCCCGCATCGAAGGACAGTGTGACATAGGTCGCCGGAACCGCGTCGCGCTGCGCGTAGGTCAGCTGCATGCCGTTGGCGAGCGTGGTGCGGTGAAGGTCGGGGAATTCGAGCGACGCCATGCCGTCGATGGCCGGAGCAGGGCGCTCGACCGAAACGGTGATGGTGTTGTCGGCCGGACCTTCGTCGGTGGCTTCTTCCGCACCGCCGACGCTGGCGGCTTCCTCATATTCGGCGTCGCGTTCGCCGGGTTCGAGGATCAGCGTGAAGGCCGGACGGGTCATCCACTTCTGCATCGCCGCCTGCACGTCGGCAGGGGTGATCGAGGCGTAAAGCTCAAGCTGGTTGACCGCGAAATCGGGGTCGCCTGCCAGTACTTCGCCGCGTGCAAGCGCAACCGCCTTGCCGCCGAAACCGCCAACCTGTTCCAGCCCGCGGATCGTGCCGGCAAGATTGGTGGTCGCCGCGCGGCGCACTTCGTCCTCGCTCGGACCTTCGGCGATGAATTCGGCGATCAGTTCGTTGAGGCGCGTTTCGAGCGCTTCGAGTTCAACCCCGTCGCGCAGTGTGGCGCTGACGTTGAGGACGCCGACGCGCTGGAAGTCGTAATTGCCTGCGCCGACACCCACGGCAAGCTGCTCTTCGCGCACCAGCATGTTGTCGAGACGGCTCGAGGCGAGACCGCCGAGGATCTGCGTGCCGATGTTAAGCGCGGCGAGTTCGTCGCTGGTGATGCCCGGAGCGGGCCAGAGCAGATCGACCGTGGTCGCTGCGACCTGATCGTGCATGACCTTGCGCACCGGCTCTGCCAGCGTCGGAATGTCAGCGGCAGCCGGCGTATTGACCGGGCCGCGTGCAATCGGGCCGAACCACTTTTCGACCAGCGGGCGCGCTTCGGCGGCGTCGATATCGCCTGCAAGCACCAGCGTTGCGTTGTTGGGGCCGTATTTGTCGCGGAACCAGTTCTGCACCGTCTCCATCGACGCGGCGTCGAGGTCGGCCATCGAACCGATCACCGAATGGTTATAGGGGTGGCCTTCGGGGAACAGCGTTTCGAGGATTTCGTAGAAAACGAGACCGCCCGGCTGGTTGTCGCCCTGACGCTTTTCGTTCTGGACGACGCCGCGCTGGTTATCGAGCTTCTGCTGCGTGACTGCGCCGAGCAGATAGCCCATGCGGTCGCTTTCGAGCCACAGCGCGCGTTCGAGCGCGGGGCGGGGCACCGTCTGGAAATAATTGGTGCGGTCGAAATTGGTGGTGCCGTTGTAATCGGTCGCACCCATTTCCGCGAGGTACTGGAAGTAGTCGGCAGGCGCGTTTTCCGAACCGTTGAACATCAGGTGTTCGAACAGGTGGGCAAAGCCGGTCTGGCCCTCGGGCTCGTCCTTGGAGCCGACATTGTACCACACGGCGACGCCGACGATGGGAGCCTTGCGGTCTTCGTGGACGATAACGGTCAGGCCGTTTTCAAGTTCGAATTGCTCGTAGGGGATCTGCACCTGTGCGACGAGATCGGTCAGGTCGCCGGGTTCTTCTGCGGCCGCCTCGGCGTGGTGATCGGCAAAGGCCGGGGTAATCGGCGCAGCGAGCGCGATGCTCATCGCGGTCAGGCTGGCAGTGGCAAAACGAAGCTTCATTAATGGACCCTCCAGTAAGGAAAATGGCTCTCGTGTAAAAAACATTCGAGTGAATAATATAGGCGATTTAACGCGCGTTCGTAACCGTGCGCGTGCTGCTCGCATGGGCGCGCACATCGTCCTCCCAGAAGCGAACGGGCTTCAACTGGTGATCGACGTATAGCTGCATTTGATCGGTGTAATGCTTTGAACGCGGGCGCGTGGTGGCCGCGCCAAAGGGCTGGATCGAGCGCGAGAAGACCTTGCCGCCATCGGCGGGCCATTCGACCCACTGGATGAAGCTGTCGCCGTGGACGAGGCTCAAACGCCCGTCGTCATCGACCTGCCAGGTGGTCGAGGCGCGCAGCGTGTCCGAGCCGCCGTCGAGCGGAAGATCGACATCGCCCTGACGCAAACGCAGCAATTCGCTCATCGGCGGGTCGATCCGCCCGAAATGCGTCATCAGATGCTCGCGGCTCTTGCGCAGATATTCGCCCATGTCGGGTGCTTCGTCGGCGGTCTTGTTGTTGTATTCCGCGCTCATGAAGTCGCGGATCATCAACAGCGCGAGCGCGTCTGCCGCACCGACATTGTCGGCGGTGTAATCCCAAGTCAGCAGCAGATCGCGTGCTTCCTTCAATTCCGCATCATCGCCCGGATCGAAAGCCTCGAGCGCGTCATACATGTCCGCGACATAGCCTGCGCGCTCGTATGCGGTGTCATATTTGATCCGTTCGAGTTCTGCGCGGGTCAGCGGGCCTTCGGTTTCGCTGAGCAGCTTGTAAGCGCGGCGCGAGCGGTTGGTCTGCTTCAGCTCCACACCAAGGACCGGCGAGTAGTCATCGGGGTTCAGATCGCTGCCTGCACCTGCGGCGGTGTAGGGTGAATTGTTGGCGTTGTAGAGCCAGCCCGAGGCCGGATTGATGAGCTTGGGCAGTTCGGAATAATCGACCGTCCCCTCCCAGATCAGGTCGGAACGCGTCCCGTCGAGAATACCGCGCCAATTGGCCTCCACATCCTCGGGCCGGTCGGGCAGGGCGGCGTTATAGACATAGGCGATATTGCCTTCCCGGTCAGCGTAGATGAAATTGGTCGAAGGGATCGCGAGCCGCGACAGCTGGCCCTGCCATTCTTCAAGGTTCTTCGCCTTGTTGAGCCGGTAATAGGCGTCGAGCTGTTCGATCTTGCCCATCCCGCCATAGCGGATCGCGAAATAGCCCTTGTCGTTCCTGATCACCGGGCCGTGGACGCTGCGATAGATCGTGCGGCGGACCGGCAGGGTTACAGGCCCCATCTTCACGGGCAGGGTGAAAGTCTCTTCTTCGAGTTCGAGCCACTCGCCGTCGAGTTCGTAAACGAGCGTGTGATTGCCGCCGACGACCTCTTTGGAGACAGTGAGTTCGTAGATGTCGGCCATGTCGGGGCGGTTGACCGTATTGGTCCAGCCGAGGTTCTCGTTATGGCCGAGAAAGGGGTAGGGCGAGCCGGGGAAATTCGCGCCGGTGAAGTGCCAGCCTTCGCCCGATTGCACGCTGAGCTCATACCACGCGACCCCGCCGCGCAGTGGCTGGTGCGAGTTGGAGATCAGCGTCGTCGGCCCGCCCGAGCGTTCGGGCGTGACCGCCCATGCGTTCGAGCCGAGGTGTTCGGCTTCCTCGCCTGCGGGCAGCACCATGCCCGTGCGCGCCGCGGTCTGTTCGGGTGTTTCGGCGGGCATGTCTGCCGGACTGTCGTTTTCTTCGGGTTCGCGCGGGAAGCCCGGAATGTCAGGCCCGTATTCGCGCCGCAACTCGCCGCCTTCGACGAGCGGGCCGATTACGCCGCCGAGCCCGTGGAAGAACGGCTGGCGCAGCGCAAAGCCTGCGGCAATGTCAACGCCGTCAACGGGAAAGAGATTGGCGAGCTTCACCTCTTGCGGGTGCTCTTCGGCATATTGGTTGAGGCCTGCGGCATAGGCCTCGATCACAGCGCGCGTGTCGGCGGGAAGGCCGGGGTATTCGCGCTCCGCCGTGCCGCGCGCATCGACGAGGTGATAGGCGAAATCGAACTGCGCGCCGTCCTGACCGGCGATCGCGCCATAGCGCCCGCGCGACATGGCAACGACATCCTGCAGGGTGAAGAAGTCGTCCTCTGAGTGCGCAATCGCGACACCGAAAGCGACATCGGCATCGGTCTCGCCATAGATCATCGGCACGCCGTATTCGTCGCGCACGATCTCCGCTGAATATTCGCGATATTCGGGCGCTTTGGCCGTCACGGCGAAAAACGGTTCCCATGTCGCCAATGCGACAAACACGACCAGCAACAGCGCGACCAGCGCAATTGCGCCGCCTTTGACAAATTTCATGTGACTCTCTCTCGCCCCTCTTCTGGCGCGGACAATCGCCACAGGATTGACCAAGGTCAAGGCGCTTGGGGGCAGGGACTTGCAAAGTGCTCTTGCGGACCCACCTACTCGAGTAATACACCTAAAGGAAAAAGTGCCGCCTGCACTTGTGTTGCCAATTTGCAACACCATCTAGGATCGGTAACAACAGGCTGAGGGCCAAGGGAAAAGAACGACCATGAATCTCGAAAAGTTCACCGACCGCGCCAAGGGCTTCCTCCAGAGCGCGCAAACCGTCGCCATTCGCATGAACCACCAGCGGATTACGCCGCTGCATCTGCTCAAGGCATTGCTTGAGGACGAAGAAGGCATGGCGGCCGGTCTGATCCAGCGCGCTGGCGGCGAGGCGAGCCTTGCTGCGAGCAAGGTGGATGAAGACCTTGGGAAAATTCCGCAGGTGACGGGCAGCGGCGCGCAACAGACGCCGGGCCTCGACAATGATGCCGTGCGCGTGCTCGACAGCGCCGAACAGCTCGCTGAAAAGGCCAAGGACGCCTACGTCACGGTGGAACGGCTGCTAACCGCGCTGGCGATGGCTCCGGGCGCAACCGGTGACGCGATGAAAGCGGCGGGGATCACGCCGCAGGCGCTCAATGCCGCAATCGAGCATCTGCGCGGCGGCAAGAAGGCCGACAGCGCCAATGCCGAAAGCACTTACGACGCGATGGAGAAATTCGCCCGCGATCTCACGCAGGCAGCGCGCGACGGCAAGCTCGATCCGGTCATCGGCCGCGACGAGGAAATCCGCCGCACGATCCAGATCCTCGCCCGACGCACCAAGAACAATCCCGCGCTGATCGGCGAACCCGGCACGGGCAAGACCGCGATTGCCGAAGGGCTCGCGCTGCGCATCGCCAATGGCGACGTGCCCGACAGCCTCAAGGGGCGCACGCTCATGTCGCTCGACATGGGCGCGCTGATCGCAGGCGCGAAATATCGAGGCGAGTTCGAGGAACGGCTCAAGAGCGTGCTCGACGAGGTCAAACATGCCGAGGGCAATATCATCCTCTTCATCGACGAGATGCACACGCTGATCGGGGCGGGCGCGAGTGAAGGCTCGATGGATGCCTCGAACCTGCTGAAGCCCGCGCTATCGCGCGGCGAACTGCACTGCATCGGCGCGACCACGCTCGACGAATACCAGAAGTATGTAGAGAAGGACCCCGCGCTCCAGCGGCGGTTCCAGATGGTCTATATCGACGAACCGACCGTCGAGGACACGATCTCGATCCTGCGCGGGATCAAGGACAAGTACGAGCTGCACCACGGCGTGCGGATCACCGACACCGCGATTGTCGCGGCGGCGAAGCTGTCCGACCGCTATATCCAGAACCGCTTCCTGCCCGACAAGGCAATCGATCTGATGGACGAGGCGGCGTCGCGCATCCGTATGGAAGTGGAATCGAAGCCCGAGGAAATCGAAGGTCTCGACCGCCGCATCATCCAGCTCAAGATCGAAGAATCGGCGCTGATGAAGGAGGACGATGCCGCGTCCAAGGACCGGCTCGAAAATCTGCGCAAGGAACTGGCCGAACTCGAACAGCAATCGTCCGAACTGACGACCCGCTGGCAGAACGAGCGCGACAAGATCGAAGCCGAAGGCAAGATCAAGGAAGAGCTCGATGCGGCCAAGCTGGAACTCGAGCAGGCGCAGCGTTCAGGCGATCTCGCTAAAGCGGGCGAACTTTCCTATGGCAAGATTCCCGAGCTCGAGAAGCGGCTCGAGGAAGCCGAGGCGATGAGCGAAAACGCGCTGCTGCGCGAGGAAGTGACCGAAGAGGACATCGCCAGCGTCGTCAGCCGCTGGACGGGCATCCCCATCGACAAGATGATGGAAGGCGAGCGCGAAAAGCTGCTCGACATGGAGAACATCCTTGGCAAGCGGGTGATCGGTCAGGAGCAGGCGATTGTCGCTGTGTCCAAGGCCGTACGCCGTGCGCGTGCGGGTCTTCAGGACCCTGGCCGTCCGCTCGGCAGCTTCCTGTTCCTCGGCCCCACCGGCGTCGGCAAGACCGAGCTGACCAAGGCGCTTGCCGGCTTCCTGTTCGACGACGATCAGGCGATGGTCCGCATCGACATGAGCGAATTCATGGAGAAGCACTCGGTCGCCCGTCTGATCGGCGCGCCTCCGGGCTATGTCGGCTATGACGAGGGCGGGGTGCTGACCGAAGCGGTGCGCCGCCGGCCCTATCAGGTGGTGCTGTTCGACGAGGTCGAGAAAGCGCACACCGATGTTTTCAACGTGCTGTTGCAGGTGCTCGACGACGGGCATCTGACCGACGGGCAGGGCCGCAAGGTCGATTTCTCGAACACGCTGATCATCCTGACGTCGAACCTAGGCAGCCAGTATCTCTCGAACCTCCCCGACGACGGCAAAGTCGCCGATGTCGAGGATCAGGTGATGGATGTGGTTCGCGGGCATTTCCGCCCCGAATTCCTCAACCGTCTCGACGAGATCATCCTGTTCCACCGCCTTGCGATGGAGCATATGGCGCCGATCGTCGAAATCCAGGTCAAGCGCGTGCAGAAGCTGCTCGACGAGCGCAAGATCACGCTCGACCTGACCGATGCTGCACTGCGTTGGCTCGGACGGGTAGGGTATGATCCGGTGTATGGTGCACGGCCCCTGAAACGGGCAGTGCAACGCTATCTTCAGGACCCGCTGGCCGAGAAGCTGATCGAGGGCAAGATCCCCGATGGCTCGACGCTCAAGATCGACGAAGGCGACGGCGAACTGAAGATGGAAATCGCCTGAATCACACTCGAAAACGTGCGTTCCGGCGCGCGATGATTCTCCGGCGGCGAACCAGTCCGTTTGCTGCAAGGTTGGATTGTTGCGCGCCGCCGCCGTTTCGCGGACATAAATTATGCTGCGCCGCAACACATTCATATGTCTATGTCGCGCTTTGTGGGATTCTCGCAACACAGACCGAGAAACTAACGCGAAACCCCGCTGCAACCTGAACGTCTCATTTACATAAACCCTTCGCTATTGCACACGTTCACCACCGCAGGGGCTGTGCTGTGTTTCAGTATGAGGGTTCGCGCGTTCACCTAGGTTGAGTGAGCGCATGGGGCGCAGAAACGCAGTTAAGGCTCCGGTTGACGCAACTGGAGTGAACATGAAAAAGTTTTCCAACAATTCGATGAAGGCTCTGGCCTTCTCCGCATCGGCTATCGCCTTCGTGATGGCTGGTCCGGTCTATGCGCAAGACGCAGGGAGCGACCAGGCCGACGACGAAGATGAAGAGCAAGTCGATGTAACCACCGATGCTACGGGCGAGCCTGCTGCACAGGGTGGTATCACCGTTACCGGTTCGCGTATCGTTCGCGACACCTACAGCTCGATCTCGCCGCTGCAGGTTCTCACCACCGAAAACCAGCAGTCGGTCGGTGCATTCGACCCGGCGCAGATCCTCCAGCGTTCGGAAGCAGCCGCCGGTCAGCAGATCGACGCAACCTTCCAGGGTTTCGTTCTCGACAACGGCCCGGGTTCGCAGACCGTCAACCTCCGCGGCCTCGGCGCCGACCGCACGCTGCTGCTGGTCAACGGCCGTCGCCTCGCACCGGCTGGTGTGGAAGGTGCTCCGGTTAACCCGTCGATCAACCTCATCCCGGCATCGCTTGTCGACCGCTACGACCTGCTGACCGACGGCGCTTCGTCGGTTTACGGTTCGGACGCTGTTGCCGGCGTTGTGAACATCATCCTGCGCAAGGACTTCGACGGTCTCGAGCTGCAGGTGAACGGCGACATCAACCCGATGGGTGCCGGCGAAGATTACACCGTCAGCGCCGCATGGGGCTTCACCACCGACCGCGCCGTGTTCGGCATCGGTGCTGAATACCAGCGTCGCGACGAAGTGAAGCTGCGCGACCGTGACTTCCTCTCGGGCTGCGACACGCACTACGAAGTCGACCAGAACGGCAACATCCGCACCGTCGGTCTGGCTGACAACGCAATCGTCCAGAACCGCACCCCGGGTGTGAGCGTCGCTGAAAGCGAATGTAAGGTCACCGGCATTTCCGGTCGTATCTTCCAGCCGTTCACCCGTTTCGGTTCGGTCTACTTCCCGGCCAACGGCAACATCGCCAACTTCCCGAACGACCCGCGCACCGGTCGTCCGTTCAACTTCGGTGAATCGACCAACGCATTCGGCGTCGATCTCGACGTGAACGGCGACGGCATCCGCGACGTCGACTTCCAGAACGTCAACACCAACGCTTCGGAAGCCGAACTCGACCGTACCTTCATCTCGGGCCAGGAACTCTACAACGTATTCGCATACGGTGAGTACACCTTCCCGGGCGAAGCCAACATCACGCCGTTCTTCGAAGCGCAGTACACCCGCGCCGAGATCAGCAACACCGGCGCAGGCAACCCGCAGATCTTCCCGTCTGTGCCTGACCTCAACGAGTTCAACCCGTGTAACTTCCTGACCAACCCCGATGGCGTTGACTGCCGCGCGGTTGACAACGAGTCGCTCGGCATCACGGGCACCAGCCTCGCGCTGTCGACCGGCTTCCCGCTGCCGACCACGCCGATCGCTGCAATCCGCGGCGACCGTAACGGCTTCGAAGTCGTGCAGGAGCAGTATCGCGGCGTTCTCGGTGTTCGCGGTGACCTTCCGTTCATCGGTTCCAGCTGGACCTTCGAACTGGCCGGTTCGTACTCGCGTTCGGAAGGCCGCAGCTCGCGCCTCGGTATCCGTGAAGACCGTCTGGCTCTGGCCCTCGGTCTTGACCCGACCGCCGATTACGATGGCGACGGCATCGTCGACAACAATGGCGACGGCATTGCCGACGACTACGACCAGAACCAGGACTTCTTCGGCTTCTTCGGCGATCCGCAGGTCATCGGTACCTGTAACGCAGCCGGCCTTGCCAACCCCGGTCTTGCAGCACCCGACCTCAACGCGTCGTCGTGTGTTCCGGTCAACCTGTTCGCTCCGAGCGTCCTGACCGGCCCGGTCGGCGATCTCGCCACCCAGGCAGAGCGTGACTACATCTTCGGTGCACGTACCTTCGACACCACCTACGAGCAGACGCTGCTTTCGGGTTATGTCACGGGTGACCTGTTCGAACTGCCTGCCGGCCCTGTCGGTGCGGTGTTCGGTGCCGAATGGCGCAACGACAAGATCGACTCGAGCCCCGACATCGTGGCTTCGAACGGTCTGTTCTTCGGCTTCTTCTCCGACCAGGGTGCGAATGGCTCCAAGTACATTCGCGAACTCTTCGGCGAAGTCGACATTCCGCTGATCGCCGGCGAGAAGCTGGTTGAAGAGCTGACCATCAACGTTTCGGGTCGTCTGACCGATGACGAGTTCTACGGTACCAACGGCACCTACTCGCTCAAGGGTGGCTGGCGTCCGGTTTCGCCGCTTCTGCTCAAGTTCAGCTACGGTACTTCGTTCCGTGCGCCGAACCTGCGCGAGAACTTCCTCAACGGTCAGTCGGGCTTCCTGACGCTGTTCGATCCCTGTGCGGTTCCCAACGACGCATTCGTCAACGGCGCCTACAACGCAGCGACCGACGACCGCGACCAGATCGTGCTTGCAAACTGCATCCGTGAAGGCCGCGATCCGACCGCAGTCGGTATCGATCCGCAGGGTCTCAACACCCAGCAGACCTCGAGCGTGGAAATTACCTCGGGCGGTACTCTGACGCTGGATCCGGAAACCTCGCGTTCGATCACCACCGGTTTCGCTTTCGAAGAAAGCTTCCCGAGCGGTTTCGATTTTGCCTTCAACTTCAACTACTACGACATCAAGTTGAAGGACTCGATCATCGAGCCGAGTGCGCAGTTCATCATCAATGACTGCTACACCCGTCAGGATGCGTCGCGCAGCCCGTTCTGTGACCGTATCACGACCGACGGCAGTGCAACCGGTCGTGCGCTGGTTTCGGACATCTTCCAGGGCTTCCTCAACCTCGATCAGGAATCGGTGCGTGGTATCGATATCAACACCACCTTCGGTTACCCGGTCACGATCGGCAGCGAAGTGTTCGACGTCCAGCTCAACCTGGTCGCCAACAAGCTGATCGAACGTTCGAGCCTGTTCACCAACGACAATGGCCAGGTCAGCGAAGACGACCTTGCCGGCGAATTCGGCTTCCCGGACTGGACCGGCCGTATCACGCTCAACGTCGACTGGAAGGACTTCCGCTTCACCTGGCAGACCCGTTACATCGACGCGGTTGAACAGGATCCGGACGGCATCGACCTTCTCTCGGATGCCTTCGGCAACGGCCCTGACGGGCAGCCGACTGGCTTCATCGGCGACACCTGCCTCGGCGGTGGTTCGGCCAATGTACCGGGCGATGGCATCTACTGCCGCGACATCGGCTACGCTGACGAATACTTCGAAAGCTCGGCTTCGGTCCGGTGGGACAATGGCGACATCCGTCTGATCGTTGGTATCGCCAACATCTTCGACGAAGCTCCGCCGCTGGTCGACAGCAACGAAGTGTTCGCCATTTCGAATGTTCCGATCGGTAACGGTTACGACCTCGACGGTCGTGAGTTCTTCGGTCAGCTGCTTTATCGCTTCTAAGCGGAAAGTGGCTCGACAGAGCTAGAAAAGAGCGGCCTCCCGGCACTTGCCGAGAGGCCGCTTTTTTGTTTAATCATACCGCATGCACGCACGTTGGTGTGGAGGCGACGCGAGTGTGCAGGGTCCAACTGAAAACGAATGAGAGAGTTCGCATCATGAAATTTGTCAAAGCGCCGCTGATGGCGGCAATGCTCGGCGTATCGGCACTCAGCCTGAGCGTCGCCGGTCCTGCCGATACGCAGGCGCAATCCTCTACCCCGATCGACGTCTGGGCGTTGCGCGATGTCGTCAACGCGGTCGACCTGTCCCCCGACGGCAAGCACCTGCTGGTGCACATCAACCCTAGCCGCGAAGGCGAGTATCTGCTGCAGATATACAAGACGGATGATCTGTCCACGCCTTACCGCACGCTCAACGCCGACCCGATGGAGATCATCTCGGCACAGTGGGTGAGCGATACGGTGATCGTCGGCAACGCATGGGAGCAGAAGCGCAGCACCGTGCGCCGTCAGGAAGACGACACCTACAATTACGCGACCTATTCCTACAATCTGGAAAGCAACAAGTTCACCAAGGTGAACGAGAACCTTGCCGTGGTCGAGGAACTGCCCGACGAGCCCGATACCGTGCTCGTCGCAGCCCCCGATCCGAATGCAGGGCAGGGTGTCGATCCGTTCGCAGCCTTCCGTCCGCGCAACTTCTACAAGCTCAACCTGAGCACCGGCGCAAAGAGCCTCGTGCTGCGTGGCACGAGCAAATATGGCCGCGTCACCTTCGACAGTAAGGGCAACCCGCGCTTTGCGATCGGTCAGGACAGCGACAACACGGTCAAGACCTATTACCGCAAGCCCGGTGATGGTTCGTGGACCCAGTTCGGCCCGGTTTACGATCAGGACGATCATGAAAACCTCTACCGTTTCCTCGGCGGTTTTCAGGGGATCGCCGGTTTCGATCCGGACAATCCGAACATCGGCTACATGATCGAGGCGCGCAACGGTGCGGACAAGGCATCGCTGTGGGAGTTCAACTTCGAAACCGGCGAGTATGGCCGCGAGCTTTTCGCATCGCCTGAGGCCGACGTGCTCGGCATCAGCCTCAACTCGATTCCCGGCAACGATCATCTCGCCGCAGCGGTCTATCCGGGCGCCAAGTATGAGCGTCACTGGTTCGACGAGGACGAAAAGGCGCTATACGAAGCACTCGAAGCGCAGATTCCCTACTCGCACCAGATCAGCATCTCGAGCCGTTCCTACGACGGCCGGACGATGGTCGTGACCAACCGCGGACCGCACGATCCGGGTTCGTTCTGGCTGGTCAAGGACGGTCAGCTTGCCAAGCTCGGCAGCCGCAACCCGCTGATCAATCAGGAATCGCTGTCCGACGTCGAGTACATCCGTTACCCGTCGCGGCACGGCGATCTGACGATCCCTGCCTATCTCACCAAACCCAAGGGCGAAGGTCCGTTCCCGCTGATCGTGCTCCCGCACGGCGGCCCGCACGTGACCGAAGTCATCAGCTATGACGAATGGGGCCAGTTGCTCGCATCGGCCGGCTACATGGTGCTTCAGCCGCAGTACCGCATGTCGGTGGGCTGGGGTCAGGAGCACTTCGACAGCGCCTATGGCGAACACGGCGGCAAGATGCAGGACGATAAGGACGACGGCGCGCTCTATCTGATCGAGCAAGGCCTCGTCGATCCCGACCGCGTCGCCATGTTCGGTTGGTCCTATGGCGGATACGCCGCGCTGGTGGCGCTGAGCCGCGAGCCGCAGATCTACCAGTGCGCCATCGCAGGTGCTGCTGTGGCCGATCCGGCCAAGACCTTCCGCCTCGGCGCGGGTCGTGCCGGCAGCAGCGCTCCCAAGGCTCTGATCGACTGGGCGGAACGTCGCGGTACGATCGGGATCAACCCGATCGAGGAAGTCAACAAGGTCAACATTCCGCTGCTGATGGTTCACGGCGATGTCGACAGCCGCGTGCTGTACTACCACTTCGAGGACTACAAGAAGGCATTCGAAGCGGCAGGCAAGCAGGGCGAATTCGTCACGCTTGAAAAGGCGGACCACTTCTACCGCACGCTGATGTACACCCACCAGCAGCAGTTCTACACCAAGATGCTCGACTATCTCGCAAACGATTGCGGGCCGGGCGGCCTCTAGGGAAGCCACCTGCAAGGGCAAACGAAAAGGGCCCGGTCATCGCGACCGGGCCCCTTTTCTTTCGGCCCCAAACAGCAGCGGCGCAAACAGCGGCGAGCACTACTGCACGCGGCGACCTTTGACGCCGGTCTGGCCGCCGATGCGAAGGAAATAGAAGCCCAGCGAGGCTTCCTTGAACTTCACTTCGTCGCCGACTTCGAACCGGCGGCGACTGCTGGGAATATTGTTCATTTCCCACACCGCGCCTTCCGCCGTGGTCACGCGCGCGCTGTTGCGTCCGGTGTAGCGCACATTGGCGAGGGTGGTGGTGAAGAGTTCCTGGCTCTCCTCTTCGTCGCTCCCGCCGAAGATACCGAGATCGGGAAGCGAGAAACCGAAGAGCGAACGGCGCGTCTGGCGCACGTCTTCGCGGTCGATCACCTGCACATCGCCCGTCTCGGTCGCCGCGACCATGCTGCCGACCGCGCTATCGAAGCAAGCAAGCCGCGCTGCATCCTCGGTAATCTGCTGGCACGCCTTGAGACCGTTGAGATAATCGCCCGAAGCATCGCCGGATTCGTCCTGCGCCAAGGCAGGCGACGCGCCCAAAACTGCCAGGCTCGCCGCAAAAAGCGGTACAAATCGGCCGCAGCGGCGGGCGGGCTGGGGGGAATGTGCCATCAAATCATCTCCGAAAAAACGCTTGGGTCATGTCCGCAATCGGCCACGGACCCTGTCAATCCCGCTGATTTACCCCCCAAAGCGTTCAGAATAAAGCCCCGCTCGCTGCAACTGTAACGTGAATGCAACAGGTCCGATTGAACCAACCCGTGCAGGCTCTAGTTCGATTGCAGTCGCGAAACTGCATGGCATAAGCCCGAACCATGCGGGCAATTGCCCGTAGTTGTGAAATGCCTGCCGTCTTGGCGGGTATATTCAAGGGGACTGAAATGAACCGCTTTAGCAAGGGCACTCTCCTGGCTGGCACCGTCATGGCATCGGCCATGATCGCCACCCCGGTCTACGCCCAAGACAATGACGAAGGCGCATCGGAAGACAACCGCATCGTTGTCACCGGCTCGCGCATTCAGCAGCGCAACGTCGAAACCGCCGCGCCGGTTGCCGTCGTTGATGCCGAGGAATTCGAGCTTTCGGGTACGGTCAACGTTGAAAACGTGATCAACACCCTGCCGCAGGTTATTCCGGGCACGACCGCATTCTCGAACAACCCGGGTAACGGCGCTTCGACGCTGAACCTGCGTGGTCTGGGCTCGACCCGTACCCTCGTTCTCGTCAACGGCCGCCGCTGGGTGTCGTTCGACGTCAACCAGGTCGTCGACCTCAACACCATCCCGAGCTTCCTGATCGAGTCGGTTGACGTTGTCACCGGCGGTGCATCGGCAGTTTACGGTTCGGACGCTCTTGGCGGCGTTGTGAACTTCCGTCTCAAGAAGGTCGAAGGCCTTGAGTTCGGCGGTCAGTACGCCATCACCGAAGAAGGCGACGGCAAGCGTTACCAGCTGCACGGCGCTATCGGCACCACGTTCGACGATGGTCGCGGTAACGCAACCGTTTACGCCGAATATTACAACCGTTCGGACGTCTTCCAGGGCGACCGTGCGTTCTCGAACTTCGCTCTCGGCGCTGAAACCTTCGGTGCTCCGCTGCAGCAGTTCGGTTCGTCGACCCTTCCGCAGGGCCGTATCAACACCCCGGGTTCGACCACCGTTAACGGTGTGACCTTCCCGCTGGCTTCGGGCCTCGTGATCGACGACGCCGTGTTCGACCAGGCAGGCGCTCCGCGTCCCCGCGCTGGCGACACCTACAACTACGCTCCGGTTAACTACCTGATGATCCCGCAAGAGCGGTATCTGTTCGGTGGCTATGCCGATTACGAGTTCAGCGAAGGCCACCGCGCCTACACGGAAGTGACCTACGTCAACAACCGTGTGGCTCAGGAGCTCGCTGCTACTCCGGTTACCGGCACGTTCAACATCGACATCGCTTCGGCGTCGCCGTTCCTGAACCAGGCTACCATCGACGAATTCAACACGCTCGACCAGCGTGAAGAAGCCGTTCGCGCTGCACAGATCGCTGCCGGCATCACCCCGACCCTTCCGGGCCTCGGCGTTGTCAGCACCTTCGTTCAGCGTCGTGTGGTCGAAACCGGCCCGCGTAACTCGCTCGACGAGCGTAACGCATTCCGCGTTCTCGCAGGTGTCACCGGTGACATCACCGACAACCTGTCGTACGACGCTTACTACAGCTTCGCACGTACGCGTAACGCCAACATCCAGGCTGGTAACGTCTCGCGCTCGCTGTTCGCAGCTGGCCTCGACGGCACCGGTTCGGTTCCGCTGAACATCTACGGTCCGAATACCCTGACCCAGGAAATGGTCGACAGCTTCAGCATTCAGGCTCAGAACGGCGACGTTTCGAGCGTTGAAATCGCTTCGGCTTCGATCTCGGGCTTCCTCGGTGAAGTCACCGAAGGCGCTGGCGACATCGGCTTCGCAGTCGGCGGTGAATACCGTAAGGTTGCAGCTCGCTTCCTGCCCGACACCGCACTCGCTTCGGGCGACGTTATCGGCTTCAACGCCGGTAGCCCGACCGACGGTCAGTACGACGTGAAGGAAATCTTCGCCGAGCTGAACATTCCGGTGTTCGACAATGGCTCGCAGCGTCTCGAACTCTCGGGCGCAGCGCGTTATTCGGACTACTCGCTCGACAACGTCGGCGGCGTCTGGACCTATGCTGGCGGTGTTGAATTCGGCGTAACCCCCGACATCACCCTGCGTGGTCAGTACCAGCGTGCGGTTCGTGCTCCGAACGTGGGCGAACTGTTCGGTGGTCAGGCGATCGGCTTCCCGGGCGCAACCGACCCCTGCAGCCTGCCTTCGGCCGCTTCGGATCCGTCGATCAACGCAATCTGCGTTGCAACCGGTGTTCCGTCTGCCAACGTCGGTAACGCTGCAGTCGTTCAGCTGAACGCTCAGATCCCGGCACTGTTCGGTGGTAACCCTGACCTCGGCGAAGAAACCTCGACCAGCTGGACCGCTGGTGTGGTTCTGCAGCCCGAGTTCATTCCGGGTCTGACCATCACGGCTGACTACTTCAACATCGAGATCGAGGACTTCATCACCCTTACCGGTGGTAGCCTCAACGGCCTGTTCGACCTGTGCTACAACCAGGTTCAGGACGTGAACTCGGCAGTCTGCCAGCCCTTCGTCGGTTCGCGTAACAGCGACGGTGCCATCACCGTTGACAACGCTCCGTTCGTTGGTCTGCTCAACGCTGCATCGCTTGAAGTGTCGGGTGTCGACCTTCAGGTTCAGTATGCAACGGCCCTGCCGTTCTCGCTGTTCACCAGCAATGGTGACTCGCGCTTCCGCGTGAACTTCAACGGCACTTACACCGACACGAACGACTTCACCCCGGTGGTTGGTCTTCCGCAGGTGGACGAGTGTGCCGGTGAGTTCGGCGGCAACTGCGGTGAGCCGATTGCCTCCTACAAGTGGGCATCGCGCTTCTCGTGGATCGACGGCCCGGTTACCACTTCGGTCAGCTGGACGCACCTCTCGGGTGTGGACGACAACGACGATGACACGCTCTACACCGACTTCAACGGTATCGAGCGGATCAGCGCCTACGACCTCATCGACCTGACCCTGTCGGTCGAAGCGAGCGAAAACCTGACCATCACGGCCGGTATCAACAACCTGTTCGACACGCTCCCGGGTGCTCCCGAGTTCGACGCGAACGGCGTTGTGACCAACCGTCCGAACAGCCTCCTGCTTGGTGACAACCAGGAACAGGCTAACACCTACCCGTCGACCTACGACGTGCTGGGTCGTGACTTCTTCGTCTCGGCTGCGTTCAAGTTCTAAGAACACGCAGCTCTAGAGATAGAGCCACATGAAAGGGGCGGCGGACTTCGGTCCGCCGCCCTTTTTCTTTGTCCAAGATGATGGGGCGAGGGCGCTGCAGAGGCCCTGCCCCGTCCCGCCTCAGCCGAAAGTGAGAAAATCGGCGAGCGCGCGCCCCGAAGGCTCGCAAATCTCGCGCGTATCCTTGTGAGCCAGCCCGTTGGCGGCGAAATGCGCGTGAAGCGCCTCGCGCTTGTCAGCCGTCCCGCAGGCATTGGTCAGCGACTGGATGCGCCCCAACTCGTTCTTCGCCTTGGCCTCGATCACCCCGATGGTTTCGATGATCGAACCGACACCAGCGCGCTCTCCCATCAGGCAGGAGCGCCGGATCGCCTCGGGTATTTCCCAGGCGGGTGAAGTCTGCCCAAATTTCGTAGCGCCCTGCTCGGCGGCCTTGGCTGCGACGCGCATCCCCTTGGCGATGCCGCTTGTCCCTTGCTTCAAGGCAGTCGTCACCTTGCGGCCCACGGCCTTTTCGCGCAGCGCCCACAAAAGCTCGCTACGGCGCTGCTTGTTGTGTTTAAGGATCGGCCCGTCGCCGCGATGGACCATCAGCGCCACTCGTCCCTCGGGAACTAGGACACGGGCGATCTCCGCCGCGACCTTCGCGCTGTCGCCATATTCGAAACCGAACTGGCTCACGACGGAATCGAAACTGGCATCTGCAAACGGCAGCGCCTCCATCGACACGCCGCCGCGTGTTTCGGTACCAGCAGGGGCAGGGGGCAGGGTCGGGGCGAGGTCGATGCCCGTCAGCGCAAGGTCACTGCGCGCCGCCTGCATCCAGCGCAGCACGCGCCCGTCGCCGGTGGCAAGGTCGAGCACTTTTGCACCCTGCGGCAAATCGACGATAAATTCACGCCACGCCGCGCTCTGCGCCTGCTCGATAGCGGCCCAGCGCTCTGGCAGGCAGCCGCCGAAATCCCCGCTGCCACCGGCGTTGCTCGCCCAAAAATCACTCCAAACGCCGCTCGTGTTCGCCACCCGATACCCCCGTATTATGGTCTTGTTTCGCTTCCCTAGCCGCTTGCGGTTACAACGTCGAATGCCACGGTCATCCTTTCGGCAGAACCGAAGCTGGTGGTGCCGTGGTAGAGCGTGGAGGGGAACAGCGCCAAATGGCCTACCTGCGGTTCGATCGCGCGGATCGGTGGCAGGTCGAGGCCAAGGTCAGGTGGCGGGCGACCCACTTCGAGCCAGCCTTGCTGATCGGGCCCGTGCGCTTCTTCGGGAACGACCAGATAGAGCGCCGAGGACAGGATCCCCTGCGGATGGATATGCGCAGTGTGATAGTCGCCGCCGCCGGTGAGCCGCACCGACCATGACCCTTTCAGCTTCCAGGGCGTTTCACGGTGGCGCAGCAGCGGGTGGCTATCGTCGCGCGCGGGGAAGCCTTGCCGGTGCACTTCGAGCGTCGACAGGATCGCCTGATGCAGTTCGGCCAGCAGAGGCTCGGTGCGGTCGAACAGGATTCCGCGAGTCTGTGTCCCGCCGCGCAGGCTCTGGCCGAGCGGCATGGCGGAACCGGCGTGAAGCCGCCGCAATTCGGTAACAGCATCGGCGATCAAGCCGGCGCGACCTTCGAGCGGCCGCAGCTCGACCAGACCCGCTTGCTCGTGCAGCCAGTCGGCGCGCGCATCGCCTGCAAGCCGCCACACGATCCCGCGCAAGGCCCAGCCCTGAATGTCCCACGGGTTGGCCGCCAAAGCGCGGTCGAGCAGCGCATCGGCACGGGGCGTGTCGCCTGCACGGATACGGTGCCGCGCCTCGTGCAGCGCACGCAATGGCGTATCGAGTTGCAGCCCGGAAAACACCCGCTCGGCCCGCTCCCAATCGCCCGCAGAGCCTGCATGCACCGCTTCGAGAAAGCCGAAATGTGGTTCATCGGGGAAGCGTTGGCGCGCCTCTGCCGCGACATCTGCTGCCTCGCTCGCATAGTCGAGTCCGGCGAGCGTCTCGGCATGGGTGGAGGGGATATTCGGGTCTTGCGGCACGCGCTTTGCAGCATCTGCAAACGGTGCGGTGAAGTCCGTCTCTCCCGCTGCCAATCGCAGGCCGGTGAGGAATGTCAGTGCAGGGATGAAAGCGGGCGCTTGCTGGCAGAGCTGTTCGGCAATGATCCGCGCACCCTTGATGTCGCCTGCCACTTCGAGCGCTTGCGCCTTGCCCAGCCACAGATCGGCATCGCCGGAATTGACCGACAGCGCCATGTCGAAGCGAGCCAAAGCATTGCTTTCCCCGCGCTCGATGGCGACCCTTGCGCGGCCATGCAAAGCGCGGGCGCGGCGCGGCTCGACTGCGAGCGCGGCATCGTACCAGCGTGCGGCCTCGGCCAATTCGCCCAGAGCGCGGTGCGATGTGGCGCGGACGCTGGCATAGCGTGCATCGCGCTGTCCCGCCGCCTCGTGTCCGGCAAGCCGGGCAATGACCCCGCCATGCTGCTCCAGCTTTTGCAGCGCGATGGCGTGGTCGATCACATAGTCGAGATTGGCAGGTGCTGCCTCACACGCTGCTGCGAAGTGGCGCGCGGCAGTCGCCGCATCGCCGTTGCGCAGGGCGATGTTGCCCGCATTGTGGGCGGCAGCGGCGTCGCTCATACCGTGCGCAGCCATCCTGTAAGCGCCATCCGGCCCAGCGGAGCGAAGGGCGGAACATAGCTGACGCAGTGCGACTGCGGCACTTTGAACAGGTTGAGCGCATTGTAGCGCGGCTTGAAGCCTTCGACGACATCGCCCTCATCGTCGAGGAACAGCAGATAGCCGCCCCAGTCGGGATGCCAATCGGGCGGGGCAAAGTTCAGCACATAGGCGACCTCCCAACCTTCGGCGACATGGCTGTCGATGTGACGACCGAGGTAGTGATGCGGCGCAAACATGGTCGCTTGCCCGTCGCCCTTGATCAGCCCTTCGATGCCGGTGACCTCGCGCGCGAGCTGCATGAAGGGTTCGCTGTTGATATGCTCCAGCATGACTTCATGCGGGCCGCCGGGGTCGTAGCCGTCCTGAATTGCCTTCACGATCGGGAAATGTGCAAAGCGGAACGCGTATTCGCCGCGGGCGCTGTGCTGTTCGGCAGATTGCGCCATCGCGTTCATCGCCTGGCTCGCCTCGGGCGTGCGCAGTTCTTCCATGCTGTAACTGCGCGGCGATTCTCGCTCGCCCGCGCCGACAGACATGGCCCACGGTGTCCCCTTGGCGAGCACGGTGAGCATTTCGCGCGCGGTTTCTTCGGTCAGGACATCGCGGATCTGCACCCGGCCCCTTTCGGCAAAGCGCTGCGCGAGCGCCGCACGATCAAGCGCGGGGTTGAGTTCAAACAGTTTCTTCATAGTCCGACCGAGATAGCGGCCAATCCCACCAATTGGCCAGTTGATTTGCACAGGGCAGTCCCATAGGTGAGTGGCAAATGACAACGTTTACGTAAACGGGAAGGACACCGAGTTATGAGCACAGCCTATATCGTCGACGCCGTTCGCACTGCAGGGGGCCGTCGCGGTGGCCGCCTCGCCGGAATTCATCCGGTCGATCTCCTCGCCCGCTCGCTCGACGCTATCGTCGATCGCACGGGTATCGACCCTGCCGGTGTCGACGACGTCATCACCGGCTGTGTCAGCCAGGCAGGCGAGCAGGCGATGCAGGTCGGGCGCATGGGTGTTCTCTCCTCCAAGCTTGCCGACAGCACCCCTGCGGTGACGATTGACCGCCAGTGCGGTTCCTCGCAGCAGGCGATCCAGTTCGCCGCGCAGGCCGTGATGAGCGGCACGCAGGACGTGGTGATCGCCAGCGGCGTCGAAAGCATGACCCGCGTGCCGATGGGCTCGAACATCATGTTTCACGCCAAGGAAGGGCTCGGCCAGCCGATGTCGCCCGATCTTCAGGCGAAATACCCCGGCATCCAGTTCAGCCAGTTCATGGGCGCCGAAATGATCGCTGAAAAGCACGGCTTCTCGAAGGACATGCTCGATCAGTTCGCTTTTGAAAGCCACAAGCGTGCAATCGCAGCGACCGAAGCGGGTGCGTTCAACGAAGAGATCGTCCCCGTTGCTATCGAGACGCCCGAAGGCGAGGAAATGCACACGGTGGACGAAGGCATCCGGTTCGATGCGACGCTCGAAGGGATTGCGGGGGTCAAACTGCTCGCTCCCAACGGCAAGATCACCGCTGCCTCGGCGAGCCAGATTTGCGACGGTTCTTCGGCGGCGCTGATCGTCTCCGAAGAAGCGTTGAAGCGCTATAATCTCACCCCGATGGCGCGCATCCACAACCTCACCGTGACCGCCGGCGATCCGGTGATCATGCTCGAAGAGCCGCTGTTCGCCACCGACAAGGCGCTCCAGCGCGCCGGTATGAAGATCGAGGACATCGACCTTTACGAGGTCAACGAAGCCTTCGCTCCGGTTCCGCTTGCGTGGCTCAAGCACACCGGCGCGGACCCCGAAAAGCTGAACGTCCACGGCGGTGCGATCGCGCTCGGCCACCCGCTCGGCGCGTCGGGCACGAAGCTGATGTCGACGCTGCTGCACGGGCTCAAGCGTCACAACAAGAAATGGGGCCTGCAGACGATGTGCGAAGGCGGCGGTGTCGCCAACGTGACGATTGTCGAGATGGTTTAAGACGAGACACTAGGAGAGAGAAGACATGGAAATCAGTGCAAATACCCCCGCAGTCGTCACCGGCGGTGCATCGGGCCTCGGTGCTGCGACGGCACGCGCTCTGGCAGCCAAGGGCGCCAAGGTCGCAATCTTCGACATGAACGAAGAGAAGGGCGAAGCCATGGCTGCCGAACTCGGCGGCGTGTTCTGCAAGGTCAACGTGACCAGCGATGAAGATGTCGACGCCGGTTTCGCCAAGGCCCGCGAAGCCCACGGCCAGGAACGCATCCTCGTCAACTGCGCCGGCATCGGCAATGCGATCAAGACCGCCAGCCGCTCCAAGGAAGACGGCTCGATCAAGCACTTCCCGACCAGCGCATTCGATTTCGTCATTCAGGTCAACCTGATCGGCACCTTCCGCTGCATCGCCAAGTCGGCAGCGGGCATGCTGACGCTCGATCCGCTTTCGGAAGACGGCGATCGCGGCGCTATCGTCAACACCGCCAGCGTTGCAGGCGAAGACGGCCAGATCGGTCAGGCAGCCTACTCGGCATCGAAGGCCGGTGTGATCGGCATGACCCTGCCTATCGCGCGCGACCTGATGAACGAAGGCATTCGCGTGAACACCATCCTGCCGGGCATTTTCGACACCCCGCTGCTCGCCGCCGCGCCGCAGAACGTGCGCGATGCGCTGGCCGCCAGCGTGCCGTTCCCCAAGCGTCTGGGCGTTCCGGACGAATACGCGAAGCTGGCTGTGTGCATGATCGAAACCGGCTATTTCAACGGTGAAGACGTGCGCCTCGACGGCGGCATCCGCATGGCGCCGCGCTAAGACGAATTCAGCCGGACGAACGCCGCAGCCACAATGGCAAGACGTTCGTCCGGCTCTATTCTACCGTGAGCGAGCATTCGCCTCGCCGCACCCCATTTGCGCTTGTCCATCGCGGGCGAAGGCGACATTCTCCCCGCCGATCCAAGGGCATCTAACGGGGAGCTCCCACATGAAAATCCAGTTCACCGCGCGCGTCTGCGCCGCGGCTATCGCGACCGCCACTCTGGCAGCCATGCCGGGCGTCGAAACCGCTGCACTCGCGGAACACCACGAGGAAGCCGCTCCGAGCGCGGCCAAACAAGCGCTCTACGATCTCTTCGCCAGCAGCGAAGCCGCCGCGCTCAAGCGCAATCCCTTCGGCGCGTTCTTCCGCGGCGACTTCACCGATGCAGACAAGCTGGGCGATTATTCCGCCGCCTCTTTCGAGGCCGAGCGCGCCGCTGCCGAACAAGCCCTCGCGGCGCTGCATGCGATCGACCGCGATGCGCTGAGCGAGATCGACCAGATCGCTTACGATACCTTTGAATACAACCAGCAGCGCACTCTCGCTGCGACCGAAGGCGAGGTTTACAAGACTCTGCTCGCGCTGCCGGTTGACCACTTCCGCGGGTTCCACATCTTCTATCCGCGCCTCTCCGCACCCGGCGCGTTGATGCCGTTCGATACGCCGCAGGACTATGCCAACAACGTCTCGCGCCACACCGAAGCGGCAAAGATCATCGACCAGTCGATTGCGCGTTTCCGCAATGGCGCAGCCGAAGGGATCACCCTGCCGCGCGTCTCGGTCGAGATCATGATCCAGCAGCTCGACACGCAATTGGGCGCGGCGGCTGACAACAATCCCTATCTCGCCCCGCTCGGCGCGATCCCCGACAGCTTTACCGAAGAAGAGGCCGCCACCGCGCGCACCGAATTGACCGAAGCGGTCTCGGGAACGCTGTTCCCCGCGATGCAGCGCCTGCGCGATTATCTTGCCGACGAATATCTCCCGCAATCGCGCGAGAGCATTGCGGCGACCGACAATCCGGGCGGCGAGGCGTTCTACGGCTATCGCATCACCGAGATGACGACGCTCGACCTG
>PALE01000003.1 GCA_002706445.1 Erythrobacteraceae bacterium
TTCCATCCCGTTGACGATATTGCCCCACTGATCGCTGCCGCCCATTTGCAGCACGCAGTCATACTCGCGTGCCAGCACGAGGAAGTCGTAGGCCTGCATAATCATGTAGTTGAATTCGAGGAAGCTGAGCGGTTGTTCGCGCTCAAGCCGCAGCTTCACCGAATCGAATGTCATCATACGGTTGATGGTGAAATGCGGACCAACGGCGCGCAGCATTTCAATATAGCCGAGCTTCGACAGCCAATCGTCATTGTTGATCAGCAGCGCGCCGGTTTCGCTGTCGTCGAAGCGCAGGATCTTCTCGAAACTGCCCTTGATGCCCGCGATGTTCGCCGCAAGCTTCTCTTCGGTCAGCATCGTGCGGGTTTCGTCCTTGCCCGAAGGATCGCCGACCTTCGCCGTGCCACCGCCCATGATGACGATCGGACGATGCCCCGCCTGCTGCAGACGCTTGAGCAGCATGATCGAAGCAAGATTGCCGATGTGTAGCGACGAAGCGGTCGGGTCGAATCCGACGTAGCCTGTGATGACCTGTTTCTTGGCGCGCGCATCGAGCGCGGCCGGATCGGTGATCTGGTGCAGGTGGCCGCGGCTTTCGAGGAGGCGCAGCAGTTCGGATTCGTAAGTGCTCATGGCTCGCGCGCTTAACAGCGTGCGGGGAAGGGGGCTAGAGGCTTGCGCAGCGGGCGGCGCGGCGCGATATCGCAGAGGATGCATAGCCTTTCGCTCCATCCCGATTGCAAAGCCGGTCCGGTCACGGCCCTTTGCGCAGATATTCGCGCCACTCCGGCGGGATGCGATGTGGAATTCCGGCTCGAAGGCGCGCTCGATAGCGTGCTGTTTCCCGAGCCTGCGCAATCGCAACGGGCGAGCGGACTTTGGCAGCACACTTGCTTCGAGTTCTTCTGGCAGACGGACGGCGGCGAGAGCTATCACGAATTCAATCTCGCTCCCTCGGGCCAATGGGCGGCCTATGTCTTTGACAGTTATCGGGAGGGCATGCGCGATGCGGATATCGGAGCAATCGCCTTGGCGAGCGGACACAATGTCTCGAACGGGCAGGGGACACTGGAGCTCAAGGCTAATATTGCTGCCGAACTTCCCATCCCTGCGAAAGCCGGCCTTAGCGCGGTGATCGAACTCGTCGACGGGACGCTGCAATACTGGCCGCTCGCCTTTCCGCCCGGCAAGCCCGATTTCCACGCTGCGGCGTGCCGTCCGCTCACCCTCTCGCGATAGGCGGGGAGCGGGGAGCAAAAGCAATTGCCTTTGCACATGGCTTGGGCCACCTCACCAGCATGACTTCATCTGTAAAATTCGGCATCGACCGCCTGCTTGCCGACCCGTCCTTGCTCGCAGAACTCGAAGGTCGCCGCGTTGCACTGGTCGCCCATCCGGCAAGCGTGACGCAAGACCTGACGCATAGCCTCGATGCGCTCATTGCAAAGGGTGTGCAGGTCTCCAGCGCCTTTGGTCCGCAGCACGGGCTCAAGGGCGACAAGCAGGACAATATGGTCGAGACCGCGGACGAGATCGATCCGAAATACGGCATCCCGATCTTCAGCCTCTATGGCGAAGTCCGTCGCCCGACCGGCCAGATGATGTCGAGCGCTGACGTCTTCCTGTTCGACCTTCAGGACCTTGGCTGCCGCATCTATACCTTTGTCACCACTCTGCTCTATCTCCTTGAAGAAGCTGCAAAACACGGCAAAGAGGTGTGGGTTCTCGACCGCCCGAACCCCGCCGGTCGGCCGGTCGAAGGGACTTTGCTGGTTCCGGGTCACGAAAGCTTTGTCGGGGCTGCGCCGATGCCGATGCGCCACGGCCTGACCATGGGAGAAATGGGCCATTGGTTTATCGAGCACTTCGACCTCGACGTCGCCTATAAGGTAGTCACGATGGAGGGCTGGCAGCCTGACGGTTCCGGACATGGCTGGCCGGAAGACCGCATCTGGATCAACCCGTCGCCCAACGCCGCCAATGTGAACATGGCGCGCTGCTATGCCGGAACGGTGATGATCGAGGGCGCGACCTTGTCGGAAGGGCGCGGAACCACCCGCCCGCTCGAAGTTCTTTTCGGCGCGCCGGACGTGGATGCGAAGGCGGTCGCCGCCGAGATGCAACGGATCGCGCCCGAATGGTGCGCGGGTGTCATCATGCGCGATTGCTGGTTCGAACCGACTTTCCACAAACACGCAGGAAAGCTCTGCAACGCCTTGATGTTGCATGCAGAAGGGCCGGACTACGCGCACCATGCTTTCAAGCCGTGGCGGATGCAGGCGCTCGCATTCAAAGCGATCCGCAGCCTTTATCCTGACTATCCGATCTGGCGCGGGAAAGACTTCAAATACGAATACACCGACAACGTGCTGGCTATCGATGTGATCAACGGTGGTCCGGCGCTGCGCGATTGGGTCGATAACCCCGCCGCATCCCCGCACGATCTCGACGTGCTGGCATCAGCCGACGAGGCGGCCTGGGTGCAGATGGTGCGCGGGCATCTGCTTTATTGATACACGCGCGTGGAACGAGGACCGGCGCACCGGCCCTCGTTCCTGCCTCGACTTCGTCAGAATCGCGCGTTGAGCCGGACCCAACCGCCTTGGCCTGCACCCGGCAGACGCTCGCCGAGGACCACGTCCGATGCACCCACGCGGCTGCGCCCGGCGAGATGCGGTTGGTATTCGGTATCGAACAGGTTCTCGACGCCGGCTTCGATGCTGATTGCCTCGCTTACCGCAAAACGGCTGAAGAGGCCGACCACGGCGTAACCGTCGCTCGGCTGCTCATCGTTGGAGGCAGAGACCTTGTCCTGCTTTGCAGCGGTAAGAAGTTCTGCTCCGAATGACAGGCGATCCCCGATCCACGCAGCCGAGAGACGCAGATTGGCAGGCGCAAGGCGATAGAGATTGTCGTCGATATCGCGCCGCTTGCCGCGCACATAGCTGGCCGTGCCTGACAGCTCGATGCGCTCCACAGGGCGGACCGTGAAGTCGAAATCGACGCCGTAAAGTTCGGCATCGACATTGCCGAAGCGAAGCGGCGTGGGGTCGCCGTTCATATTGGCAATCATCTCGATCGGGCTGTCGATCACACCCACCGTGGCATCTACTGGCACACCCTGGATGAAGTCATCGACGCGGCGGTAAAACACCGTGGGGCGCAGCGAGAAGGCTTCGCCATCGAGATCGAAGCCTGCCTCGGCAATCCATGCGGTTTCCGGCGCGAGGGCGAGGTTCCCCACGTAGATATTGCCATCGGCCAGGCCGAAACTCGCCTCGGTCGGAAGCCATCCGAAGCGTTCGAGCAGGCTTGGAACTCGTTCCTTGCGAGCGAGCGTGAGGCGCGGGGTGAGGGTGTCCGAAGGAACCCATGCGCGCACCACCGCGTCCACCGTCGTCTCCGAATATTCGCGGTCGGCGGCGGTAAATGCCGCTGCCAGTCCACGCGGTCCCATCGGAACGGCGGAACCGAGCTGCGGGATGCCTGCGGACTGATCGGTGCGATCAACCCGTCCTCCGACTTCCATTTCGACAGCGCCCAATGCGCCCCGCCACTGGGCAAAAGCACCCAGGCGTTCCGATTGCAGATTGGGTTGGGCATCGATGAAGAAGTCGGGATTGAACGGGTTGGTGATCGTCACGAACTTATCGACCAGTTCGGCATCGCCGCCGATCTGGAGATACGACCGCGCCGAGCCGAACCGTAGCGAAGCTTCTGCGGTGGTGGTGTCGGCATCGGCAAAGGTGGCGCGTGCCATCATCGCGGGCGCGGCAGGCTGGCGGGTGGTCTGGTTGTCCATCAAATGCCGAACGCTGACATGGCCGAGCCGCAGGTCGAGCGCGACCTTGTCCGCAATCTCGCCCCGAAAACCGCCCTGCACGAAATCGGTGTTGAAATAGACGATATCGAGCGCGAAGGGCGGGTTGCCGGTCGGGTCGGTTTCGCTCCGGCGATATTCGACGAACAGTTCGCCGGGGCCGGTACGAAAGCCTGCGTGCACGCCATAGAGGTTGCGTTCGAAGCTGGTGCCGACAGCGGTTCCACCCGGAAATTCGTAGTCGTCACCTTCCTCGCGGCTCGCGATGACGCCGAAGCGCCAGTTCTNGTTAGCGAGGCCTGCCATGCCGCCCACCGCGTAGCTGTTGTCGACGCTGCGATATTGGCTTGTGAGGCGCGCTTGCGGCGAGAGGGTCTCGCTATCGGTGAACTGCGTTTCGCCGAGCTGTGCGTTGACTGCACCTGCCAGCGACGGACCGCTCGAAACCGGCGCGACGCCGCGGGCGATCTCGATCCGCTCGACCAGAACCGACGGCGCATAGTGAAGTGGCGGGTCCATCGCATTGGGANCGCCAGAGGNAAAACGTTGCCCGTTGNCGCGCCCGAACACCCGTTGCCCTGCCAGTCCGCGATAGGAGAGCTGACCCGACAACGCGCCATTGCCGACCAGCGCACCGCCCGGAGTGCGTGCCGCAATAGCGGCGGTGTCGGCTGCCATGGCGATCTGTTCGGGCTGAGTGAGCACATCGGCGCTCGCAGTAGCCGGAAGGGCGGCGGTGACGACGATCGTATCTGTCAGGACCGTATCGGAATCGTCCGCTTCGTTGGTGTCTTGTGCGAAAGCGGGTTGGGATATGAGTATCGAGCAGGACGCCAGCATGGCGCCCCGCAAAAGAGCTTTGGAATACATGTTTGTCTCGTGTGCTTGATCTACAGACGCGCCCACCGGCCAGCGAGGCCGGGGCTAGAGCGCGGTTAGTGGGTGTGGATCAGCCGAGAAGCGGAGGGCCGCGCAAAGGAGGCCGCAGGTAACGGGCAGGTCGGGTGGCGAAAGCCTGAAGCTCGGGAGCCGTAAGGTCGCTTTCGACGGCTGCAAGCCGATCAAAGCCGACCGCATCGGGTAGCGTTGCGCCCGATGCGAGCGCGGAGAAGGCGCAATCCTTGCTCGGCGACGCGAGACCGGAGCCTTTGCCGCTATCATCGTCTGAGCCCTCGACAACGTGACCCATCGCCGCGTGATCGATACCGTCATCGGCCAAGGCATCGCGCTCGGCCAGCGAGCGGGCGAGCGCATTGGTGGTGGGACAGGCGGTGACCGCAATCGAACCGTCCGCGCTCGGCGCAAGCATATAGCCGGTCGGGATCAGGGCATTCATGCCCAGCGCCGACAGGATGAGCGCCAGCATCAGCGGGCCACGCATCGTAGAGAGCTTGCGAATCAGCGACATTGCGAGTGCGGCCTAGGCCAGACCGGCGCCGATGTCATTCTTCCGCGTCACCGCTTTCGAGCAGGTCGGGCCGTTCGGTGCGGAGATAGTCCTGCGTTTCTGCGTCCCACTGGAACGCCACGCCCGGTTCTTCGTCCAACAGATGAACCCAGCGGTCATCACGGTTCAGGACTGCGCCCAATGCGACATATTCGAACTGATCCTCGCGCCCCTCATCCTCCTCGATAGCTTCGGGAGTGCCGCGCAGACGCCAACCGCTGTCAGGATAGGTATCTCCCTCGCGCGCCATGTCGGGCGGTTCGCGATAGAGGTAATCGACATGGCTGCGCCGTTCCAGAATGCAGACATCGACAAAGCAGCGCTGCCAGTAATCGGGGCGCGGGGGGATTTCGGGCAGCTTTCGTCCGTCGCCGGTGAAGACGGAGATGACATGCGAACGGGGAACGCCCACAGGATCGCCCGCTTCGAGGTTTTTCATGTCCGAAGGCGTGCTGTCGAGCTCGCCTGCGAACCAGTCGTCCTCAATACGGTCGACGCGAACCCACATCCGCTCGGCAGGGTGGCCGCCATCGACATCGGAGAAGATCGCCTTCACCAGATCGCCGATCTGCACCGCCGCGACATGATCGGGGTGCGGAAGCTCGAAGGTGTAGGGACTCTCTTCGTGGACAGGGCGCGGATCGATCAGGCTGATCCCGTGTGGCAGCGCGGTCGAATGCAAATCAGTGACCGTGCTTGCGAGACANTTCGCGCATAGCTTCGTCGAGCCCTTCGAGCGTCAGGCCGTACATGCGATCGTTGACCAGTTCCTTCATGATCTTGGTCGACTGCGAATAGCCCCACTGCTTTTCGGGCACGGGGTTGAGCCAGACGGTGGCAGGATAGGTGTCGCAAACGCGCTTCATCCAGATGCCGCCGGCTTCTTCGTTCATATGTTCGACGCTACCGCCTGCATGGGTGATTTCATAAGGGCTCATCGCGGCATCGCCGACGAAGATCACCTTGTAATCATGGCCATATTTATGGAGCACATCCCAAGTCTTGGTGCGTTCCTGCCAGCGCCGCTTGTTGTCCTTCCACACGCCTTCGTAGAGACAATTGTGGAAGTAGAAGAACTCCATGTTCTTGAACTCGGTGGTGGCCGCGCTGAAAAGCTCTTCGCAAAGCTTTATGAACGGGTCCATCGATCCGCCCACGTCGAGGAACAGCAGCAGCTTCACCGCATTGCGGCGCTCGGCGCGCATGTGGATGTCGAGCCAGCCCTGCTTGGCGGTTCCTTCGATCGTCGCGTCGAGGTCAAGCTGGTCCTGCGCGCCCTCACGCGCAAAGCGGCGCAGACGGCGCAGCGCCATCTTGATGTTGCGCGTGCCAAGCTCCTTGGTGTTGTCGAGGTTCTTGAATTCGCGCTTTTCCCACACCTTGACCGCGCGCTTGTGCTTGCTCTCGCCGCCGATCCGCACACCTTCGGGATTGTATCCCGAATTGCCGAAGGGCGAGGTGCCGCCGGTGCCGATCCACTTGTTGCCGCCCTCGTGGCGCTTTTCCTGCTCGGCGAGACGCTCCTTGAGCTTCTCCATCAGCTCGTCCCAGGAACCCAGCTTTTCGATTTCGGCCATTTCCTCTTCGGAGAGGAATTTCTCGGCCACCGCTTTCAGCCAGTCTTCGGGAATATCGACCGGGTTCTGGCCGTAATCGGTCATCACGCCTTTGAAGACGCGGTGGAAAACCTGGTCGAATTTGTCGAGCATGCCTTCGTCTTTCACGAAGGTCGCGCGCGATAGATAATAGAACGCCTCGGGCGTCTGTTCGATCACATCGCGGTCGAGCGCCTCCAGCAAAGTGAGGTGCTCCTTAAAGCTTGCGCCGATGCCCGCCGCTCGCAGTTCGTCCATGAAGTTGAAAAACATGGGCAGGGCTTACCCTCGAATTGACGCGCTTTCCAGTCCTATGCGTGGTCGTTTCGCCGCGCTGCTTAAGCCTTCGATAACCATCAATGGTTACTGGTCTGCGCATAAGGGCTTTCCACAGGGGTTCGTGACTAATGAAGCCGATTGAAATCGACATTGCCAATGCTTCCGCGCTCGACGCCATTCCCGAGAAATGCGGGGCGGTTACAGTCGGTTGCACCGACGTTGCCGGGATCGTCGAGGCCGTTATCAAATCGTCGGAAGTGCTCCGCGGCGAGCATGAGGCGCTGCGCCATACGGTGGTCGCGCTCGAATCCGACCAGACGAAGGTCGCAGAAGCCTCCGACGAGGCGCGCCTGCTTTCCGAACGTGCGATAGAGCGTCTGGGCGAGGGCACCGCGCTTATCCAGTCATCGCTTGGCCAGATCGCGTCATTGCTCAACCTCGTCGAAACACTTGGCCAGCATGTCACCAGCTTCTCGGCCGCGATGGAACAGGTGAAACGCAGCGCAAAGGACATCGACGATATTGCCGAAACGACCAATATCCTCGCCCTGAACGCCACTATCGAAGCAATGCGTGCAGGCGATGCCGGGCGCACTTTCGCAGTGGTCGCGAGCGAAGTTAAAAGCCTTGCCAACGACACCCGCAAAGCGACCGAGGAAATCGCCACCACCATTGACGCACTCGGAGACGAAGCCGCGATGGTGATCGGACGGATCGAGGAAGGTTCGGGCGCCAGTACGCAGGCGAAGGAATCCGTCGCCCGCATCGAACGCACGATTTCGAGCGTTGGGGAGCTGGTCGAGGAAGTCGACAAGCAGAACGACGTCATTGCGCGTTCCACCGGCACGATTTCGAACCACGTCGATGCCGTGCAAAAGGTCCTTACCAGTTTCGACAGCGCTGCGCGCGCCAACGAGGAGCAGCTTCAGGGTGCGCACAAGCGCATGGAAGACCTCGAAATGACCGCCAGCGAGATGTTCGATTCACTCGTTCAGGCAGGCCTGAGCCCGCGTGACAGCCATGTCGTCGAGCGCGCGCAGGAAATGGCGCGCGAAGTCGCCGCCACTGCCGAAGCGGCAATTGCTGCGGGTGAATTGAAAGAGGCTGACCTGTTCGATCAGAATTACAGCCTTATCCCGGGCAGCAATCCCAAGCGTTATCGCACGGGTCTCAGCGATTGGGCGGACAAGAATTGGCAGAAGATGCTCGATGAAGCCAAGTCGAGCGATCCGCAGATCATCGCCGCGGCCTGCACCGATACCAAGGGCTTCCTTCCCACCCATCTCAGCGAAAAGTCACTGCAACCCACGGGTGATGTGGCGCATGACACGCAATATTGCCGCAACGGTCGCATCTTGTTCGAAGCGATCGACCAGAAGGCGAAAGCCTCCAAAGCGCCCTATATGATGGCAGTCTATCGGCAGGAAGGCGACGGAACGACCTATGAAGTGGTCCGCAACGTCTACATCCCGCTCGTCATCAATGGCCGCCGCTGGGGCGACTTCGAGCTGGCCTACAGCCTCTGACCGCCGACCGGTCAGGCTCTATTCGGGCGTTACCGACAGCGAGATATCCGCTCCCACGCCGTCTTCGAGCGGGCGGGTAACCGTGGCAATGACCTGTCCACTGAGGCTCTGGCCGACCTGCTGAACGCTCGGCAGGCCCACATAGGGCGTATGGAGGACATACTCGAGCCCGGTTGCAGAACGCACGGCGTAAGTCGTCATGGCACTTGTCGTGTCGAGCTCGGTTGCGACCGCATCGGGGTATACATCCACACTGCGTCCCGCATCGCCCAGCGCCACGGTGAAACGGTCGCTGCCATCTGCGCTGCGGAAGACATTGTACTGGCGCGAGCGCGGCCCTTCGCGGCAATAGGTTAGCGTCGCCGGATCGGCCTCGAGACTGCCCGTTTCTTCCAATGTTGCCCGATCTTCCTCGGGCATTTGCATCGCGACCAGCGCGATCGCCTCGCCAAGCGCGATCGTGCCGAGATTTTCCGTCACTGCAGTTGCCGAGGATGTCGGCACTGCATCGCACTCCGCGACGAACTGGGCAGGGTTCGGATCGACATTGTCCAGCGCAGGCATTCGGCCCAGTGTCGATTTGAGCACGCTGTCCATCTGCGCGACCGAAAGCCTGCGCGAGCTCACACGCACTTTCACCAGCCATTCGCCCGAACGGTACATCGCGACGCCGGTGCTACGGAAATTCCCATCGACTGCCAGCACGGCGGACAGCCCGCTGGCCTTGGTCCCGCCGTTGGGGATGAAACTGCCGATCTTCATGTCCTCCAGATCGACCGCGCCATAGGCATCTTCGGCACCAATCGCGATGAGCGCTCGGTCGAACCAGATTGCCGTCGAAGGATTGCCCGGACGGTATATGTAGAGCGTCAGGATCGTGTCCGTGCCCGCGTGGTAATAGCTTCCCGCGATATTGGTTTCGCGCTCCTCGAACGCGGTCACGCCGCTGCGTTCGAATTCACCGATCGAGGCGGGAAAGCTCATCTCCGTCCAGGCGTGCTCCCAGTCCTTGTCAGCCGCGATCTCAACCTCGGCAGGTTGTGCGTGGACGGTCGCGGCGGACATGGCGGCAACGCCCGCCGCCATTGCGGCCAGGGCGCGGAAAAGCGGTGATGGCATGCGTAAAAACCCTATCGAAAAACGAGAGCAATCATAGGCAAGCAGGGAACGAGCGCAAGCGCTGCTCCCGATCAGATTAGCCAGATCAGGTCGGGTTACGGCGAGCCATGAAGGCGAGGCGTTCGAACAGCATGACGTCCTGCTCGTTCTTGAGCAGCGCACCGTGCAGCGGCGGGATCGCGCTGTTGGGGTTCGAATCCTGCAGCACGTCGAGCGGCATGTCCTCGTTCAGCAGCAGCTTGAGCCAGTCGAGCAGCTCGCTGGTCGAGGGCTTTTTCTTGAGGCCCGGCACGTCGCGCAGTTCGTAGAAGACATCCATCGCCTTCTTCACCAGCGCCTTCTGGATGCCGGGGAAGTGGACTTCGATGATGTCGGCCATCGTGTCGCGGTCGGGGAACTTGATGTAGTGGAAGAAACAGCGGCGCAGGAAAGCGTCGGGCAGTTCCTTTTCATTGTTCGAGGTGATGACGACGATCGGGCGTTCGTTGGCCTCGATCCGCTCCTGCGTTTCGTAAACGTCGAAGCTCATGCGGTCGAGTTCCTGCAGCAGATCGTTCGGGAACTCGATATCGGCCTTGTCGATCTCGTCGATCAGCAGAACGGGCAGTTCGGGCGAGGTGAAGGCCTCCCACAGCTTGCCCTTCTTGATGTAGTTGCGGATGTCGTGGACCCGCTCTTCGCCAAGCTGGCCGTCGCGCAGGCGCGCCACCGCGTCATATTCGTACAGGCCCTGCTGCGCCTTGGTGGTCGATTTGACGTTCCATTCGATCAGCGGGGCGTTGAGCGCCTTGGAGATTTCATGCGCGAGCACGGTCTTGCCGGTGCCCGGTTCACCCTTGACCAGTAGAGGCCGGCGCAGCGTTACCGCGGCATTGACCGCAACCTTCAGATCCTCGGTTGCGATATAGTCATTGGTGCCTTCAAAACGCTGCTGGTCGCCAGTCTGGTCGCTCATGGGTTTCCCTTCAAAACGGATAATTTCACGCAGCCCTAAGCGGCGCGGGCGCGCTGCGCAAGGGGGAGGGTGCGCACGCTATTGCGGCAGCGCGTGGATGCGCTGGGCTATCGCTTCGAGCGCGGAGGCATCAAGACTGGCCGCGTCATTGCGCCAGCTGAGCACCAGCACATGATCGCGGCCCTCATGATCGGTCAGCAACCATGTCAGGTTCAGCACCCCCGGCTCGGAGCCGCCCTTGTATCCGGCATAGGCCCAATCGGTTCGCGAACTATCGAGCATGGAGGGATTGATCCCCATGATGGCAAAGGCTTCGGGATCGGCAGTCTCGCGCATGAATCGCATCAGAGCGGCGAGATCGGCAGCGCTCGCAAACCATTCGACGTCGAGCGCAATCGGGCCATTGAGAAAGGCCGCTTCGACCTCGCTTGCGGGAGTGGCAAAGGTCTCCAGACCGTCGAGCACTTGCAAACGCACATCGGCATCGCCGCGCTGATAGGTCGCAAGCCGGCCGGCGGGGCCGCTCTTGAGCAGGAACATCTCGCGGGTCGTCAGAAAAGGATCGTTGAGAGCGGGTTCGCTGTGCCCGCTATTGACGAGTGTCTCGAACACCGCATCGCGCCCCAGCACGCCGATCAGCTGGTCGGTCGCGGTGTTGTCGCTGATCGCAATCATCATGCTCGCCAGCGTGTGCAGCGTGACAGGCGCGTCCTCTGGCCAGTCCTGCATCATCCCGCTCGGGAAGCTGCGCGGCTTGCCGAGCGTGACCTGGTCGTTCCAGTTGCGCTTGCCGTCAGCCACTTCGCGGGCGAGGGCTGCGAGGACGTAAAGCTTGAAGGTCGAACCCAGCGGCATCTGTGCCTCGGGCTGGCTGGCAAGCACCGGCTCGCCTCCGCCGACCGGGCCGAACCAATAGCTGACTTCGCCCGCCAGCGCGTCGAGATCGGCTGCGATTTTTTGAGGCGTGTCGCCGACTATATCGAAGGTCTGGATCAGCAGTTCGCTGATCCGGTTATCTTCACCTGCATCAATCGCGATCCCTCCGCGAGCGATCGCGCGCTCGAACCGGATTGCGATGGCCGAGCGGGTGCCGCCCGCGTTGGGCAATTCCTCGACCGAAAGCGCCTTGCCATATTGCGTGGTCCATGCCGCGCTGATTGCCTTGAGTTGCGCTGGCGGAACCTGCGCGATGAAGCCTTCGGTCAGCACGTCTTCGGGCTCGATTTCGCCGTTCAGAAGCGCGATCACTTGATCGGCGCGCATTTCGAGTGCGGTCTGTTCCGCAGTCACGGTAACAGCGTCATCGGTTTCCTGCGCGCTCAGCGGCGCGGTGAGCGCAACGGGTGCAAGGGCGGCTGCAAGGGTGCAGGCTGTCAAGGCGAGGGGTTTCATCATTCTCTCCATGAATCCGGTTCTAATTGCGCGGCGCGGATCAGGCCAGCGCGTCAAGTTCAGCAATCTTGCGCTTCAGGGCGCGTGCGGCGAGCAGGTTTGCGGCGATAATCACACCAAAGATCCCGAAGGTGATCGCCGCCGGTCCGAGCAGCCCCTCGATGGGAGTGACGAAATCCGTGCGCTCGGCAATGCGCGTCCCGATAGCAAGATAGAGCAACGCCACGCCGGGGACGAGCGGGCCGATATACCAGACGGGCACGGCGCGCAGGGCGGCATATTGATGCGCATATTGGCGGCGCAGGTGATCAAGACAGGGTTCTTCGGGCAGGCGCACCAGATTGCTCGCCCGCTTCCGCAAGTTCCACAGGATCACCAGCGTGCCTGAGACCACCAGCGCGAGCGAGACAGCGATCAGCCACTCGCCCTTGATCATCGCGCCAACAGCCGACGCCCCGAACAGCACGATCACCAACCCGCCTGCGATGTATTCAATGGCGTTGCGGATGCGGACATTGCGCGTGAGGCGGTCGACGCTGCGGGCGAATTGCGCAGGATCGCTGAAACGCGCCTCGCTGGCAGCATCCTGCCAGCCGGGGAAGGGTGGGGTGGTCATGGCGTGCCTCCTGCGCCCGTAGGAAGGGTGAAATGGCCTGCGAGCAGCGCCTTGATGCGGTGGACCCGCACACTGACGGCTCCGCTCGAAAGCCCGGTAATTTCGGATATGTCCGCGCCGCTTTCGCCTTCGAGCCACAGGACGATGACCTGCGTATCGAGTGGCGGAAGTTGCCGCATGAGTTCGGCAACCTGCGCAAGCACCAGCGCCTCGGCAGCTTGGACTTCGATATTGCCGGCTGCGGGCAGGGCGTCGATTTCCTCCAGCGGGACCTTCTTCGGTCCGCGCGTCGCTTTGGCGACATGATCGGCGGCGACATTATGCGCGACGCGGTACACCCAGGTCTTAAGCGCGCAATCGCCCTTGAACCGGGCAAGGCTGGTCCACAATGCGCAGTGCATCTCCTGTTCGAGATCGCGCGCCTTTTCGGCATCGCGCTCCACCGCACGGGCGAGACGCGCCAGCGCGGGTGCAAATTGTTCGCCCGCTTGCCGGTAAAGGGTGTCTGCGTCTTGTGTCATGCCCCCTTAGTCTCAGCTGGCGGGGATTTCTTACGCGGAGCCCCGCAAAATTCTCAGACCGAGAAGGCAATCGCCGCCACGAACAGCAGGTTGAAGGCCAGCATGAGAATGGTGGCAATCTTCCAGCCGGCGCCTGCGTCTTTCATCCCGCGGTCCCATGTCCACTTGGCAATCCCGCCTGCCGCCAGTGCGGACAGCGCGAACCAAACGGTGCCGCTTTTCGAAAGGACCACTATCGCCAACACAGCCGACACGATCAGGTGGAGGAAGAACGCGCCCGTGAACCACACGATCGGGACCGGACGATAGGCGGTGTCGGGCATCTCCCAATCGGGCAGCGAGTTGTCGGGCCGCGAAATCCGGCGGTCGCCATAGACGATGTCTTCCTCGCGCGGGTCCTTGTATTCGGGCATCGCGATTAGGCGTCGATCATGTCGCGGTCCATTTCGCCCGCGCGGTTCTGGATGAAGTTGAAACGGTGTTCGGGGTTGCGACCCATCAGCTGGTCAACCAGCTCTTTGACGCTCGCCCGCTGCTCAAACTCTTGCGGCAAAGTAATCCGCACGAGGCTGCGCGTGTCGGGGTTCATCGTCGTTTCGCGCAGCTGTTGCGGGTTCATTTCGCCCAGACCCTTGAACCTGCCAACCTCGACCTTCTTGCCCTTGAACACCGTCGCCTCCAGCTCGGCGCGGTGCGCGTCATCGCGGGCGTAGCGGCTCTCCTTGCCGGCCGTAAGCCGGTAGAGCGGGGGCTGGGCGAGGAACAAATGCCCCTTGCGCACGATTTCCGACATTTCCTGGAAGAAGAACGTCATCAGCAGCGTCGCAATGTGCGCGCCGTCGACGTCTGCGTCGGTCATGATGATGATGCGGTCGTAGCGCAGGTTTTCCGCGTCGCAATCCTTGCGCGTGCCGCAACCCAGCGCGAGGCCGAGGTCGGCGATTTCGGAGTTCGCGCGGATCTTGTCGGCGCTGGCGCTGGCGACGTTGAGGATTTTGCCGCGGATCGGCAGGATCGCTTGCGTCTTGCGGTCGCGCGCCTGTTTGGCGCTACCGCCTGCCGAATCCCCTTCGACGATGAAGAGTTCGGTCTCGCGGTCGCCTTCGCCGCTGCAATCGGTCAGCTTGCCGGGCAGGCGCAGCTTCTTCGCATTGGTCGCGGTCTTGCGCTTGATCTCGCGTTCCTGCTTGCGCTTGAGCCGCTCGTCCATGCGCTCCATCACCTCACCCAGCAGCGCCTTGCCGCGCTCCATATTGTCGGTGAGGAAGTGGTCGAAATGATCTCGCACCGCGGCTTCGACGAGACGCGCCGCCTCGGGCGAGGTCAGGCGGTCTTTCGTCTGCGACTGGAATTGCGGGTCGCGGATGAACACGCTGAGCATGACTTCCGCGCCGGTCATCACATCATCGGCGGTGATGTCCTTGGCCTTCTTCGCGCCGGTGAGTTCACCGAAAGCACGCAAGGCCTTGGTCAGAGCCCCGCGCAGGCCCTGTTCGTGCGTGCCCCCATCGGGAGTGGGGACGGTGTTACAATACCAGCTGGTCGAACCGTCCGAATAGAGCGGCCATGCGATAGCCCATTCCACACTGCCCTGCGCCACGCCGTCTTTTTCGGGAAAGGCCTGCTTTCCGGCGAAGGGTTGTGCCGTGACGCATTCGCGCTGACCCACCTGCTCGGCGAGGTGATCGGCAAGACCGCCGGGGAATTTGAAGGTCGCCTCTTCGGGCACGTCATCCGAGGCCAGCGCAGGTGCGCATTTCCAGCGGATTTCGACCCCTGCGAACAGGTATGCCTTTGAGCGCGCCAGCTTGAACAGGCGGTGCGGCTTGAACGCGCGATCACCGAAAATCTCGGTGTCGGGCACGAAGGTCACGGCGGTCCCGCGCCGGTTGGGGGCCGCGCCGACGACTTCGATGGGGCCTAGCGTCTGACCTTTGGAAAACTCCTGCGCGTAAAGCTGCTTGTCGCGCGCGACCTCCACGCGGGTGTGCGAGGATAGCGCATTGACGACCGAAACCCCGACCCCGTGGAGACCGCCCGAGGTGGCATAGGCCTTGCCCGAGAACTTGCCGCCCGAGTGCAGCGTCGACAGGATCACTTCCAGCGTCGATTTGCCCGGATATTTCGGGTGTTCGTCAACCGGAATACCGCGTCCGTTGTCGCTGATGGTCAGCTTGTTGCCTTCCTCCAGACGCACTTCGATGCGGTTGGCGTGGCCTGCCACCGCCTCGTCCATCGAGTTGTCGAGCACTTCGGCGGCGAGGTGGTGCAGCGCGCGGTCGTCGGTCCCGCCGATATACATGCCGGGGCGACGGCGCACCGGCTCAAGCCCTTCAAGGACTTCGATCGAGGAGGAATCATAGTCGCCGCTCGAAGTCGGCGTGTTTTCAAACAGGTCGTCGGACATGGCTACAGGTATAGGCGCGGGCGGACCACGCTCACAAGCAGGGACAAGACCGATTGCGCAGGTTTTGCGCAGCTACGTTGCGCGC
>PALE01000004.1 GCA_002706445.1 Erythrobacteraceae bacterium
CGGCGTCGTCGATCCCGGTCATGGCGGGCATCGTTATGGACTTGCGCTGGCACTGACAAGCGCCATAGGCTGAAGCCATGACGAATATCGCCATCTGTGCGCCCGCGACACCGATCACCCGCGACCATGCCGCCGCTCTGGAGGCGCTGGTGGCCGATGAATTTTCCGGCACAAAGGTGACATTCCACGAACAATGCTTCGCCAGCCACGGACATTTTGCAGGCGACGATCTTACCCGCCTGACCGCGCTGCTCGACTGCGCCAACGATCCGGCCTTCGACGCTGTGTGGTTCGCAAAGGGCGGATATGGCTCCAACCGCATCGCCGAGGCGGCAGTTGCGCAAATGAACCGGGACGCCCGGCACAAGACCTATGTCGGCTTTTCCGACTGCGGCTATCTGCTCGCCGCGCTCTATCGCGCCAACATCGGCCAATGCGCGCACGGTTCCATGCCGGTGAGCGCGCGCTCCGAGACCGGGCGCGAGGCGGTGCGGCGCGTGCTGCGCTGGCTCAATGGCGACAATTCGGGGCTGGAGCCGAGCCTAGACGGAACGACGCCCGCGGCAGCCTTCAACCTTATAACGCTGGCGATGCTCGCCAAGACGCCGATCATGCCCGACCTTTCAGGCCATGTGCTGATGGTCGAGGAAGTTTCCGAGCATCTCTATGCCATTGACCGTATGTTCTTTGCACTTTCGGGCAGCCTGCCACGCCTTGCGGGTCTGCGTCTGGGGGCGATTACCGCAGTGCCCGAAAACTACGTCGAATTCGGACAAAGCGAGGAAGAAATCGCGCGCTATTGGTGCGACCGCATGGGCGTTCGCTATCTTGGCCGCGCCGAAATCGGGCACACCGCTGCCAACAGGGTTGTGCCCTTCGGGCTTGCGGGTCCCGCCGGGGCTGGCTAACCGCGCCCGCCAACAGGAGATACCAAGATGATCGCATTCGTATTCCCGGGGCAGGGTAGCCAGAAAGTCGGCATGGGAGCCGAGCTAGCCGCCTCAAGCCCTGCTGCACGTGCCGTTTTCGAGGAAGTCGATGATGCGCTGGGCATGAAACTTTCGACCATCATGCTCGACGGGCCGGAAGACCAGCTGATCCTCACCGAGAACGCTCAGCCTGCGATCATGGCAAACGCCATCGCGACTTTGCGCGTGCTCGAAAGCGAGTTTGGCGTGAAGCTCGCTGACAAGGGCGCTTGTGTCGCGGGCCACTCGCTGGGCGAATACACCGCGCTTTGTGCGGTTGGTGCTTTCGATCTTGCGACCACTGCGCGTCTCTTGAAGCTGCGCGGCTCGGCCATGCAGGCCGCCGTCCCGGTTGGCGAAGGCGCAATGGCCGCACTGCTGGGTGCCGACATTGAGAAGGCAAGCGCGCTTGCAGCTGCGGCGGCCGAAGGTGAGGTGTGCGAAGTCGCCAATGACAACGACCCGACGCAGGTCGTGATCTCGGGCCACAAGGGCGCGATCGAGCGCGCTGTGGCCCTGGTCAAGGATCACGGCATCAAGCGCGGCGTTCTGCTGCCGGTGTCGGCTCCATTCCACTGCTCGCTGATGCAGCCCGCCGCCGATCGCATGAAAGAGGCCTTGGCCGACACCGAGATGCACGAATTTGCGCTGCCCGTGTTCGCCAATGTCGTCGCCGGCCAGATCAGCGACCCCGAGCAGGAGCGCAAGCTGCTGGTCGAGCAAGTTACCGGCCGCGTGCGCTGGCGCGAGAGCGTTCTTGCAATGCGCGAACACGGCGTAGATCAATTCGTCGAACTGGGCGGCAAGGTGCTCGGCCCGATGATCGGCCGCATCGACAAGGAGGCGGCAACGCACAGCCTCGTCACCATGGAAGACCTCGAAAATTTTGCGAAGGAGAGCGCATGATGTTTAACCTTGAAGGAATGAATGCGCTGGTCACGGGCGCGAGCGGCGGAATCGGTTCGGCGATTGCGACCGCGCTCGCAAAACAGGGCGCACGTGTGGCGCTGTCGGGTTCGAATGGCGCAAAATTGCGCGCTTTCCGTGAGCAGCTGCACGAAGAGTGCGGCGGCGAACATGTCGANATNACCTGCGATCTGTCGAATTCGACTCAGGTCGAAGAGCTGATTCCGGCAACGCTCGACACGCTGGGCGGAATTGACATCGTCGTGAACAATGCGGGCATCACGCGCGACAACCTCGGCATGCGGATGAAGGACGATGAGTGGGACCAGGTCGTCTCGGTCAATCTCGAAGCTGCCTTCCGCATCATGCGGGCAAGCGCCAAGCCGATGATGAAGGCGCGTTTCGGGCGCATCATCAACATCACCAGCGTCGTCGGCCACACGGGCAATCCGGGCCAGATGAACTATTGCGCTGCCAAGGCAGGCCTCACCGGCATGACCAAGAGCTTCGCGCAGGAAGTCGCCTCGCGCGGCATTACAGCCAACTGTATCGCCCCGGGCTTTATCGCCACGCCGATGACTTCGGCGCTCGACGAAAAGCAGCAGGACGTGATCAACGCGCGTATCCCGATGGGCAAGATGGGTAGCGGCGAGGATATCGGCGCGGCTGCCGCTTATCTTGCAAGCCGCGAAGCCGGCTACATCACGGGCGAGACACTTCACGTTAATGGCGGCATGGCCATGGTGGGCTGAGTTCAAGCCTTTGGGGGAATTGAATAAGTGATCATGAAGAAACTGATTCTGGCAGCGGGCGCGTGCTCGCTGGCAGTGCTTGCCGCGCCTGTATCCGCACAGATCAAGGCCGAGGCGGAGCAGTGCCTGATCGATAATTCGAACGAACAGGTCCACACGCTTTTGATGAACCTCAACAAGCCTGGCTATGAGGCTCCTCCAGAAGTCAGGGGTGCTTTCAATCGCACCATGCTGGCCTGTGAGCAGCGTCACAGTTGGCAGCGTGCCCAGACCATCGATGCAGGCGCCTATGCCGGGTTCTTGCTGCGGTATAGGGCCCAAGAACGGGCCTTCGTCGCGCGCGGCGTGTCGCAGAGTCAGCTCGCGAGCCTACGCAACGCGGCCGGATATCTCGCTGTCGGCGACAATTCATAGATGGCCAGCTGGCTGCGGCAGAACGGATACCGTTCGCTCTCGGCTTTCAAGTCGACGACCGATTTTCAATATTTCGAGGCGTGGATGGGCGTTCTGACCGCGCTCAAGAAGCTGGAGACGGGCTCGCTGTAACGTCTCGTCCGCATTCGAACACAGACGCGGAAGTTTTCATGAAAAAAGTCATTACTCCCGCCGCTCTTGCGGCTGCGTTTGCCTGCGTTTCGCCTGCGGCGGCACAGTCGCAGGCGGATGTGGAAAGCTGCCTGATCGACGAGACGACGCCGATGGTGAGACACGCGTTCGAAAACAATATCGCAGGCGGTCGCCCGGTCTCGCAAGAGGCGGACGCGGCGAGCAATCAGGCTCTGCTCGATTGTGAGCGCAAGCTTGGCTGGACGCGCGATTAGACGGTCAATGCAGCGGCCTACGCCACATTCTTCCTGCGCTTCCAACGCGCAGAAGCCGAAGCGAATGATCGCGGAATGATCCGTAGCCGGAAAGAAAAGCTCAAGCGCGGTGCTGCCCTGCTTGAGGCAGGGGACGACTACCAGTTTGACATCTGGCTCAGCCGAGCGGGCTATCCGTCCTACCAGCATCTGAACGAAACTCGCGATTTCGCCTATTTCGAGGCGTGGTTGCAGCTTCTTACCGCGCGGAATCGCTTCACAGGCTAACTCTCAACGCCTTATCCCCAGCCCATTCTCCCCTCGCAAAGCCTCGCGCTTGCCCGTATGGTCAGCGGCGCTAAGGTTTTTTCAAACCAAGGGCGCTTTCGGCAGCGATTCCGCTACCGAATGGGTCCAGTTGAAAACAAGAGAATAGGCTAGGTCCGATGAAGGCTACCATCGAACGCGCGACGCTCCTGCGTTGTCTCTCCCACGTCCAGTCGGTGGTTGAGCGCCGCAACACCATTCCGATACTGTCCAACGTCCTGATCGATGCATCGGACGGCGGCAGTGTTCGCGTCATGGCGACCGACCTCGACTTGCAGGTTGTCGAAACGATGAGCGCCTCCTCGGTTGAAAGTCCCGGCGCGATCACCGTGTCGGCGCACCTGCTGTTCGACATCGCCCGCAAACTGCCCGAGGGCGCACAGGTGAGCCTTGAGACCAGCGACAATCGCATGGAAATCAAGGCCGGCCGTTCGAACTTCAAACTGCCGACCCTGCCGCGTGATGACTTCCCGGTCATCGTCGAAGGCGACCTGCCGACCTCGTTCGAAGTGCCCGCCCGTGTTCTGGCCGAGATGATCGACCGCACGCGGTTCGCGATCTCGACCGAAGAAACGCGGTATTATCTCAACGGTATCTTCCTGCACGTGACCGATGAGGATGAGCCCGTGCTCAAAGCAGCGGCGACCGACGGCCACCGCCTCGCGCGCTTCACGCTTGCCCGTCCCGATGGCGCTGAAGGCATGCCCGACGTCATCGTGCCGCGCAAAGCCGTGGCTGAACTGCGTAAGCTGCTCGAAGAAGCGCTGGATGGCGCGGTCCAGGTCGATCTGTCGGCTTCGAAGATCCGCTTCACTCTCGGCGGAGAGGGCGGGGTGGTGCTCACCAGCAAGCTGATCGACGGAACTTTCCCCGATTACAGCCGCGTGATCCCGACCGGAAACGACAAGCTGCTGCGCGTCGATCCCAAGCTGTTCTTCGAAGGTGTGGACCGCGTCGCGACCATCGCCACCGAGAAGACCCGCGCGGTCAAGATGGGCCTCGATACCGACAAGGTGACGCTTTCGGTCACTTCGCCCGACAACGGCAATGCGGCTGAAGAGCTGATGGCCGATTACAAGGCGGACGGCTTCGAAATCGGCTTCAACGCCAATTACCTCAAGGACATCCTCGGCCAGTTTGACGCAGAAGAAGTCGAATTGCACCTCGCCGACGCGGGCGCACCGACGCTGATCCGCGAGAACGAGAAGAGCCCGGCACTCTATGTGCTGATGCCGATGCGGGTGTGATGCTTCGGGCGCTTTGCCTGATGACCGCCGCCGTGCTGGCGGCGGGCGCACCGGTCGCGGCGCAACAGGCCGAGACCGCCTTCACGCCCGAAGAGGACCTCGACTGCGCGCTCTACATCGGCGCGCTGATGGCAGAGACCGAGGTCGAGATGACGCCCGATAGCCGGGCCGCGCTGATGAGCGCGATGACCTATTTTTTCGGTCGTTACGAAGCGCAGCGGGGCGTTCCGCTCGCGCAGGCACTGGCAGAGCGTATGCCGCAATACGAGCAGCGCAATCCGCAGGAAATCGAGCAGATATGCTCGCTGCGCGCGCGCGGACTCGGAATGCGGATGCAGGACGCGGACCGCGTGATGGCCGAATTGTCGCCCACCCAGTCGGCGCCCGCTTCGAACGAATAATCGGGCACCCACGTCAATCGAGCGAATGTCTGGTGGGCAGCGGCTTCGCCTTCGGCTAATCCTGTGCGCAAGAGACAGGAGATTCTGCGATGACATTTGCCCAGGTTCAGGTGCGTAAGGACAAGCTTACCGACGCCACTCTCGTCGAACTGCCCGACAGCGAACTCGCCGAAGGTGCGGTGCGGCTTCAGATCGAAAGCTTTTCGGTCACGGCCAACAACATTACCTATGCGGTCGTCGGTGACGGCTTCGGCTATTGGAACTTCTTCCCCCCGCAGGGCGAGGAAACCGAGGGCAAAGGCATCGTCCCGATGTGGGGCCACGCCAAGGTGATCGAGAGCAATAGCGACGAAATCGCCGTGGGCGAGCGCGTCTATGGCTATCTTCCGATGGCAACGCAGCTCGACGTGGTGCCGGGCAACGTTTCGGCGGGCGGGTTTGTCGATACCGCCGACCACCGCCAGCCCATGAGCCCGATCTACAACCAGTATTCGCGCCTTGCCGCCGATCCCGAGCACGACCCTGCGCGCGAGTCCGAGCGGATGATTTACGGCCCGCTGTTCAAGACTGGTTTCCTGATCGAATATTTCATGCGGAACGAGAGCTGGTTCGAGGCAGAGAAGGTAATCATCACCAGCGCCTCGTCAAAAACCGCGATGGGCCTTGCTTGCGTCGCCAAGGCCAATTCTCCCGACATCAAGCGGGTAGGGCTGACCTCGGAATCGAATGTCGATTTCGTCGAGGAAACAGGGATTTACGATGAAGTTTACACCTATGAAGAGATCGGCAATCTGACGCTAGGCGACTGCGTCAGCGTCGACTTTGCAGGCAATGCCGAAGTGCTCGGCAAGCTTCATCACCACTTCGGCGACATGCTCAAATACTCCTGCCTCGTCGGCGCTACCCATATCGAGGCGCGCTCGACCTTGGGCGATGGGGACAGCCTGCCCGGGCCAACGCCGACGCTGTTCTTCGCGCCGGATCACGCAGTCGCTCTGTTCAAGGAACATGGACCTGCCGAAGCGGCCAAGATGGTCGCTGCCGCCTGGCACGATTTCCTCGCGGCGGTTGACGGGAATATCGCGATCGAGATCCGCAAGGGCCTCGAAGCGGCGCGCGAGACCTATCTCGCGATGGTGGGAGGCGAGGTCGACCCGTCCAAGGGGATCGTGATCGACCTCTAACCGATTATTCCGCGGCTTCGGCCAGTTCCGCGCGCTGCGGCCCGCGGATCAGGCCGCCCGGAGTTTCGCCCGTCCATTTGCCGTCCTCGAAGGTCACGACGCCGTTCTTGATCGTCGCGACATAGCCATCGGCCTTTTGCAGCAGGCGCTTGCCGCCTGCGGGAAGGTCGAAAGCGAGCCATGGTTTTCCGAGCTTGATCGCATCGAGGTCGATCACGTTAAGGTCGGCGAGATAACCCGGCGCGATCAGGCCGCGATCTTCGAGGCCGTAGAGGACAGCGGTGTCGCGGCACTGGCGGCGGATCGCGTTCTCCAGGGTGATGCGCCCGCCGCGCTTGCGGTTCTTGACCCAGTGTTCGAGCATGAAGGTGGGCGAGGCCGCGTCGCAGATCGTGCCACAATGGGCGCCGCCATCGGACAGTGAATTGACCGTGTCTTCCGATTGCTGGAGCGTTTCGAGGAAGTCGAGATTACCGTCGGCATAGTTGAGGATCGGCAGATAGATGAAGCCGTTGCAATCATCGCGGCACAGCATCTCGTAGGCGTATTCCTCGGGCGACATTCCCGCCTTTTCAGCGCGAGCCGCGACGCTTGCCTCGGGGCCGGGTTCGTAGTCGAAATCGTCGTCCATTTCGAACTGCATGGTCCATCCGGCAGAAACCACCATCAGCAGTCCGGCAATATCCTGCGGCTGATCGGAGAGATCGACCGTTTCGGACAGCAGTTGGGTCTTGAAAGCGGGATCGAGCAGCTTTGCCTTGCGTTCTTCCCACGGCAGATCGGCAATCGCCATATAGCTGGGGCGGAAACGGAACGGGTGGACCGTGCCCTGCCACGCCATGATGATGCCGTTCCCGCGTAGCGCGATCTGCGCGACGATATTTGCGCCGTTGTCGTTTTCGGCGCGCATGGTGGCGATCTGTTCGTCGAGCGGCATTTCCTTTGCGATCGATTGCAGCGCGGCAAAAGTGCAGGGGAGGCCCGTCTCGCGGCTCAACTGTCCCATCCAGCCGAACTCGTCCCATTCGCGCATCATGTCGCTTGCCATTTCGAACACGCCATAGCCGACACGGCCCATAGCGCGGCCAAGCTCGATCAGCTCTTCGGAAGTCGCTGTGGTGCCGGGGACAACGACCCCGTCGATGTCCTTGTGGATCACTGTGCGACTGGTCGAGAAGCCGAGCGCCCCTGCGCGAACGCCGTCTTCGACGATCTGGCTCATCTGCTTGATGTCTTCTTCTGTCGGGATGGCACCGGGACGCTCGCGGTCGCCGAGCACATAGGCGCGCACCGCACCGTGCGGCACGTGCGTCCCGACATCTACTGTGCGCGGCAGCTTTTCGAGCGCGTCGAGATATTCGGGGAAGCTTTCCCACTCCCATGTCATCCCTTCGGCCAATGCGGTTCCGGGAATGTCCTCGACCCCTTCCATCAGGCCGATCAGCCATTCGTGCTGGTCGGGGCGGGCAGGGGCGAAGCCGACGCCGCAATTGCCCATCACGACGGTGGTGACACCGTGCCAGCTCGAAGGGGCCATTTCCTGATCCCAGGTGGCCTGCCCGTCGTAATGGGTGTGAATGTCGACAAATCCGGGAGCGACGACCTTGCCGCTTGCATCGATTTCGCGGGTGGCATCGCCATTGACCGTCCCGACTGCGGCAATCAGCCCGTCCTTGACCGCGACGTCCCCTGTGAAACGTTCTTCTCCGGTCCCATCGACAATTGTACCGCCCCTGATGATGAGGTCATAGGTCGCCATCTTCTCTCTCCCATATTTGGGAGGGAGACTGTCGCAATCCGGGGCGTGAGTCCAGCCGCTATCAGGCGGCGGCGGATGCTTCGCCTTCGCCAGTGGGGCGTCCGAGGAATTCCTGTATCGCCTCGACGCTTTCGTCCTTGTGGCTCAGCAGAAACAGGTGGCCGCCACCCTTCATGACCTTGAGCTCGCTATTGGGGATCAGCATGTCGAGGAACTTGCCGTTGGCAAGCGGCACGATGGCGTCATCGTCGCCCATCATGATTAGCGTTTGTTGTTTCAGCAGGAACGGCAGCGCGGGCGCGCTGGTCCAGCCCAACATGCACAATAGCTGATACATATAACCGCGCGGGGAGGGCGGCTTGAGGCGCGACATGTGCCCGCCCTTACCCTTGGTCTGGCCAAGGCCTTCGCCGTAGAGCGTCTCGAAATTCTTGAGCATATAGTCGGCGTCGATGTAGCGGCGCGGATTGGCCATCTTCGTCAATGCCTTGGGATTGCCCGGAACCATCAGCATCCCCGCACTGGTCGCGATCAGCACCAGCCGGCGCGTGCGCTTGGCGTGCTGCATGGTGAAATGCTGGGCCATCGCACCGCCCCAACTGATACCCATGACATCAACCTCGCCAACGCCGAGCCGGTCGAGCAATTGCGCGGCGGTCCAGCTCATCGTGAAGGGGTTGTAGGGAACCAGCGGGTCGGGGGATTCGCCGACACCCGGCATATCGAACATGATGAAGGGGCGCTCGGTCAGCGCCGCTGCCAGCGGGGCCACAGCTTCGATATTGGCGCCAATGCCATTAAAGAACAGAACCGGCAGGTGCTCGGAAGGTTCGTCGAGCCGCCAGTGAGCGACCCTCAGCGTGCGTCCGCCCACGTCTTCCATCGTGACTTGCGCGCCGAAAAGCGCGTCTTTGTTGGCATCGGTCACTGTGCTTCGGTTCCTTGGTGGCAGCCATGCACGCTTCGATGAAGCGCGGGCTTCGCTTGTGTTACTCAAGTTGCAAACGCAAACTTGAAGAGGCCCTATCAGACTTCCTCGAGGACGTAGAGTCCGGGCGCACTTTCCTGCGCAGGATGGGCCTTGCTGCCCACAGTTTCGGGTGCAGGCTTCTTTTTACCCGAACGTTCCTGAATCCACTCCATCCAGTACGGCCACCAGCTGCCCGCAACCTCCTGCGTCCCTTGCAGCCATTCGTCAGCCGTTTCGGGGAGTTTGCCCTTCTTCTCCTGGACGAAATATTTGGCTTTGGGATTGCCGGGCGGGTTGAGGATTGCCTGCATATGACCCGATTGGCTGAGCACATAAGTGACATTCTTCGAACCGAACAGCTGGGTGGAGCGGTAGGTCGCTTTCCAAGGGGTGATGTGATCGGTCACACCGCCGAGGATGAAGAGATCGCTCGTCACCTTGCTCAGATCGACCTTGTGCCCGGCCATTTCGACCTCGCCCTGCTTGGTGAAGGCGAGCGTTTCGAACAGGGTCAGGAAATCGCCCATCAAGCTGGAGGAGAGATTGGTCGCGTCGGCATTCCAGAACAGCACGTCGAAGGCGGGCGGGTCCATGCCGAGCAGGTAGTTGTTGATCACATAATTCCAGATGAGATCATTGGGGCGCAGCCATGCAAAGCCGCGCGCGAGGTCATCAGCCTTGATGACGCCAGCCTTTTCCGCGCGTTTGCGGGCCAGCGCCATGCCGTTCTCGCTCACCAGTGAGCCGGCTTCGATATCGGTCGGCTTGGGGTGAAGCACGCAGACCATCAGCGTCAGCGTGCCGAGGATCGGATTATCGGTCGCTGCCAGTTTCGAGGCTAGCACCGATGCGGTCTGACCGCCCGAGCAGCCGGCCGAGACATTGACCTTCTTCGATCCGGTGATCTCCGAGACCACTTCGAGCGCCTTCTCGCAGGCGGCGATGTAGTCCGCCATGGCCCAGCGGCCCTGTTCCTTGGTCGGGTTGCGCCACGAGATCACGAAGGTCTGGATGCCGTTGTCGACCTGCCATTTGACCACAGACTTATCGGGCGACAAGTCGTTGATATACATCTTGTTGATCTGCGGTGGGATGGTCAGCTGCGGAACCTCGTACACTTCCTCGGTCGAGGGGGCGTAGTGGATCAGCTCCATAATTTCGTCGCGATAGACGACATTGCCTTTCGACGTGGCGACGTTTTCGCCGAGCTTGAAAGGACGCTTGTCTACCTGGCTCACCATCCCCTTGTTGTGGACCATGTCGTTATAGGCGTTCTGCAGGCCCTTGATCAGCGACAGGCCGCCTGAATTGATGATTTGCTTCTGCGCAATCGGGTTGCCGATCAGCGAGTTCGTCGGCGCGAGGCTGTCGAGAATGATATTGGCGATGAAATTTGCCCGGTTGCGTTCGAGTTCATCGAGTTCAAGCTCTTGCAGCCAGTTGTTGGTGCTCTTCTGGATTGCGAGATAGTATTGCGCACCGGCGCGGAAGAAGGGGTTGAATTGCCACGCCGGGTCCTGAAAACGCTTGTCCTTGGGATCGGGAGCCAGGTCACTTTTGCCGGTCATGATCTTAACCATGTCCTCGCCGAAAGTACGGGCATGGCGCATGGCGCGTCCCGGGTCGCTTGCGGTTTCGCGCAGCAACAGCGCAACGGCCCCCACGAAGTCCTCTCGCGCCAAGCCGACCAGAGGTCCTAGCGCGTTAGTGGACTGTGCCGCTTCGTTCTCAAGCGTAACCTTGGCTTTGGCCATCTCTCTCTTCCCTTTCTGACCCTCCGCCCACGAATGTGCAGGAGCCTGTGTTATTGCCTATCAATGGCCTGCATGACGGCAACTGGCAAGCCGCTGTGATCGTCGCTCTCAGCGCCAGCAAGGCACAGCGAATTAGCCTTTCCTAAACTCCTTTGTGTTTACCTTAATCAGTCGAATTACAGGAATGATGGAACACGATGGCTTCGCTACTTTCGAAATTTTCCAGCTCGAATGCCAAGCTGGAGGCCGCGAAGAATATGGAACTGGCGCAGGAAACTGATCGCCGGGCAAACCTCCTGTCGGGGCTGGAAAAGGCAGACCTGGGTTGGTTCTGGCAATCGGATTCGCAAGGGCGCCTGACATATATCTCGCCCAAGGCGTGTGCATCCCTTGGCCTGCAGGAAAGCGAGATGCTCGGCAAGGAATTGACCGAGATGATGGCGACCGACAATTCGCCCGGCGCCGGTGGCACTTCGCGCCCGCTGCAATTCCGGCTCAAATCACGGAGTCCGATTTCGCGCCTGAACGTGCAGGTAACCTGTTCCAACAAGGAGACTTGGTGGGAAATTTCGGCCGGACCGCGGCTTGACGCGGAAGGCAATTTTCAGGGCCTCCACGGCACGGCACGGCACGCGATGTAACCCGCGCGCTCGCCGAAGCCCGCGAAGCGGAATACGCTGCCCAGTTCGATTCACTCACAGGTCTCGCCAATCGCGCGCGCATGACGACCATGCTCGAAGCGACGCTGTCGTCTTTCAAGCAATCGAAGCGGTCCTGCGCGATCATGCTGATGG
>PALE01000005.1 GCA_002706445.1 Erythrobacteraceae bacterium
CCCTGCAAGGCACGCTCCCCCGTTCACTGTCACCATGGGACTTTGCGGGATGCTGTTTGGCTTCATGGAGAGGCAGCGCACCAATGCGGCGCGGCATTCACGCCGCTCGAACTCGCAGAGGCGGTTTCCGGCGCTCTGGCGGCATGTTTGTGAACGAAGGTACACCTGTGAACGAGATCGTGAGACTGGCAGCACGCGGTGACGGGGTCACGGCAGAGGGGCAGCATGTCGCGCTCGCCGTGCCCGGTGACCGTGTCGATGCAGGCGGCGTCGTTACAGCCGGACCACACCACGTCGAACCGCCCTGCCGCCATTTCGGGACCTGCGGCGGCTGCCAGCTTCAACATGCCGATGACGAGACTTTGCGCAATTTTGTTCGCGACCGGGTTGCGAACGCGGCCAAGGGGCAGGGGCTGGATGTGGCCGAACTTCTTCCCGAACACCTCTCGCCCCCCGAAACGCGCCGCCGTGGCACACTGCACGCCTTGCGCACCGCGCAAGGGGCGGTGCTCGGCTTCAAGGAGGCCGGATCGCACCGTCTCGTCGATCTGGCCGAGTGCCCGGTGCTTCATCCCGAACTAGAGCGTATATTCGCGCCCCTGCGCGCTTTCATCGCCGCGCATGGTCCCAAGGGCAATGTCGACATCGCGCTGACGCTTTGCGATCAGGGGGTGGATCTGGGCCTGTCGCATTTCCCGCTCGAGGGGCTGGCAGCGACCGAGGCGGCGCTTGATTTCGCCCGTGACAACGGGCTTGCTCGGCTAACCATCGATCAGGGATATGGCGCGGAAACCGTGTGGGAGCCCGAGCCTGCGACGATCAGCCTCTCTGGTCTTCCCGTCGGACTGCCTTCGGGCGCATTCCTGCAAGCAACGGCAGATGCCGAAGCGCGGATGATCGAGGATGCGCGGGAATGGCTGGGTGAGGCGCGGATTGTTGCGGACCTGTTCAGCGGGCTCGGCACTTTTGCTTTCGCGCTCGCGCAGTCGGGGCCGAAGACACGAAAGGTCCTCGCTGCCGAAGCCGATCAGGCAGCGCATCTTGCTTGCAAGGCGTCTGCTGCCCGCACGGGAGGCAAGGTTCTCCCGATCCACCGCGACCTTTTCCGCAATCCGTTACAGGCAGACGAGGCAAGCCGTTTCGACGGGGTTCTGCTCGATCCGCCGCGTGCCGGAGCCAAGGCGCAGATCGCAGAGCTTGCTGCAAGCACTTGTCCGCGCGTGGTCTATGTCAGCTGCAATCCTTCAAGCTGGGCGCGCGATGCGGCGGTGCTGGTTGCCGGAGGCTTCAAACTCGCAAAGCTGCGCCCCGTCGGGCAGTTCCGCTGGTCAACGCATGTCGAACTGGTGAGCCTGTTTACGCGCTAGGCGCGCAAGGCTGCGAGCACCTGTGCCTCTAGCCAGTCGCGGTGTTCAGGTTCGACATAGGCATGGCCTGCACCCGGGCAGCTGGTGATGCGCGGATCGTTTTTGTCCCAATTGGTCTGGAACACTTGCGCGGTGCGGTCGGCGGTGGCGAGCAATATGCTGACATGCCCTTCAAAGCCTGCCAGCCCTGCGCGCATTTCCTCCGCCAATCCCGATGCCGCAGGGGCAGGGCGCAGGGACTGCATCACCCCGCGTGCCAGTTTCCCCAGATCGACCCCGCCGCGCAGCAATCGGGCAATCTCGCGCGGGTTCTTGAGCTTTTCAAGATAGCGCGCGCGGATCGATTCGGGGGCGTGTTGAGGTTCTTTGGTGGCGGATTCTTCCGCTTCTTCGATTGTCCACGGGTTTGAAAGCACGAGCCCGTCGAGCCCTGCGCCGCCGCTCAGCATCAGCGCCGATGCCGCATCGCAATTACCCAAACCGATAACGCGGTCCATCTGCGGGACCATGCTGCGGAACGCCTCGACCGCAGCGCGAATGTCCTTCTCGCTCGAACGGAAGCCGCGGTTCTCGCCTTCGCTTTCGCCAATCCCGCGGCGATCGTAGCGGAATACGGGAAAGCCCTTGGCAGATATGCGCGCTGCGAGCTGCGACTGGCCGGAAAATGCGCCCGAACGGATTTCGTTCCCGCCGCTCACCAGCAACAGCCCGGTCGTGCCCGGTGCGGTGTCGAGCGTGCCTGCAAGGTTCAAACTGCCGCAGCCGAAGGTGAAGTGCAGGCGGCTCATTGCGCGGATTCCGCAAGGCCCGAGTTTATGATGCCCGCAAGGCTCGCGACCTGTTCTGTATCCTCTGCCGCCTCGGCGCGCAGCCAGAGGGCAGGGCCGCCGACTTGCCCCTGTTTGATCTCGACCAGCGCATCATGCTTTGGCGGTTCGGCCAGTTCCAGTTCCGAAAACATGGCCACTCCGATCCGCCAGCCTGCCAGCATCGCGCCTTGCGTGCGGCCCAGTTGGTATATGTCCTCGCTGGTTTCGGGCTGACCTGTTTCGCGGCTCGCAATCGTGCGCGCACGGACCATGCCGCGCAGCAGCTTGGCGCCCGATTGCGGGGCGTAGGACCATCCTTGGAGAGCGGGCGGCGTCAGCACCGCTCCGCTGCGAACGGCGAGCACATGGGTGGCACCGTTCGCCCGTGCAGCCTGCGCCATAGCCTCGCGCCAGAAGGCAAGCGTCTGCGTTTCAAGCGGCTGAAGGCTTTCGTTCCAGCCCGGGAGATCGGGCAGGACGGAACCGATCCCGGCGTCGGCCAGCTTTCGCATCAGCTGAACCAGCTGACGGCGCATCAAATTGTGTTCGCTGAAAAGCGGGGGGATTATGAGGATTTTCGGCCCCGAACTCTCGCCGAAGCGGAGGACCAATTCTTCACTTACCCTGCCACCGGGCAGGGTGCAGGGCCAAGTCCCTATCACGAACTGTTCTCAAGCCTCGGCAAGCTTGCCTTCAGCAAAGGCCAGCAGCCCGCCGTAGGTTTCGAGCATTTCGCCATCGACGTCGTCATCCTCGATCACGATGTCGAGGCGGTCTTCCATCTCGGTCAGCAGACCGGCGACCGCCATGGAGTCGAGTTCGGGCAGATGGCCGAACAGGCCGCTGTCATTGTCGAGCGCGTCGGCCTGCTCGCTATCGATTCCCAGCACATCGGCAATGATCGATTTGAGTTCCGCATCGAGCGCGGCGCGGCTCATCGGGAGGCCCGTGCCTTCGCCGGTTTCCTCGGTGGCTTGAGTATCGCTCGCCGTGGGAGTGGTGCTCATGACACAAATGATCCTTATTGCTGGCCGCGATCGCGCAACCTTAGTGCAAACCCCTTTGTCGCGCGCCACTTAACCGCGTGGGGGGAGCGGCGCAAGTTCGGTGGCTTCGGGCTCGCGCAGGCGGCTGACGGTTTGGCGCGCAAGGTCTATCCAGGCGCGCTGCGATTTAAGGTTGAAGCAGTCAATGCGGTAGCGCGGGCGCACGGCGTTCATCCAGTCGGCCTTGTAGGCCTGATCGCCCGTGCCGAAATCGACCAGATCGACCCGGTCGGTGTCGATAACATGCTCGAACAAGGCCGCTGACAGCGTGGTTCCGGCGGAAAGATTGCGCGCACTTTCAAGGTAGGCGAGCTTGTGAATGAAGGCGCAGCCACCTTCGACCGTCCAGCATTGTGCCGCCACCGCCTGCCCTTCGTGCCACGCAATTCCGAAGCGAAGGCGGCCTGCCGCTCCTTCTTCGCGGGCGAACTGGCGGAGCATCTCGGGGTGATCCTCCTCGGGTTTCCAGCTGGCGGCGTAGATCGCCTCGTAATGGTCCCAAAGAGCGTCGTCGAAGGCTGTGTGCACCTCGACTTCGACCTTCTTGGCCTTGCGTTGGAATGTCGTGCGCATCGGGCCGGGACGATGTGCCCAGTAGTCGGCAAAGCTTTGGCCGCGCACGTGCAGGACGTGATTGGTGTCACAGCGCGTGACCTCGACCCGCCAGCCTGCTTTGGCAAAGGCGCGGGCCAGACGGGTTGCCGAGCCGTCTTCTTCGGGAACGGGTTCGAGCGTGACCCTATGGCCGCGTGTCTTCAGCTGTCGTGCAATCTCCATCAGCAAGCGATCGCCATGCTCGCCGGCGGGCGCCAGCTGGCGCCAGGTGAAACTGTACCAGTTTCGCAGCGGAGAAATCCGCCCGTTCTCTTCTGTGAGAGCAAGCGCGGCACTTTCGTCCGCATCGCTGGCAATGGCTATCAGCGGGGTCAGACCGGTGTCGGCGAGCAGCGCATACCATTCGGCGCGATCGAAGGGCGATGCAGGAAAGCTCTTTGCAAAGAGCTCTTGCAAGACGTTAACCCTGTCGTGATACCGCGCTTCGATCACTCGCAATCGCTCCGTTCAAGGAAACCCAATTAAACCAATGTCAGACCAGCCCGATCCGACGCCGTATCCGCTTGATCACCTTGCCGAACTGGCAGGGGCAAAGGGGCAGGGCGAGGCACCGGCCTTGGTGCTGCGTGACGCGGTGCTTAACCACGATGGGTTAAGACAGCGTGTTGATTGGCTTGCCGGATGGCTGGCGCGCGAAGTGCCGGTCAAAGGCGCGCGGGTGGCAAGTTGGGCCGCGAAGGGCGAGCTGACTTGTCTGCTCCCGCTTGCGGCGGCTCGCGCGGGGCTGGTGCATGTGCCGATCAACCCGCTGCTGAAACGCGCGCAGGTCGCGCATATTCTCGCAGATAGCGGCGCAAAGCTGCTGATGGGGACACCTTCGCGGCTCAAGTCTCTCGAAGCGGGCGATGTGCCGAAGGATTGCCCACGGCTTGAAGAGCAGGCGGCGCTCGATGCGGCCTTTGAAGCGGCTTTGTCTCACGGGCCTTCGGCGGCTGACCCCGATGAGCTTTGCGGGATCCTTTACACCTCGGGGTCCACCGGTAGGCCCAAGGGCGTGATGCTCAGCCATGCCAACTTGTGGCTCGGCGCGGTGAGCGTGGCGAATTACCTCAAGATGGAAGCGGGCGATGTAACGCTCGCGGTGCTGCCGCTGTCTTTCGACTACGGGCAGAACCAGCTGTTTTCGACCTGGTATGCAGGCGGCAGCGTCGTCCCGCTCGATTTCCTGTTCCCGCGAGATGTCGCCAAGGCTTGCGCCAAGCACGGCGTGACGACGCTCGCCGCAGTTCCACCCCTGTGGGTGCAATTGACCGAAATCGAATGGGCAGAGGCGAGCGCATCGCTGCGGCGGCTCACCAACAGCGGGGGGGCGTTGACGGTCGATCTGGTGGAGGATCTGCGCGCGATTTTCCCGCAGGCCGATCTCTATCCGATGTACGGCCTGACCGAAGCCTTCCGCTCGACCTATCTCGACCCTACTCTGGTGGAAACGCACCCGACATCTATGGGCACAGCCATTCCCTTTGCAGAGATCATGGTGATCAATGACGAAGGCGAGGTCGCGGCGCCGGATGAAGAGGGCGAACTGGTGCATTGCGGCCCGCTGGTCGCGCAGGGCTATTGGCAAGACCCGGAGCGGACTGCCGAACGGTTCAAACCTGCGCCGAAACAATCTGCCTATGGCGGCACCGCTGTGTGGTCAGGCGACCGGGTGAAGCGGGCCGGCAACGGGCTTCTCTATTTCGTCGGTCGCCGCGATGCGATGATCAAGAGCGCAGGCAATCGTATCAGCCCGCAGGAGATCGAGGATGCGGCGATTGCGACCGATCTGGTGGCCGAAGCGGTTGCACTGGGCATTCCCGACGAACGTCTGGGCCATGCGGTCCATCTGGTCGTGCGCGGTAGCTCGGACGAGGGCGAACAAACCAAGCTTCCCAAGCTGTTATTGAAGGAACTTCCCAACTTCATGCAACCCCAAGCGATCCACTGGCGCGAGGCCATGCCGCTTAATCCCAATGGCAAGATCGACCGCACCGCGCTTTATCGGGAACTGGCAGGAGAGGGCGCATGAGCACGATCAAGACCAAGCCGCTCGGTCCGATCCCGCAAGGGTTCGAGACAATCGACGGCCAGCTTGCAATCGGCGGACGCACGGCGAGCGATCTGGTCGATGAGGCGGGCCGCACACCGCTGTTTGTTTATTCGCGCAACCTCCTCGACCGCCGCGTGGCCGAATTGCGCGCCGCGCTGCCGAGCCGCATTGGCGTCAACTTTGCCGTTAAAGCCAACCCGCATCCCGATGTGATCGCGCATATGGCGCCGCTGGTGGACGGTTTCGATGTCGCTTCCTCTGGCGAGCTCGCCAAATTGCAGGAGGCCGGTATCGATCCGACCCGGGTCAGCTTTGCAGGTCCCGGCAAACGCGACGAGGAACTCGAAGCGGCTATTTCAGCAGGCGCAACGCTCAACTGCGAATCCGAAGGCGAAGCGGAGCGCTCGCTCGCAATCGCGCAGCGCATCGGCAAAGCGCCGCGCATCGCGATCCGCGTGAACCCCGATTTTGAACTCAAGGGTTCGGGCATGAAGATGGGCGGCGGGGCCAAGCAATTCGGTGTCGATGCCGAGCGCGTACCTGCTTTGGCACGCAAGGTCATCAGTGAAGGTGCCGAATGGCGCGGACTGCATATCTTCACCGGCAGTCAGGCATTGAGCGCCGAAGCGATCATCGAAACGCAGGGCAATGTGCTGAATTTGGCGGCGAAGCTGGCTGGAGAAATCGGCGAGCCACTGCCCAAGCTGAACATGGGCGGCGGGTTCGGCATCCCCTATTTTCCGGGCGACGAGCCGCTCGATCTCGCGGCTGTAGGCGAGGCCTTGCATGGCTATGTCGCAGACTTGCCTGCTGGGTTTGAGCAAACGCAGCTTTGCCTTGAACTTGGGCGCTATCTCGTGGGCGAAGCGGGCGTTTATCTGTGCCGCGTGATCGACCGCAAGGTGAGCCACGGTGTCGCCTATCTCGTCACCGACGGCGGCCTGCACCACCAGCTTGCCGCTTCGGGCAATTTCGGCACCGTTGTGCGGCGCAATTATCCGGTCGCCATCGCCTCGCGTTATGTCGAGGAAGCTAACGACGTGGTTAACGTCGTCGGCTGTCTCTGTACCCCGCTCGACCGGCTCGCCGATGCGGCGCTGATGCCGCACGCGGATGTGGGTGATCTGGTGGCGGTATTTTGCGCCGGTGCCTACGGGGCAACGGCGTCTCCGGCGGCGTTTCTGGGCCACGGCCCGGCTGCGGAAATGCTTGTTTAAGCTTTGCTAAACCGCTGTCCCGAAACGGGATAGGGCCGCAAATGGCCTCGTATTACTAACAATATATTCACCATTATCGGCGAGTAACTCCCAGTCATTCGCGAACCCCGGGTGTGCAGGTCGCTCCTGCCCAACCGGCCCGGGTTCGCAAGCACTGGCCAAGGATACGTATCAATGCCGAAGTTCTCGTCTCTCACCCGCGTCAGCGGAATTGCCCTCGCAACCGTCACTCTCGCCGCCTGCACCGCGACGGGGCCGGAGCTGCCGTCTGCGAGCTACACAGGCGCGCAAACCGCGCCGAGCGACGAATACATCATCGGCCCGCTCGACGAGATCACCATCCACGTCTGGCGCAATCCCGAACTGAGCGCTGAGAAAATCCAGGTCCGCCCCGACGGCCGGATCACCATCCCGCTCGTTCGTGACATGCCCGCCGTGGGCAAGACCGCCACGCAGTTGCAGGACGATATCCGTGACGAGCTGGTTCAATATATCGAACAGCCGATCGTCTCGGTCATCGTCAATGAGTTCAATTCGACCTTCGACCAGCAGATCCGTGTCGTCGGTTCGACCGAACAGCCCGCTTCGCTGCCGTATCGCGCCAATATGACGGTGCTCGACGCGATGATCGCGGTCGGCGGTCTGGGCGAGTTTGCTGCGGGCAACCGCGCCAAACTGCTCCGTATCGACCGCGAGAGCGGCAAGCAGACCGAATACCGCCTGCGCCTCAGCGATCTGCTCAAGCGCGGCGACAGCTCGGCCAACGTCATGCTGCGTCCGGGCGACACTATTATCATTCCGGAAAGCCGGTTCTAAGGGGGCGTTCGCGCACACATGAACGAAGTCTTCGAAGAACTGCGCACCGCGCTCTATTCGGTCTGGCACCGCCGCTGGCTTGCGCTGGCGACGGCCTGGGCCATTTGCCTTTTGGGGTGGCTGGTGGTCGCAATGATCCCCAACACCTACGAGGCCAAGGCGCGCATTTATGTCGACACGCGCGACGTGCTTTCGGACCAGCTCGGGATTGCCGGAGACGGCAAGCAGGAGATCGAGCGGGTGCGCCAGACGCTGCTCAGCTCGGTCAACCTCGAAAAGGTAATCACCGCGACCAAGCTGGGTGAGGGAATTTCCGAACGCAGCCAGATGGACGCAGCGATCGCCGATCTTGCCAAGAAGGTGAAGGTCGAGAGCGAACAGGACAATCTCTTTTCGATCACCGCCGAAGTCGGCAAGGGCGATCTGAGCGATGCCGAGAACGCCGTTCTGGCACGCAATGTCGTGCAGAAACTGCTCGACATCTTCCGCGAAGAGCACATCTCCGGCAACCGCGCCGAGATCAGCGGCGCGATCGCGGACCTCAACGACCAGCTGGAAGAGCGCAAGCTCGAACTCGAAGCGGCGGAAGAACGCCGTCTCTCCTTTGAAGCGCAATACCCCGATCTCATCGGTGGCTCGGCCACGCTGACGACCCGCGTCCAGCAGGCGCGCACCGAACTGCGCGATATCGAGGCCGACCTCGCCGCAGCGCAGAGCGCCTTGGCGCAGATGAACTCGCAGATTTCGAACACGCCGCGCACGATCATCGGCGGCCCGAATGCAGTGGGGCCGCAAGCCGCACTGCTTCAGGCACAGGCACAGCTTGCCGAACTGCGCGCACGCGGTCTGACCAGCCAGCACCCGGACGTTGTCTCGACCACTCGGCAGGTGGAAATCCTGACCCGTCAGGTGGCAGCATCGGGTCCGGGCGAAGTGTCGGGCACGCCGAACCCTGCCTATTCCTCGCTTATTGCGCTACGGGCAGATCGTCAGGCGGGCGTCGAGGCGCTGCTTGCGCGACGTGCGGCTATCCAGTCGACGCTTGCCTCGCTTGCAGCCAGCCAGGCGACCGAACCTGCCGTGGCAGCCGAAGCCAACCGCATCAGCCGCGACTATGACGTGCTGCGCACGAATTACGAGAAACTGCTCGAAGACCGCGAAAAGCTGCGCACGCGCGGCGATGTGGAAGACGAGACGAGCCAGCACAGGTTCGACCTCGTCGATCCGCCGGTCGTCCCCCAGAATCCCGCCGCACCCAATCGTCCGCTGCTGCTGATCGGTGTGCTCTTCGTCGGCCTCGGTGCAGGGGCAGGGCTCGCCTATGCAGTCGGGGTCCTGCGTTCGAGCTTCTCGACCTCGCAAAGGCTCGAAAAGTCGATGGGTCTGCCCGTGATCGGTTCGATCTCGCTGACCTTGTCCGACACCGCCAAGGCGCTTCGTCGCCGCCGTCTGAAACAGTTTGCTGGGGCCTGCGCAGGCCTTGGCGGGGTGCTCGTCATCCTGCTGGCGATCGAGATCATCTCGGTCGGAACGATTGCGTAAGGGGGCGAGCATGACCGAGCAAAGCAAGATCGATCGCAAGAACGCACAGGAAGCGCACAAAAGCGCCTCGCTGTTCGAACGCGCCGACGCCGCCTTCGGGCTCGATGGACTGGGTCCGGTTTCGGTTCCCAAGAACCTGCCGAAAGCCAAACGTCGTCCGGCGCCGGCTCCGGCGCCTGCTCCGGCTCCGGCTCCCGCTCCGGCGCGCCCGAGCCCGCAGCAAGCGGTTCCCGCAAGCTCTATTGAAGCGAAGGCCGCGCCGCAGGCTCAGCAAGACCCCGCGCCCCGTGTGGAGCCTGCGGTCGAATTCAGCGGTCCGCGTGTCACCATCGAACGCGAGTATCTGCATGATGCAGGTCTGATCGTTCCCGAAGAACCCGTAACCGGCCTGCTCGAAGAATTCCGCATCGTGAAGCGCGAACTGCTCGCCGATGCGCGTGCCAGCGGCTCTGCTGCTGCGCGCCGTATTCTGGTTTGCTCGCCGCTTCCGGGCGAGGGCAAGACCTATTGCGCGACCAACCTGGCCATCGCACTCGCCGCCGAGCGTGATATCGAAGTGGTGCTGGTCGATGCCGACGTGCTCAATCCTACGATTGCGCGGCGTCTTGGTCTGGAAACCGGCCCGGGTCTGATGGATGCGCTCGTCAATCCGAACCTGCACCCCGAAGAGTTGGTCTCGCCGACCGACATCGATGGGCTGTTCATCCTGCAGGCGGGAACCAGCAGCGCGCTCGATGCCGAATATCTGACCAGCGCGCGCACGGGCGAGGTACTCGCCCGCCTGACGCAAGGTGCGCCGAACCGCTTCGTGATTTTCGACACTCCGCCCGCGCTTGCCGCATCACCGGCAGCAGAGCTTGCCGCGCATGTCGGTCAGGCGCTTCTGGTGGTGCGCGCCGATGAAACCAGCCGCGCCGCGCTCGAAGATGCGCGCCAGCTGCTGTCGGCCTGTCCCGATATCAAATTGCTGCTCAACGCAGCCCAATTCAGCCCGTCTGGTCGCCGCTTTGGCGACTATGGCGAAAGAGGGGAATGATCATGCGCTTCTTCACGGGAAGCCTGATGCTGAGTGCTGCGGCCATCGCCGTGGCTGCGCCTGCCCATGCACAGGACGGCGAGCAAGGCCGTGCGATCAATGTGCAGCCCTATATCGAAGTCAGCCAGATCCTGTCGGCTGAACTCTCGCCGGGCAGCGATACGCTCACCTACACCCAGCTAGCCGCAGGGGTCGATGTTAACGCGCAGGGGCGCAACAGCGGGGCTTCGGTCTCGGTGCGTTACGAGCGCAACATCGGTTATGGCGATGCGGTCGATAGCGACACGGTGAGCGGCGTTGCACGCGGCTATCTTTCGGTCGTTCCGCGCACGCTGACGCTCGAAGGCGGTGCGCTCGCAAGCCGCACGCGCGTAGATGGTGGCGGGGCGGTTTCGCCCAATCCGCTGGTGAGCGCGGATGCGACCAGTCAGATTTACAGCCTCTATGCAGGCCCGAGCCTGTCGACTGAGGTCGGCGCGGTGGACGTCACCGCGGTGGCGCGGGTCGGCTACAACCGCTTCGAGGCGAGCGACGCCTTGATCGATGCCAATGGCGATCCGGTCGACGTGTTTGACGATTCGGTGACCTATAGCGGGCAAGTGCGTGCTGGCACCCGGCCGGGTGATCCGCTGCCGGTGGGCCTCGCAGTGACGGCGGGCGGCTATCAGGAGGACATCTCCAACCTCGATCAACGCGTGCGCGACGTTTACGTGCGCGGCGATGTGACCATTCCGGTCACACCCAGCCTCGCGATTGTCGGCGGTGCGGGATACGAAGACGTCGAGGTTTCGAGCCGCGATGCTCTGCGCGATGCCAATGGCGATCCGGTTGTCGGAACCGATGGCCGGCTTGTCACAGACACCGCTTCACCGCGCATCCTCGCCTTCGATGTGGACGGCCTGCTGTGGGATGTCGGCGTGCTCTGGCGCCCGTCTTCGCGCACATCGCTTTCCGCCTATGTGGGCGAGCGTTATGACAGCACGACCTATTACGGCTCGTTCACCTACGTTCCCAACCGTCGCAGCGCCCTCAGCATCTCGGTCTATGACGGGGTCAGCGGGTTCGGCGGCACGCTCAACAATTCGCTTGCCGCGCTTTCGACCGATTTTTCGGCGCTGCGCAATCCGGTGACGGGTGACTTCGGCGGTCTGACCACAGGCGAGGAGGGCTCGGGCCTTATCAACTCGCTCGGTTCGATCCGCTCGGCAGCATTCCGTGGCCGCGGTGTCAATGCGAGCTATCAGCGCCAGATGGGCCGCCTGACCGCCGCTTTCGGCGCAGGGTATGACCGCCGCACCTTCATCGCTGCCGCCGGAACCGCGCTCGAAGCGCTCGATGGTCTGCGCGACGAAAGCTACTACGTGACCGGCGGCGTGACCCGCCAGCTTGGCGACCGTGCGAGCCTTCAGGCCAATGCCTACGTCAACTGGTTCGACGCCGGATCAGCCGATGGCGACCTCACCGCAATGGGTGCGTCCGCATCCTACAACCGCTCCATCACCGATCGCCTCTCGGCGCGTGCGGCGGTCGCGGTTGACTATTTCGACAGCGATTTCACCGCAGAAGATTTCGCCACCGCAACCGGCCTTCTGGGCCTGCGCTACAATTTCTGATCCACGGAGCTTAGACCCCATGTACGATCAATATTACGGCTTCAGCGGACGGCCTTTCCAGCTTACGCCCGACCCGCAATTCTACTTCGAGAGCGCGAGCCACAAGAAGGCGCTGAGCTATCTCGGCTACGGTCTCAATCAGGGTGAGGGCTTCATTGTCATCACCGGCGAGATTGGCGCTGGCAAATCGACGCTGGTTGCGCATCTGATGGAACGCATCGACCCGCGCTCGCTGACGGTAGCCCAGGTGGTGACTTCGGCGCTGGATGGCGAGGAATTGATCCACGTCGTCGCGCAGGCGTTTGGCCTGACGGTCGAAGGCCACGACAAGGCGGGCGCTCTTGGCGCAATCGAAAGCTTCCTTCAGGACGAAGCGCGCGCCGGCCGGCGTTGCCTGCTGATCGTGGACGAGTGCCAGAATCTCGATCTCACCGCGCTCGAAGAGCTGCGGATGCTGTCGAACTTCCAGCTCGGATCGCACCCGCTGCTGCAAAGCCGGCTGCTGGGTCAGCCGGAGTTTCGCCGGACTGTCGCCCAGCATCCCGGTCTCGAACAGCTGCGCCAGCGCATCATCGCCTCGCACCACCTCGAAGCACTCGATGAAGACGAAGTGCAGGATTACATCGAACACCGTCTGGCGCATGTCGGGTGGGACAAACGTCCGCTGTTCGACGAAGGGTTGCTTTCGGCGCTTTACGAAGCGACCGGCGGTATCCCGCGCCGCGTCAATCAGGTGATGAACCGCCTGCTGTTGCTCGGTGCGATCGAAGAGCGCGACCTCATCGGTACGGCAATGCTCGAAGCGGTCATGCAGGAGATGGGCGCAGACCAGTCCCGCGGCTCGCGCGAGGAAGTTGGCGCGATGAACGTCGATACCGATGCCAAGAGCGAGACTGCTCCTGCTGCGAGCCCGGTCGAGGCCCAAGGCATTGACAGCGTTCCAGCCACCGAAGTCGCCGCTCTGCTCGCACAGCGCGATGCGCGGACCGCAGAACTCGAAGCAGCGATCAGCGAATTGCAAGCGGCCGGTTCAAGGCCCGGTGCACCCGCAAACGAGTTCGACACCGAGCAATCGGCTGAAACCGACGAAGCGCTCGCCCGTATCGAAGCGCGTCTGGAGGAGCAGGAACGCTCGTTCCGTCACGTGTTGACGATGCTGATCGAATGGCTCGAGGACGACAAGTCGCGCGAGGCAGCCTGACAATGAATGCCGAAAGCCCGTTCCCCCACACAGGCGCAAGCGCGGATACGCGCATTGCCAACGGTCTTTCGGTCGATGTCGAGGACTGGTTTCAGGTCGGCGCGTTCGAGGATGTGATTGCGCGCGATGACTGGGACGGTCTGGCCTTGCGCGTCGAAGACAATGTCTCGCGTATCCTCGACCTCTTCGATGAAGCGGGAGCAAAGGCAACATTCTTCACGCTGGGCTGGGTTGCAAAGCGTCATCCTGCGATGATCCGGCGCATCGCGGATGCCGGGCACGAGATCGCCAGCCACGGCTACGATCACGCGCGGGTGTTCACTTTCACCCCAAAGGAATTTGCCGAGGACATCCGGCTTGCGCGCAACATCCTCGAAGATTGCTCGGGCCAGAAGATCAGCGGCTATCGCGCGCCGAGCTTTTCGATCGACCAGCGCTCGCTTTGGGCCTTCGAGGAGCTCGCGCTGCAAGGCTATAGCTATTCTTCAAGCGTCGCGCCGATTGCGCACGACCACTACGGTTGGCCGCAAGCGCCGCGTTTTGCGTTTCATCCATTACAGGGCGCCGAACTCCTCGAAATACCGGTGACCACCGCAATCCTTGGCGGACGCCGCGTGGCTGCGGGAGGAGGGGGCTTCTTCCGCGTTCTGCCCTATGCTTTCTCGCGCTGGGCGATCCGGCAGGTAAACCGCCGCGATGAACGTCCTGCGATCTTCTACTTCCACCCTTGGGAAATCGACCCCGGCCAACCGCGCGTAGGCAATGCGCCGATCCGCTCAAAGCTGCGGCACTATACCAATCTCGACAAAATGGCGGGCAAGCTGCGCGATTTGGTGCACGAATTCCGCTGGGGCCGGATGGACGATCTCGCCGCACAGGAAGCGTGGAACGCGGTCGAATTCGGCGAGACCGAACAGCTGCGCGTCGCGGCTTCGGGAGGGGTTCGGTGAACGCTCCTGTGAAAATCGCACCAACTGCCCGAACCATTGACCTTGCCGACGCGCGTGATTGCGAGCGGGTCGAGGGTTACGTGCGCGAACATCGCGGTAGCCTGTTCCACCGTCCGACGTGGCTGAAGGCCGCCCAAGAAGGGACGGGACAACGCGGCTGCGGTATCGTGGCAGAGCAGATGGGGGTCGTGACAGGCTGGCTGCCCCTGACCGAGGTGCGATCCTTCATGTTCGGCAAGGCGCTCGTCTCGAGCGGCTTCGGTGTCGGCGGCGGTATCCTGGCCGACAGCAAGGAGGCCGCCACAGTGCTAGCACAGGCTGCGCTGGATCATGCGGCGCGCTACGGTTTTTCCGGCATCGAGATGCGCGGCGGGGAAACACCTGCAGGCTGGCAGGAAGTGACCGACAAGCATTGCGGTTTCGAGCGCGCTCTTGCCAAAGATGACGAGGCCGAACTGCTCGCTATTCCGCGCAAGGCCCGCGCCGAAGTGCGCAAGGGGCTGAAGAACGGGCTCGAAGTGCGGATTGGGCGGAGCGAGCAAGACCTGCGCTGGCACTATGGCGTCTATGCCGAAAGCGTACGCAATCTCGGCACGCCCGTGTTCCCGCGCTCGCTGTTTCGCGCGATGATCGACCGGTTCCCCGATGCGAGCGATATTCTGACCGTGTTCAAGGATGGTGAGCCGATTTCGAGCGTGCTCTCCTTCTATCACGATGGCGCTGTGCTGCCGTTCTGGGGCGGGGGCACTTTTGCGGCGCGCAACGCGCGGGCGAATGAGCTGATGTATTACGAACTGATGCGGCACGCGCGCCGACAAGGCATGTCACGGTTCGACTTCGGCCGCTCGAAGACCGGCAGCGGGCCTTTCGCGTTCAAGAAGAACTGGGGCTTTGAGCCGCAGCCTCTCAGCTATTCTGTCTGGACGGAACCGGGTGAAGAGGCACGCGACGTCGATCCCACCAGCGACGCTTATGCGCGCAAGATCGCACTTTGGAAAAAGTTGCCGCTGCCTATCGCCAATACCATCGGACCCTTCATCGCGCGCGATCTGGCGTAAGGCGCGCGCACATGGGTGATATCCTTTTCCTTGCACACCGGGTTCCGTTCCCGCCCAACCGCGGTGACAAGATCCGCAGCGCGAACCTGCTCAGGAAGCTGGCGAAAATTGCGCCCGTGCATGTCGGTTGTTTTGCCGAGAATGACGAAGATCGCGCGGGCGCAGCCGATGTGGATGCGCTTGCTGCCTCGCATTGCGTTGTCGATCGCAAGAAGCCCTTGGTTCTGGCGGGTGTCGAGGCGGTACTAGCAGGCAAGCCTGTCAGCCTCACCGCATTCCACAGCCCGCGCCTCGAACAGTGGGTGCAGGATACGCTCGCCAAACAGGCGATCGACACGATCGTGATCTTCTCCGGCCAAATGGGGCAATATGTGCCTGACGCGTTCGAAGGCCGCGTGATCATCGACCTGTGCGACGTGGATAGCGCCAAGTTTGAGAACTACGCCGCCAGCGGTCAGCGGGTGTGGCTCAACAGCCGTGAAGGGCGTCTGTTAGCGAAGGAAGAGGAGCGTTTGGCTCATCGCGCCGATGCAACTGTCCTGATCAGCGCAAACGAAGCAAAACTGTTCACCTCGCGCTTGGACGCGCCGGCCAAGGCGAACGTACAGGTGATCGGCAATGGCATCGATGCCCGGTTTTTCGATCCGCAGCAGGCGCAGCCTCATCCCGAGATCGCTACGCGCAAAGGCCCACACTTCGTCTTCACCGGTCAAATGGACTACTCGCCCAACGAGACGGCCGCGCTCTGGGCGGTGGAACACTTCCTGCCTGTCGTTCGCACCCGCTTTCCCGAGGCAGAGCTGCATATTGTCGGCCGCAATCCGACCAAAGCGTTGCTGGCTCGCAAAGGAGTGGCGGGGCTGACGGTATGGGGCGAAGTGCCCGATGTGCGTCCTTTCCTCGCCGCCGCGACCTGCGTCGTCGCGCCGCTGCAGATCGCGCGCGGTGTGCAGAACAAGGTGCTTGAGGCGATGGCTATGGCGCTGCCTGTGATGGTAACGCCGCAGGCCGCCACCGGGATCGACGCGGAAGAGGGCGCTCACTGGTTGAAATGCGAAGCCGATCCGCAAGCGATGTGCGAGCGGATCGAGGCCTTGCTCGCGGATCCTTCAACTGTGGCCGATTTGGGTTTGGCAGCCAGACAATTCGTGCTCGACCACCACGATTGGGACGCGATGCTTGCACCGCTCAAAGGGCTGCTGCGCGACGAAGGCGAGGGGGCACGCGATGCAGCCTGAAGCCGTCGTCAGCGATCATTCCTCGCCCAATATTCTCGAACGTATTCCGCAGGTCTGGCGAACCCAACTCACGGCACTTGCGCTGTGCGTGCTTGCCTTGGTTGGGGTTGCGTGGCGCGAGTGGGGCGAGATGGTCCACCAGTGGTGGAATATCGACACCTACACCCACGTCTTGCTCGTTCCTGTCATCATCGCATGGCTGGTGGCGCAGAAGCTGAAGGAGCTTGCGAAGATCACGCCGGAGGCATGGTGGCCCGGGCTGCTTATCGTTGCGGCAGGGCTGGGATTGTGGCTGATCGGGCGGGCAAGCGGTATCAACCTGCTCGCTCATGCCGGAGCGGTTGGGGCCATTCAGGGTGTAGTGATCGCGGTGATCGGACCGCGTGCCTCATTGGTGCTCGCGCTGCCGATCACCTTTGGCGTGTTCCTCGTGCCATTCGGCGACGAGATCATCCCGCCCTTGCAAGCGGTGACTGCCGATATCGCTGTCGCGCTGACCCATTGGAGCGGAATTCCGGCCGAGGTGGACGGCATTTATATCGACACGCCCGTCGGCCTCTTCATCGTTGCGGAGGCTTGTTCGGGCGTGCGGTTCCTCGTCGCGATGGTGACGCTGGCCGTGCTGGTTGCCTTCACGCGGTTCGAAAGGTGGAGCCGGCGTAGCCTATTCCTGCTTGCCGCGATCATTGTTCCGATCCTTGCCAATGGTGTGCGTGCATGGGGCACGATCTACATCGCGCAATTCCGGGGCGTCGAATTTGCCGCCGGCTTCGATCACATCTTCTACGGTTGGATTTTCTTCGCGATCATCGTCGCGCTGCTGCTCTCTGCTGCATGGCGCTTTTTCGAGCGTGACCCGCAGGATTTTGGCTGGAATGGCGCAGAGGTCGATGCGTTCCCGATCCTGCCCCGGCTCGAAGCGTGGAACACGAGCCGCATTGTCGTGCTCGCCGGCGTTGCGGCGCTCGCCATCGCATTCGGCATCATCGCCACGATTGTGGCACCGGAGGCATTGGGCTAGCCCTCTCTTCGACCATGTGCGGTGTTGCCGGAATCTTTCACGCTGAATCGCCCAAGCCGGTTGACCCTGCACGGGTTGAGCGGATGTGCGATGCCATGGTGCACCGTGGCCCCGACGGGGCAGGGGTGTGGACCGACCTTGGCGTAGGGTTGGGGCATCGCCGCCTCTCGATCATCGACCTCGAAGGCTCGCCGCAGCCCATGCATTCGCCCGATGGGCGCGCGGCGATCGTCTTCAATGGCGAGATCTACAATTTTTGCGAATTGCGCCGCGAACTGGAGCGCAAGGGGGCGAAGTTCCGCACTTCGGGCGATACCGAAGTCATTCTCGCCGCATGGCAGCGCTGGGGTCTCGATTGCCTCGAAAAGCTGCACGGCATGTTCGTTTTCGCGCTCTACGATCTCGAGAAGCGCCAATTGCTGCTTGCGCGCGACCGTTTCGGTGTGAAGCCGCTGTTCCTGACGAGGTTGTCGGATGGCGGGCTCGCCTTTGCGTCCGAGCTGAAAGGGCTGCTGGCTCACCCGCAGATGCGCCGAAGGGTCAATCCGCAGGCGCTCGAATCCTATATGACCTGGGGCTATGTGCCCGATAGCCACTCGATCCTCGCAGGCGTCGAGAAGTTGCAAGCCGGGCACTTTCTGCTGGTGGAACAGGGTAAACCGGTTCCCGCGCAGCGCCGCTGGTGGGACATAAGTTTTGCCGATCGCGCGAAGGGGAGCGAGGCGGACCTGTCGGCTGAACTCGTCCACCTGATGCGCGATGCGGTGCAGAGCCGCATGGTATCCGACGTGCCGCTGGGCGCGTTTCTGTCGGGCGGGGTTGATTCCTCCAGCGTGGTCGCGCTGATGAGCGAAGTCAGCGCGGAACCGGTGCAGACCTGTTCGATCGGTTTCGACGTCGCCGCGCTCGATGAGACATCCTACGCCGAACAGATCGCCCAAAAGTTCGGAACGGTGCACGAGGCGCGCACCGTGGCGAGTGACGACTTCGGTTCCATCGACACGCTTGCCGCGATGTTCGATGAACCCTTCGCCGACGCCTCCGCTCTGCCGACATGGCGGGTGTGCCAATTGGCACGCGAAAAGGTAACGGTGGCGCTCTCGGGCGATGGCGCGGACGAAGCCTTTGCAGGGTATCGTCGGCAGGTCTTCCACCACAATGAAGAACGCGTGCGGTCCTTGTTGCCGCAAGGCCTGCGCGAACCTCTGTTCGGCACGCTGGGCCGCATCTGGCCCAAGGCCGACTGGGCGCCGCGCCCCTTGCGCGCCAAAACGACCCTTCTTGCGCTCGCGGAAAGCGGAAACGCCGGATATGCGCGCGGCCTGTCGGTCACCACGCCCGAAGCGCGCGCGCAGTTGTTTTCGCCCGAATTGTCCCGCTCGCTCGCCGGCTTCCGCGGCGAGGACGAGCTTATCCGCTTGATGGAACAGGCGCCTGCGCAAAGCGGCCTCGACCGCGCGCAATATGCAGACCTCACCTTCTGGATGCCGGGCGATATTCTCACCAAGGTTGATCGCACCAGCATGGCGGTGAGCCTCGAGGCGCGTGAGCCGCTGCTCGACCATCGGCTCGTCGAATTCGCTGCGCGGCTGCCTGAAAAGCTGCGGGTCAATGGCGGTACGGGCAAATTCCTGCTCAAGAAGTGCATGGAGCGCTATCTGCCGCAGGACATATTGTACCGGCCCAAGCAAGGCTTCGTGACGCCGATTGCCGATTGGCTGCGGGGACCGTTGAGCGGGCAGGCAAGGGCAATTGCATCGAGCTCAGTTCTCGCCAGGTCGGGCTGGTTTGCAACGCGGGCAATGGCCGATCTGGCCGAAGCCCATATATCCGGGCGAAGCGATCACTCGCGAGTATTGTGGCAATTGCTCATGCTTGAGAAGTCACTTGCGAATCTCGAAGTAACCGGCTGACTTTCTGCGGAAAGTGGATGCTTATCCACATTTCAACCCAATAATGTGTGACGTTTGCGCCGCGTTTGACCCGATATGAGACGGGACGCGTCCGACAATTCCAAATAATCGTTTGCGTAAAACGCAAATCGTGGACTAGTGTCTGCATCACAGACGGCCAAAAGGCTGCTGGGACACAGACCGATGCGTCGGGTGTCAAAGGGTCGGATCGGAGTATTGCGAATGGACAGTAGCGCCAGCAAGGCGGTTCCGTTGACTAGTGATGAGGAATTCATCGCTGAAAGTTCCTTGCATAACTCTATTCCTGAAGAACTCTTTGAGTTGAATGAGCTGGACGTGCTCTACGATGATAGCAGCGCGTCGCTCTGGACCTTCATGAACCCCGAAGGGCGGCCCAGTTTTACGCCAACCATGCTTAAGGATTTCGAGAAGTGGCAGGACGCCATCGGGGCCGGTTTCGGGCCTGATCGGGTGCCGCTACGTTACCTCATCCTCGGCAGCCGCTCGCCCGATGTATTCTGTTTCGGCGGCGATCTAGACTTGTTTCAGCGGCTCATCCGCAGTCGTAATCGTGAAGGATTGGTCGAATACGGCCATCGTTGCTGTCAAATTCTCGACCGTAACATTCGCACACTCGACATTCCCATGCTGACGGTCGGTCTGGTGCAGGGAACAGCGCTCGGCGGCGGGTTCGAGGCGCTGCTTTCGTTCGACTATATCATAGCGGAGCGGCACGCGACTTTCGGCCTGCCGGAGATCATGTTCGGGCTCTATCCGGGCATGGGCGCGCACGCTTTGCTGGCTCGCAAGCTCGGATCGGCGATGGCGGATCGTCTGATTGTCTCGAACGAGACCTACACCGCGCAGCAAATGTACGATCTCGGGATCGTTCATGCGATTGCCGAGCCCGGCGACGGGGTGAATGCGGTGCGCGACTTCATTAAGAAGTCGGAACGCCGCCACGCCGGTCTGGTTGGCGCACGGCGTGCGATGAAGCGCGTCTGGCAGCTCGACGTGCAAGAGCTGAACGAGATCACCGAAATGTGGGCCGATACCGCGCTCCAGCTAAGCGAAGGCGACCTCAAGGTTATGAGCCGCCTCGTAGGCGCGCAGGCG
>PALE01000006.1 GCA_002706445.1 Erythrobacteraceae bacterium
GATGATCACGGTGTGATAATTCTGCGCAATCGCAAGGTAGTCCGGCGCGCCGCGAGCCTGGGCGCACAGCCGCTTGAAGCTGAACACCGCAACCCCCTTGAGCGATTTGGGCACGTGCATCGTCCGTTTGGCGCTGACCGCGAGTTCTTCGCTCGGCACCTTGTCGGCGTCGTTCGGGTCGAAGTCTGTAAGCCGGAAGAACACCTCGCGCACTTTTTCGGTCGCCTCATCCCCGAGCGGTGAGTGCCAGGAGGCCATGTCGCCGATACGGTCGAGGCGGTAATCGGTCGGTCCGTTGATGCTGATAACCTCCAGTTCCTCTTCGATCAGTGCGATGAAGGGGAGGAAGTGTTCGCGATTGAGACCGTCCTTGTAGAGATCGACAGGCGGGCGGTTCGAGGTCGTGACGATGGTCACATCGCGCTCGCGGATCAGCTGGGTGAAAAGGCGGCTCATGATCATGGCATCGGCCGAGTTGTTGACCACCATCTCGTCGAAGGCGAGCACGCGGACGTTCTCCGACAGCCGTGCGGCTACCGGCGGGATCGGATCGCCTTCGTGCGATTTGCGCGCCTCGCGCATTTCGGCGTGCACTTCCTGCATGAAGGCGTGGAAGTGCGCGCGGCGTTTTTCTGGCACGCACAGTGTCTCGTGGAACAGGTCCATCAGCATCGATTTGCCACGTCCGACNCCGCCCCACATGTAGATGCCTTGCGGGCGAGCGGTCTTGCGCGCGAACAGTTGGGAAAGCAGCCCGCCGGGCTTTTCGGCTTCAAGCTCACGCTGCAAGGCGTCGAGACGCTCGGCAGCGTTGCGCTGATCAGGGTCGTCGCGCAGCTCGCCATTGGCGATCAACTGCTCGTAGCGGGCGAGCATCCGCGCCATATCAGCTGGCTTGGGCGGGACGGGGCTGCATCTTGCGGACGATGCCGGAGAAGGAGCCGACCACATCGTCCTCCTGCACCACCATCCCGCGCACGAACACCAGCTTGCCGGTCTCGCGCACGATCTCTGTCACGGCATCGAGCGGGCGCGTCGGATCGCCGCCGCCCACGAACTGCGTCGAAAGCTCTAGCGTGACCGAAGGACCGGCGTTGCCGGTACCGATGGTGTGCATGGTCACGAACATCGAGATGTCGATCAGCGCCAGCGTGACCGCGCCGTGGATGATGCCTTGCAGGTTCTCGTGTCGACGCTCGGGGAACATGCGAAGGCGCGCTTTCCCGTCTTCGTCGACCCGTGTGATGAGTTTGCCCATCACCGCGCCGTTGAACAGCGTTTGGTCTTTCAGGTTCCAGTGTCGCCAGCCGGGGTTTTCAGGGTCCGGCCCATGTTCGAAAACGTCGTCTTTCAGCGCNACTCGTCAGATAGCCCGCTCTGCCATCATTTTCTTGGTTTCGGCGATTGCCTTGGCCGGCGAGAGACCCTTGGGGCACACGTTCGCGCAGTTCATGATCGTGTGGCACCGATAGAGACGGAACGGATCTTCGAGCTCGTTGAGGCGCTCACCGGTCATCTCGTCACGGCTGTCTGCGAGCCAGCGATAGGCTTGCAGCAGGATTGCCGGGCCGAGGAACTTGTCCGAGTTCCACCAGTAAGACGGGCAGGAGGTCGAGCAGCAAGCGCAAAGGATGCACTCGTAAAGACCGTCGAGCTTCTCGCGCTGTTCGGGCGATTGCAGGCGCTCCTTGCCCGAAGGCGTCGGGCTGACGGTTTGCAGCCAGGGACGGATCGAGGCGTATTGCGCGTAGAAGTGCGTAAAGTCGGGAACGAGGTCCCTGATCACGTCCATATGCGGCAGCGGAGTGATGCGGATTTCGCCTTTGAGGTCTTCGATCGCGGTGGTGCAGGCCAGCCCGTTCGAACCATTCATGTTCATCGAGCAGGAGCCGCAAATGCCTTCGCGGCACGAACGACGGAAGGTCAGCGTCGAATCAACCTCGTTCTTGATCTTCAGCAGCGCGTCGAGAACCATCGGGCCGCAATCGTCGAGGTCGAGCTCGAACGTGTCGTAGCTCGGATTCTTGCCGCTATCGGGATCGTAGCGGTAGATCTTGAACTTCTTGACCCGTTTCGCGCCTTCGGTGGCCTTGTGGACCTTGCCGTCGCTGCGGATTTTCGAGTTCTTCGGAAGCGTGAATGTCGCCATGGTTTCGGTGATCCCTGTATTGCGCGGACCTGTTTAGCGTCTGTGCCATGTGAGGCAAGGTGCGAGTGCTTGCAGATGTCGCTGTTTTCGTTGCACGCCATTCAATCGAGTGCCTGGGTGGAACAGTGAAGTGCCCCTTTTGAAAATGGCCGGATGCGCTCCGAAAACCGCAAAAATCCTCTAGTTTACAGATGGTTGCCTTCACCAAAGTTCTCTCGCTCGGCTGCGAACTGTCAACTTCCATGATTTCGCGCTCTCGGCGCTTCCGGTTGGCGATGATGCTGCGACCCGTTACAGCTTGAGGCATGATTACGGATATGACGGACACGATGAACACGGGCGCACAGTACCTATGACGGAAGAGGTAGGAAAACCGCAGACCCGTATCCCGCAATCCGCCGCCGTATTCGGTGCAAACGGCGGCATCGGGCGGGCGCTGTGCGAGCGGTTGATCGCGCGCGGCTGCACCACGGTCCATGCCGGATCGCGCGGCGGCGTCGAGCCGCATGATGACCATATCCGTCCCTTCGCTTTCGATCTCACAAACGAGAGCTCCATCGCCCAGGCTGCGAAAACCATGCGCGATCAGCCGCCCGAATGGATCATCGTTGCCAGCGGGGTTCTCACGCTGGCGGACGGAACTGGCCCGGAAAGGACGCTGAAACGGCTCGATCCGGCAGCGATGACAGAAGTTTTCGCGCTCAACACCATTGGTCCGGCCATCATTGCCAAGCACATGCTGCCGCTGATGCCGCGCGAACAGCGTTTCGTGCTTGCGGCTCTCTCTGCCCGTGTCGGGTCGATTTCCGACAACGGGCTTGGCGGTTGGCACTCCTATCGTGCCTCCAAGGCGGCGCTCAACATGCTGCTCAAGAACTTTGCGATCGAAATGCGGCGCACCCATCCCGACGGCGTGGTCGCAGGGCTTCATCCCGGCACGGTGGACACGCGCTTGTCCGAGCCGTTCCAGTCGAATTTGCCCGAGGGGCAACTGACCGAGGCGCAGGAGGTGGCAGACATGCTGCTGGACGTGCTCGGATCGTTGAATTCCGACGATAGCGGCAAGGTCTTCGATTATGCGGGCGCCGAAGTCCCCGCCTAGGCCGGTCAATTAACCGACCGCGAGCATCGCCCAGACAAAGGCGAAACCCGCCAGAGACAGACCGATCGCCGCAGCTCTGAGCGTGCGGGTTGGGGCGAGGCGGATTGCCAGTTCGATTGCGACACCGAGCCCCGCCAGAAGCGCAGCGAAAACGATGAAGTCGCCGGCACGCCAATCGACTTCAACGCTTGAAAACTGCATCGCAACCAAGGGAATGATCAGCAAAATAACTGCGATCAGAGCGAATCGCCTTCGGAACTTTCGCAGTGCGTTCGTCTCGGGGGCTGCTTTTCCTTGCATGACGTTCCCTACAAATGAGGGGCCGACTATGCCCGTTCAGGCACGGTCGATCAAACCATGCCTTGCAAGGCTTTCTGCCAGAATCGTCTCGATCAACTCGCTCTGGCTCCAGCCAGCCATCTGCGCGGCCCGGCCGAAGACTTTCTCCGACCACAAATTGCAGTTGAGATTGACCTCTAGGAATTGCACCTCGCCGATTTCCTCGTTCATGCGGAACTCGAACCGCCCATAGTCGAAGGGGCGATATTCCTCCCAGCAACGGCGCGTGAGTTCGCTGATGCGCTCGATCAGCTGCGGGTCCTCGAGCGGATCGAGCGAATATTTCTGCGTGCGGTCAACGAGATCGCGTTTCTCGTAATAGCTGCGCAGATGGGTCGGGTCGGCCTGTCGGAAAATCAGCATCGGCAGGATGTGCGGTTCTCCGTTGATGGTCACGACGGGCACTTCGACATCGCTGCCATTCAGGAAAGGCTCGACGATCGCATCCTGCCCGCCGTTGGCCGGATCGGTATGAATGCGCTCGACAGCGGCGACGACGCCATTCCAGTCATAGGCATCCTCGACCCCCCAGCTGGCCGAGGAGTTGTTCGGCTTCACGACATAGCGCTTGGCTTCGGGCAGGCCCTCGGGCGTGATGGGGGCGCCTTTGCGAAATACCTTCCACGGCGCGGTAGGAACTCCGCAATCGCGCGCGGAGCGCTTGGCAAGGTGCTTGTCGTCGGCCAGCCCGCGCAGGATCGGATTTGCGCCGAGATAGGGAATTCCCGCACGCTCGCACAGGATCGGCAGCAGCATCTCGGAATTGAAGAAGCCCGCGCGGTTGAGCAGCGGAAAGACAAAGTCGATATCGGCGGGCGGATCGAAAATGACATCGTGTGTCTGGCTGATGGTCAGATCGAGACCCAGCCCTTCGAGCACTTCGCGCATTTCGCGGTGATAGCGGGCGTGGTTGCCGTCCTCGGGGTGGAGGTCTCCATCCCATAACGCGTTTTTCGCGACGAAGAGGATACGCAAGCGGGCTTTGGCTTCGGCAGGGATGCCGAGGGGAGAGGTTTGTATCAAATTGTCGTACCCGGTTTTGTTTTATGCAACCGAGAAATACGCCTGTTAGAAGTCGGCTCCAAGCTCAAAAAAAGACGAGTGTGTATTTTGGTCGCGAACGTCCCCGATTTGCTTCCTGAATATCAGGGTCTCGATGCCTCCCTGCGCCTGATCACCTGTTTGACCACGGGTGGTGATGCGCGGATAACTCTCGACAGGGAACCCGGCCTCAATCGCTATCTGGCGGCCCCCTATCCGCGCCGCTCGCTGGCTTTTGCCTCGTCGACCGCCAACGATATGTCGCAGGCCGCCTTCGATTATTTGCTGGCGCGCGCCGGTGAATGGGGCGGAACCTTGCGGATCGGACTGTCGATGCCGCAAGTCGTAAGTTTGTCAGCACTTGGCGATCACGAACTGGAGCGCGTCATCTTCTCGCAGCTGTCACGCTTCGCAGACGCGCTCGCCGTTCCTGCCTAGGCCGAAATCAGCCCGTTGCGGCGCCAGCTTTCGGCGAGCAGCGTTTCGAGCAGATCGGCATGGCTGAAACCGGCCTGTGCGGCGGCCTTTGCCATGACCTTCTCGGACCACAGATTGCAGTTGAGATTGATCTCGATGAAGTTGACGTCGCCGGTTTTCAGATCGACGCGGAATTCGATCCGGCCATAGTCGAAAGGCAGGAATTCGCGCGCGACCTTCTTTGCCATTTCCTCGATCTTGGGGGCAAGTTCGGGATGGTCGAAACGCTTGAGCGCGGCCTTTTCGGCGTTGGGAACCAGATCGCGCTTTTCGTAATAGGTCCACAGCTTCTGTGTGTCCTCGCGCTCGTACCACAGCATCGGCAATGCAATCGGCTCATCCTTGATCGTGATGAAGGCGCATTGCACATCATAGCCGTCGAGATAGGGCTCCACGATCGCGTCGTGACCCTGTCCGTGGATATTGGCGATGGCGTTGGTGACACCGTTCCAATCGAAAGCGTCGGAAATACCCCAGCTGGCGGACGACGCGTTGGGCTTGATCACCCAGCGCCCATCGGGCGAGGGCGGCAGGGCGGCCTCGAGCAGCGGGGCGCCGCGACGATAGCAGAACCACGGCGCGGTCGGCACGCCCGCATGGGTGCAGACCAGCTTCGACACCGATTTGTCGTCGCCCAGACCGCGCAGGAAAGGCATCGCACCGAGATATGGGATGCGGTGCATGTTGCACAGGATCGGGATCAGCATTTCCGAGTTCACAAAGCCGCCGCGATTCAGCAGCGGGAACACGAAATCGGCATCGGGCCTTTCGTAAAGCACGTTGTAATTGTTGGCGAACTCGAGATTAAGCCCGAGTCCTTCGAGCGTCGTGCGGACTTCGTGGTGATAGATCGCATGATTGCCGTCTTCGGGATGCATCCCGCCACCCCAAAGGGCATGCTTCGCCATAAACAGGAGGCGTACGCGCTCTTTGTCCTCGGGGGAAATGCGCAGCGGTTCAATCGCGGTCATATCAGTCCGATCGCTCGATAGGGAAACAGTGGAGGCGCACTACACCTGTCGAAATCGGGATTCCAGCGCAATCGCATGAAGCGCAGCCGATGATGCGCGCCAGATATTGGCAAATGCGACGAATTGAGAGACACTCGGCGTGGTCCGGGGGCCAACCAGGCCCCGTTGGTGGAGAACGGGCGAGATGTTGAAGCGGTTGTATGATGCCCATGTGATGCCGCGTCTGATCAGGGGCGCTTGCAGCATGGGTCAGGTGATGAAACGCCGCTCTTTCGTTGTCCCGCTGGCCAAGGGCGATGTGTTCGAACTGGGCTGCGGCGGCGGGATCAATCACGAGTTTTACGATACCGCCGCGATCACCTCCTACGCCGGTATTGATCCGCATGACGGCTTGCTCGACAACGCCCGTGCGGCGGCTGCGGCAAAGGGTTGGCCGGCAGACATTCGTCAGGGGGTAGGGGAGGCCATTCCCTTTGCCGACAGCAGTTTCGACAGCGTGGTGTGCACCTTTACTCTCTGCTCGGTGCAGGACCCGGCGCAAGTGCTGTCCGAAACGCGCCGTATCCTGCGACCCGGCGGGGTCGCTCTCTTCCTCGAACACGGGCGCGCTCCCGATGCGGACGTTGCCAAATGGCAGGACCGGATCGAGCCGTTCTGGAAGCCGCTGGCAGGCGGCTGCCACCTTACGCACCCTATCGGCTCGGCATTTCGGGGTGCGGGCTTCGAGGTCGAGCCGCTGGGGCAGGGCTATCTGCCCAAGACGCCTAAGTTCATGATGTGGAACGAGTGGGGAATGGCCCGCAAGGTCGGCGTTTAGCCAGAGGTCAGCGCAGTGCGCTTGAGGGCAATTCACCCGCCTCGACGCGGCGCAGCAGCTCGGTTGCCGAAACATGGTCGGGATTGATCGCCAGAGCGCGGCCCAGATATTTGCGCATGGTATCAGCGTAGCGTTCGCCCTTTCCGCTGCGCGCAATCAGGCGTGCGAAGGCAAAACAGGCGTGTGAGAGGCCCGCATCGCAAGCCCGATCATAGGCGCCGGCCGCCTCGCGCCAGTCGCCAGCAACTTCGCGGCCGCGATATTCGGGCGAGGAACGGTGGGCGGAGGGAACGAAGAAGCACTCCATCGCAGCATTGTCACCGCAAGCGAGGTGGTAAAGCGCGGCGCTGCGCACGAAGTCGGTTTCGACGCCAAAGCCGTGCGCATAATGCCACGCAAGGTTCTGGCAACTGTCCTGATCGTTGCGTTCGCACCCTTGATCGAGCCAGTGGTTGGCGATTTGCGGGTCGTCGAACAGGGGTTCGTCGGCATGGCTGTCATAGAGACTGGCGAGCATGAAACAGGCCGCGCCCGCGCGCATTTCGATAATCAGGCAGGCCCGTTCGAGATAGCCGACCGCCTGATCGGGATTGCGCTCCACCCCGTCGCCGTCGCGATAGGCCATGCCCATACGCGCACACGAACCGACCTCGTCGAGGGCACAACCGCGCTTGAAGAATTCGCGCTGCTGCTCGCCTTCGGAATAGATGCCCATGTTGAAGCAGGCGAGGGCATAGCGACCCTCGCAGGCCTGTGTGAACAACGTCAGGGCAAGAGACTGGTCGGCAGGCACGCCTTCACCGTCGCGGTGGACGACGGCGGCGTGATAGCAGCCACGCGGATTGCCGTTGTCGCAGGCTTCCTGCCAGATCCGCAGTGCTTCGGCATAGTCGCCGCGGGTATAGGCGGAGGCGGCTTCGGGAAGTTTCGGGGGCCAATCGCTCTCGGCCTGCGCGTGGGCAGGCGCAAACAGCAGGAACAGAGCGGTCAGCAGGAGGTAAGGGAGGCCGCGTAGCACGGCTGACGGCCTCCCCACCGGATTACTCACCAAAAGTGCGCTGCCACCAGCCACCGCGCTTCTTGCCGTCACCGGCTTCCTCGGTGTTGGTGTCTTCGGCCTTGGCATCTTCAGCAGCAGGCGCTTCGGCTTCCTTGGCGGGCGCCTCGGCAGCCGGCTCCGCATCGGCGGTTGCAGCTTCGGCTGCAGGCTCTTCCACCTTCTTCTTGCGCGGAGCACGCTTGCGCTTCGGTTTTTCGGCAGGTGCTTCTTCCGCAGGAGCCTCGGTCGCCTCGGCTGCTTCGGCAGGAGCTTCCTCGGCCGGTGCCTCTTCAACCTTCTTCTTGCGCGGAGCGCGCTTGCGCTTGGGCTTCTCGGCCGGCTTTTCTTCGGCCCGAGCCTCTGCACCCTCTTTCGGGTCCGCGACGGTCGTTTGCGGGGCATCGTCCGGCCCTGCGACGACAGTCATGTCTTCCTTGACCTGCTCGGAAACTTCTTCGAGCTTCTCCGCATCCTCGGCGCTGACCGTCTCGTCGGTTTTCTTGCGACGGCCACGGCCACCGCGACGGCGGCGGCGCTTGGGCTTGTCATCGCCATCTTCGGACGTTTCATCGGACGCTTCGCTGTCGGAACTGTCGCCGTCCGAATCCTCGTCCTGCGAGTCATCAGAATCTTCGTTCTGGCGGTTCTTGTTGCGCCCGCGACCACCGCGACGGCGGCGGCGTTTCTTCTTGCGACCACCGTCGTCGTCCTCGTCGGACGCGGCTTCGCAATCCTCTTCGGGCAGATCGTCATCGTCTTCGTCATCGACGATCGGTTCGAACTTGGGAGCCTGAGACGGGCGCGGGCCATGGCTCGACACGCTCATCTTGGCGCCTTCGTCCTCGCCCTCGGGCTTGATTTCGACGGTGACGCCATAGCGCTGCTCGATCTCGACCAGCTCGTGACGCTTCTCGTTGAGTAGATAGACCGCCGCCTCGGTGCTGGCCGACAGGCAGATACGGGTGCCTTTGCCCTTCGCGGCTTCGTCTTCGATCAGACGCAGCGCCGAAAGACCTGCCGACGAAGCGGTGCGGACGAGGCCAGAACCATCGCAATGCGGACATTCGCGGGTGGTCGCTTCGAGCACGCCGGTGCGCAGGCGCTGGCGGCTCATTTCCATCAGGCCGAAGCCCGAAATACGGCCCACCTGAATGCGTGCGCGGTCGTTCTTGAGCGCGTCTTTCATCGCCTTTTCGACCTTACGGACGTTGGAGTTGTACTCCATGTCGATGAAGTCGATCACGACGAGGCCGGCCATGTCGCGCAGACGCAGCTGGCGGGCGATCTCGCGCGCCGCTTCGAGATTGGTGTGAAGCGCGGTCGCCTCGATCCCGTGTTCCTTGGTCGAACGGCCCGAGTTGATGTCGATCGAGACCAGCGCCTCGGTCGGGTTGATGATCAGATAGCCGCCCGATTTGAGCTGCACCATCGGATCATACATGGCGCGCAGCTGGTCCTCTGCGCCGTAGCGCTGGAACAGCGGAACGGGGTCCGAATAGGCTTTTACCCGCCGCGCATGGCTGGGCATCAGCATCTTCATGAAGGCCTTGGCCGACTTGTAGCCGTCCTCCCCTTCGACCACCACTTCCTCGATCTCGCGATTGTAGATGTCGCGGATTGCGCGTTTGATCAGATCGCTGTCCGAATGGATCAGCGAAGGCGCGGTCGAGGCCAGCGTAGTCTGGCGGATCTCATCCCACAGTCGCGCGAGATAATCGAAGTCGCGCTTGATCTCGGTCTTGGTGCGGCTGATGCCGGCGGTGCGGACGATCAGGCCCATGCTCTTGGGCAGCGACAGGTCGGAAACGATGCTTTTCAGGCGCTTGCGGTCGCTCGACGAGTTTATCTTGCGGCTGATTCCGCCACCGTGGCTGCTGTTGGGCATCAGCACGGTGTAACGGCCCGCAAGGCTCAGATAGGTGGTGAGGGCCGCGCCCTTGTTGCCGCGCTCTTCCTTGACGACCTGCACCAGCAGCACCTGACGGCGCTGGATGACGTCCTGAATCTTGTATTTGCGACGCAGAGCCATGCGCTTAGCGCGCACTTCGTCGACTTCCTTGGCGCGGCTGCGGCCTTTCTGCTGACCGCCTTTGCCGCCCTGACGGCGACGGCCCCGACCACGGCGACCGCGGCGCGATTTGTCTTCGCCGTCTTCGTCGGACGCTTCGTCGTCGCTGTCGTCTTCATCGCTGTCGTCGTCATCGTCGTCCGATGCGCCGTCTTCGATGGTCGACACCTTGTCCTTTTCGGACGTGTCGATTTCTTCCAGTCCGTCTTCGGCAAGGTCTTCGGCGAGCGCTTGTGCGCTTTCGTCCTCGGCGTCGTATTCGTCGCCCGGAGCAATGCCTTCTTCCTCTTCCTCGGCGCGGAGTCGGGCTTCCTCTTCGGCGGCCTCGGCCTCGGCGGCGAGCAGAGCTTCGCGGTCCGATTGCGGGATCTGGTAATAGTCGGGGTGGATTTCGCTGAATGCGAGGAAGCCGTGACGGTTGCCGCCAAAGTCGACAAACGCCGCCTGAAGCGACGGTTCGACCCGCGTAACCTTGGCTAGATAAATGTTCCCCTTGATTTGCTTGTGTTCAGCAGATTCGAAATCGAATTCCTCAATCCGGTTGCCTTTGAGCACCGCCACCCGGGTCTCTTCCGAGTGGCGCGCATCGATAAGCATGCGCGTTGCCATGTAGTAATCTCCAAACGCCGGCCTCAGGCGCCGCAATGCCTGGGGCAGCGCGGCGGGAGGGGCGTGTATTGTGTGGGTAATCGGTCCGCAGGGTCGCCTCGGCGATCTTCGGTTCCGTAGTGGTGACTGCGCGCCCGCCAGCATGGGCGAGGGGCGCAATGTTCGTGTCTGCTGCGAAGAGAGTGCGGAGCGTTTCCGCGCTGCGACTCGCGAAAGGAGCCGTGCCGCTACCGCGGCCGGTGTATCCTTGCGAGGAGAAGCGTCTCGTCACTGCATCAACCTGTTGTGTGGCCGTCGGAGAAAAGCCCCGTAAGTCCGGCCTAGGAAAAGAAAACTTGGGAAAGCCGCAGTTTGCGTATCCTCCCTGTTTCGTAATTTGATCGCTAGCACCGTGGGTTGCAAGCCGCAACTCTATTGCGCTTTCACTACGCAACAATCTAAGCCTGCTACGTAATGAGCATTCGTACGCTCCTGTTGCTGGTAATATTTGTTCCTGCACTCGTGCTGGGCGGAGCGAAGGCTTTGGGGTTTTCCATCCCCGTTCCGCAGTGGGGGCGCGACTATGTCATGCGCTTCCTTCTGGAAGTACCACCGCCGCCGCTCGAACTTCCGGGAATCGAAGGACCTGATGATCCGTCGCGCCCTCTCGTCGTGCTGGATGCCGGCCACGGCGGGCGCGATCCGGGTTCGATCGGGCGCGATGCCGAGGGGCGTGACGTGCTCGAAAAGGAAATCGTGCTGGCGCTGACGCTGGCGGTGCGTGACGAATTGTTGCGCGGGGGCGGCATCCGCGTGGCGCTGACCCGCGATGACGACACGATCGTCACGCTGGCGCAGCGCCCCGAAATCGCACGCCAGCTTGGCGCCGACCTGTTCCTGTCGATCCACGCAGATTCTGCCGGCGAGCGCGGCGATGTGGCGGGCGCAAGCATCTACACGCTCTCGACCGAGGCATCGAGCGAGGCGGCTGCGCGCTTTGCCGAGCGCGAGAACGCCGCCGACCGCCTCAACGGCATCATCATCGAGGGGCAAAGCGAAGAGGTCAGCGCCATACTCGTCGAACTCTCGCAGCAACGCACGCAGGACGACGCGACCGAATTTGCCTCGCTTATCGCGCGCGAGGGGGAGGGGGCTGTGCGCTTCCACCCGCAACCGCGCCGCTCGGCAGAGCTGGCTGTGCTGCGCGCTCCCGATGTGCCCGGCGTATTGTTCGAAAGCGGCTTCGTCACCAACGAGGCCGACCGCGCGCGGTTGATGACCGAAGAAGGGCGGCGCGAATATGCCCGCGTTCTGGCGCAGGCGATCCGCGTCTATTTCGCGCGCCAAAGCAATCGCTGAAGCGCGTCATCGCGCGCTGGCAATCTTTTGCAAACCGCTCTAAATCGCTCCTGAAATGACTGACGCCCATACTCCCGCGCTCGACGCAGACGAGCTGCCCTTCCTTGCCTATGCGCGCTATCGCCTGACCCGTGACATCAGCGGGACGCTCGGGTGGTTTGCCGACAAATGGCGCAGCAGCCTGTTGTTCAAACTGGGCGCGTTTGCGCTCGGCGGCTTCGTTGTTGTCTGGGTTGCGGCATGGTTCTGGCTGGCGAGCGATCTTCCCGAGGCAGACGGCCTGCTCGATTACCAGACCCCGCTGCCCACCGTGGTGCGCGGCGCGGATGGCGAGATTGTCCATTCCTATGCGCGTGAACGCCGCGTGCAGCTGCAATATGCCGATTTCCCGGAATCTCTGGTCAACGCCTATCTTTCGGCCGAGGATAAGACCTTCTTCAGCCACGGCGGCGTCGATTACACCGGCACGGCGAACGCCATTTTCGACTACGTCACCAAATACGGTTCGGGCGAACGCGCTGTCGGCGGTTCGACGATCACGCAGCAGCTCGCCAAGGTCCTGCTGCTGGGCGACGAGTATTCGGTGACTCGCAAGCTCAAGGAAATGATCCTTGCCGGCCGTATCGAAGGGGTGCTGTCGAAAGAGGAAATCCTCGAGCTTTATCTCAACGAAATCCCGCTCGGCCGTCGTTCCTTCGGCGTACAGGCCGCAGCCCGCGCCTATTTCGACAAGGATGTGGGCGATCTGGAACTGCACGAGGTTGCCTTCCTCGCCATCCTTCCCAAAGCGCCCGAACGCTATGGCCGCTCGGGACAGGAAGAGGCCGCGCTCGAACGCCGCGATTTCGTCTTGCAGCAGATGGAAGAAAACGGCTTCATCACCGAAGCCGAGCGCGCCGCCGCTGCGGCCAAGCCTCTGGGCCTTGTCACCCAGCGTTCCGAGCGCAGCGCCGATGCGGGTTACTTCCTCGAAGAAGTGCGCCGCCAGCTGATTTCCGATTTCGGCGAAACTGCTGAAGACGGCGAGAACAGCGTTTATGCGGGCGGCCTTTGGGTGCGCACCTCGCTCGACGTAGAGATGCAGAACGCGGCGCGCGACGCATTGCGGCGCGGCTTGATCCGCTACCATGGCGGGCGCGCCTGGGCGGGGGCGGTTGCGGCGCTCAATGTGGGCGACGGCAATCTGACCGGCCAGCTCGCCAGCTCGTTCATTACCATCAATTACGACGATTGGCGCGTGGGCGTCGTGACCGAGCGCAACGGTTCGTCGGCCACGGTCGGATTTTCGGACGGTAACGAAGCCCCGCTTTCAAACCTTCCGAGCGCGCTCAAAGCCGGAGACGTGATCGCGGTTGCGCCGCAGGGCAATGGCTATGTGGTCAAGACTATCCCCGAGGCACAAGGCGGTCTGGTGATCCAGGACGCGCAGTCGGGCCGCGTGCTGGCGATGCAGGGCGGTTTCGACAGCCGGTTGTCCGATTTCAACCGCGCCACGCAGGCGATGCGGCAGCCGGGTTCGACCATCAAGCCCTTCGTCTATGCGACGGGTCTCGATCAGGGCATGACCCCTTCGACGCAGGTCGATAACACCCGTTATTGCTATTATCAGGGCCGCAATCTGGGAGAGAAGTGCATCCGTGGCGGCCGGGCCGGCCAGTTCCCGATGCGCTATGGTCTTGAGCAGTCGCAGAACATCATGACCGTGCAAATCGGTATGCAGGCGGGCATGGAGAACGTGGTCGACACGATCAAGGCGCTCCACATCTCCGACGATCCCGATCCCTATGCCGCAACCGCGCTGGGTTCGGAAGAAACCACCGTGTCGCGCATGGTCGCCGCCTATGCCGCGCTCGCCAATCACGGGCGGCTCAACGACCCCACGGTGATCGATTATGTGCAGGACCGCCACGGCAAGGTGATCTGGCGCGCTGACGAGCGGGCCTGCAATGGCTGCAATATGGCCGAATATGACGGTTCGCCCATGCCGCGCTTCGGCATCAAGGGCCGTCAGGCCATGGATGCGCGCACGGCCTATCAGACGATGCATATGCTCGAAGGCGTGGTTCAGCGCGGCACCGCGACGATCCTGCGTGACCTCGACCTGCCGCTGTTCGGCAAGACCGGCACCACCACCGGCCCGAAGGACGTGTGGTTCGTCGGCGGGACGCAGCGCATGATCGTGGGCGCCTATGTCGGTTTCGACACGCCGCGCAATATGGGCGGATACGCTTTCGGCGGCACCATCGCCGCGCCGATCGTCAAGGATGTCATCACCAACACGCGCGAGCGCTGGTCCACGCTTCCGCCGATCGCGCCCGAGGGTATCCGCATGGTCCGCGTCGACCGCCGCACCGGCAAGCGCGTGCTCGACGGGTGGCCGACGAACGATCCGATGGGCGGCATCATCTGGGAAGCCTTCAAGCCCGACACCGAGCCGGAACGCTCGACCCGTCAGGACGAGATCGCCGCCAAGCGCGACGAAATCCTCGCGCTGATCCGTGCTGGCCGCGAAGGCAATCGCCCCAATGTCGGCGGCGAGGATGAACCGATCAACTTTGCCGAAGAACAGGGTGGGATTTACTGATGCGCTTTATTCGACTGTTGCTCGCTGCTGTTGCGCTGGTGATCGGAGCACAGGTCCCTGCCTTTGCGCAGCTTGCCGAAGGCGCACGCGCACCCAATTTCGCAACGCGCGCCGCATTGGCGGGTGAAGAGCAAGGCTTCTCGCTGCGCGCCGCACTGTCGAAAGGGCCGGTGGTGCTCTACTTCTACCCCAAGGCTTTCACGCAAGGGTGCACACTCGAAGCAAACGCCTTTGCCGAGGCAATGCCGCAGTTCAAGGCAGAGGGCGCAAGCGTCATCGGCATGTCGAACGATGACATCGACACGCTCAAACGCTTCAGCCGCGAGGAATGCCGCGATGCTTTCCCCGTGGGTGTGGCAAGCCGACGCATCATCGAAGCCTACAAGGTCGGGCGCGATGGCTCGCAATACACCAGCCGCACCTCCTATGTGATCGCGCAGGACGGGCGGGTGTCGATGGTCTATTCGAGCGGCGATTATCGCGAGCATGTGAGCCGCACTCTGGCCGCGGTCCGCGCGCTCTCCAACTGATCCGCACCGCTTTACAATCGCCGCCTCCGCGCTAGGTGAGGCGGCCAAATCTATTTGAAGGAATTGCCATGCGGGCCGAGGCTCTCGCCCATATCGACCGGATCGAAGCAGCCCTTGCGCTCGTCCGGCAATCGCTCGATTGGGAGCGCGCACTGCGTCGCCTCGACGAGCTGAACGCGCGTGTTCAAGACCCGACGCTGTGGGATAATCCCAAGGAAGCGCAAGCGGTCAGCCGCGAGCAGAAGCAGCTCGAAAGCGCGGTCAACACCGTCAATGAAATCTCCGCCGAAATGGCCGACGCAGTCGAGTTCATTGAAATGGGTGAGGCCGAGGGTGAGGAGAGCATCGTCAACGACGGCCTCGCCACTCTGGAGAAACTCGCCGAACGCGCCGACGCGGACAAGGTGCAAGCGCTGCTTTCGGGCGAGGCGGACGCCAACGACACCTATCTCGAAATTCACGCAGGCGCAGGCGGTACGGAGTCGCAGGACTGGGCAGAAATGCTCATGCGAATGTATGCCCGCTGGGCCGAGAAGCGCGGTTTCAAGGTCGAGACTGTGGAATACCAGTCGGGCGATCAGGCCGGCATCAAATCGGCGACGCTGCTGATCAAGGGCGACAACGCCTATGGCTATGCCAAGACCGAGAGCGGCGTGCACCGTCTCGTCCGCATCAGCCCTTATGACAGCGCGGCCAAGCGCCACACCTCGTTCTCGTCCGTTTGGGTCTATCCGGTGATCGACGACGATATCGACATCGAGATCAACCCCGCCGACCTCAAGATCGACACCTACCGTGCATCGGGCGCGGGCGGTCAGCACGTTAACACCACCGATAGTGCGGTTCGCATCACCCACCAGCCGACGGGCATCGTGGTGGCGAGCCAGAACGACCGTTCGCAGCACAAGAACCGCGCGACCGCGATGAACATGCTCAAGGCGCGCCTGTTCGAACGCGAAATGGCGGAACGCGAAGCGGCGGCTTCGGGCGAATATCAGGAAAAGAGCGAGATCGGGTGGGGTCACCAGATCCGTTCCTACGTCCTCCAGCCGTACCAGATGGTGAAGGACCTGCGCACGGGCTTCACTTCGAGTTCACCCGACCGCGTGCTTGATGGCGATCTCGATGGTTATATCTCTGCGGCACTGGCGCAGCGTGTGACCGGCGAAACGGTAGAGGTCGAGGACGTCGAGTAATGCTGCGAAGGCTGGCAGTCGGAATGGTTGGCGGGGCCTTCGCCCTCGCACTGACCGGCTGCGATGCCATCGCGCCATCGTCCGACCGCCCGGCCAGCGCGATCGAATTTCCGATGCCCGACCGCGAAGTGCCCGAGGTCGTCTCCAACCAGTTCTCGAACGAGGACGCGCGCGAGGAGCGCGGCGAGGCGCAGGCGGTCATGGACATGGCCGAAATCACCGATGGCATGACCGTCGCCGATATCGGCGCAGGCGAGGGCTATTACACGGTTCGCCTTGCCCAGCGGGTCGGCACCGACGGTCGGGTTCTGGCGCAGGATATTTCGCGCGAGGCGCTCCAGCGGCTCGGCCGCCGAGTCGAGCGCGAACGGCTCGAAAATATCTCGATCAAGCTGGGCGAGCCTGACGACCCGCAATTGCCCGCGGACAGTTTCGACCGCATTTTCCTTGTCCACATGTATCACGAAGTGACCGAGCCCTACGCGTTCCTTTGGCGCATGTGGCCCGCGCTTGCCGAAGGCGGGCAGATCGTGGTGGTGGACGTCGACAGACCCACCGGACGCCACGGAATCCCGCCTGCACTGCTGTTCTGCGAGTTCGAAGCGGTAGGCTACAAGCTCGTCGAATTCGTCGAGCGGCCGGATCTGCGCGGCTACTTCACCCGCTTCGAACGCGGTGCCGAACGGCCCGAACCCCAAGACATAAAAGCCTGCACCAACAGCTAGGCGATTGCTGCAAGTTGCCCTTGGGATTTGGCGGTGCTAGGCGCTGCCTCCTTCACAACATAAAAGCCGAGGGACCGCGCAAAGAATGACAGATTTTCCGACCAGTTTTGACCGTGACGATCTGTTGAAATGCGCGCGCGGTGAATTGTTTGGCCCGGGCAACGCGCAATTGCCTGCGCCGCCCATGCTGATGATGGATCGCATCACCTCTATTTCGGGTGACGGCGGCGAGCATGGCAAGGGT
>PALE01000007.1 GCA_002706445.1 Erythrobacteraceae bacterium
TGTCGATTGACCTGCGCGTGCAGGGCGCGCTCGAAGACGAACTTGGCAAGGGCATGCTAGCGACCAACGCCATCGGCGCGGCGGGCATCGTGCTCGACGTCGATACGGGCGAAGTGCTCGCCATGGCATCGCTTCCCGAATTCGATCCCAATGTGGTCGGCCCCTCGGGCGCGCCCAACGTTTTCAACCGCGCCACCAACGGCACTTACGAACTCGGCTCGACCTTCAAGCCGTTGACCGTGGCTGCTGCGCTTGATGCAGGCGTGGTGAGCGATCTGAGCAAATCGTGGGATGCGCGCACGGTGACGGTCGGGCCGCGCCGCATCACCGATCTTCACCCAAAGGGCGATGTGCTCAACGTGCCGCAGGCGCTGGTCTATTCCTCGAACACGGTGACCGCCCGTGTGGCTGACCAGCTGGGTGCCGAGCGGATGCAGCAGCTGCTCGTCAATCTCAGCATGGACAAGCGGCCCGAAATCGAACTCTACGCACGCGGTAAGCCGATCTGGCCAGCCGACCCAGACAATCGCCACACAAATATGGTGATCGGCTATGGCCACTCGCTGTCTGTGACGCCGCTGCATCTCGCCAATGCCTATGCCGCGATGGTCAATGGCGGCATCTGGCGTCCTGCGACGCTGCAAAAGCTCGCGCCCGCCGACGTTCCGCGCGGCAAGCGCGTGTTCAAGGCTTCGACTTCGGCCAAAATGCGGCAGATGCTGCGCATGATCTCGCTCTACGGCACGGGCCGCAGCGCCGATGCGCCGGGTTACCGCGTCGGCGGCAAGACCGGCTCGGCGGAGAAAGTGATCGACGGGCGCTATAGCAAGACCAAGATCATCTCGACCTTCGCCTCGGCCTTTCCGATGGACCGCCCGCGCTATGTCGTGGTGGTGACGGTGGACGAACCGCGCGGCACGCTCGCCAGCTCGTTCCAGCGCACCGCGGCCTTTACCGCTGCGCCGGTTGTCGGAAAGCTGGTCCCGCGGATCGGCCCGATGCTGGGCGTGCGGCCCGACACCAATCGCGATATCGACATTTCCGATCTCAAATATCTGGTCGAGGGACGCCGGTGAAGCTTGCAGGCCTTCTCGAACGCGCGGGGCTGGGAGCCGCAGGTGGCAGCAATGTCACCGTTACCGGCTTTGCTATCGACCACCGCAAGGTCGCGCCCGGCACCGTCTTCGGCGCGTTTCGCGGCGAGAAGTTCAACGCCGAGGACTTCATCCCCGCGGCAATCGAGGCAGGCGCGGTCGCAATCGTTGCGTCTCGCGAAGCCACGGTCGAAGGCGCTTTGCATGTCGCCTCGGACGAACCGCGCCGCACCTTTGCGCAGCTGGCAGCAGGCTTCTTCACGCCCGTTCCCGAAACCGTGGTTGCCGTCACCGGAACCAATGGCAAAACCTCGACCGCCGAGATGACCCGCCAGATCTGGCGCATGTGCGGCGAGCGTGCGGCGAGCATCGGCACGCTTGGCGTGACGACGCCCGACGGCAGTATCTCGACCGGCCTCACCACGCCCGACATCGTGACTTTCCTGTCGAACATGAGCGGGCTGGCGCGTGAAGGCGTTACCCATGTCGCCTATGAGGCATCCAGCCACGGCCTGTCGCAGTTCCGGAACGAGGGACTACGCGTAAAAGCGGGGGCCTTCACCAACTTCAGCCGCGACCATCTCGATTACCATGCGACGATGGACGAGTATTTCGCGGCCAAGATGCGGCTGTTCGACGAAGTCGTCGAAGACGGCGGCAGTGCGATTATCTGGGACGGCGGAGAAAAATGCGAGTGGACCCGCCGCGCCATTGAGCATGCGCAGAAACGTGACCTGCAATTGCTCACAGTGGGCGAGCGAGGTGATTTCCTCCGCCTCGCCGCCCGCGAGGCGACACAGCTCGGCCAGATGCTGACGGTCGAATTCGCAGGCGAGACCAAGACAATCAAGCTGCCGTTGATCGGCGCCTATCAGGCCGCCAATGCGTTGGTTTCCGCAGGGCTTGCGCTGGCGACGGGCGCTTCGCCCTCGCAGGTGTTTGACGCCGTCGGCCGCTTGCAGCCGGTGCGCGGACGGCTGGAGCGGGCAGCGATCACCGCAAGCGGTGCACCTGCCTATGTCGACTACGCCCACACTCCCGACGCGCTCGAGGCGGCGATTGCCGCGCTTCGTCCGCATGTCGATGCCGACAAGGGCGGCAGGCTGATCGTGGTCTTCGGTGCGGGCGGCGACCGTGACACCGGCAAGCGCGCCGAAATGGGCCGTGTGGCGTCCGAGCAAGCCGACTGGATCATCGTTACCGATGACAATCCGCGTGGCGAGGACCCTGCCGAAATCCGCAAGGCGATCGTTTCGGGAGCAGGCGAGAACCTGACCGAAGTCGGTGATCGCCGTGGAGCGATTGCCGAGGCGATTGGCCTTGCAGGCGCGAATGACATAATCCTCATCGCCGGCAAGGGGCATGAGCAGGGACAGATAATCGGGTCGGGAGAGACTATGCGAATTTTGCCGTTCGACGACGTGGAGGTGGCGCGCGAATGCGCAGCCCAGAACGCAAACGGGCCTGCGGCATGAGCGCCGCCCACGCTCTTCTGCGCCAATGGTCCGCCGCCGCGCGCGATCAGCTCCCGCTCGCACTGTGGGATGCCGAGGGTATCGCCGCTGCAACCGGCGGCGTGGCGAGCCATGCTTTCCAGTGCTCGGGTGTCGAGATGGACAGCCGCGATGTTCGCCCCGGCGATCTTTTCGTTGCGCTCAAGGGCGAGGCGATGGACGGGCACAAATTCCTCGCTGCCGCTTTTTCCAAGGGTGCGGTTGCTGCGATCACCGATCGCCCGGTCGATTTTCCCCATGTGCTGGTGAAAGACACGACCAAAGCACTGCACGACCTTGCCCATGCCGCGCGCGAGCGTTCCTTTGCAAAGCGGATCGCGGTTACCGGATCGGTCGGCAAGACGGGCGTGAAAGAAGCCATCTTCGCAGCTCTCGACCGCGCCAGCCGCGGGGCTGCCCATCGCAGCGTGCGTAGCTACAACAACCATGTCGGTGTGCCGCTGAGCCTTGCGCGCCTGCCTGCGCGGGCGAAATACGGCGTGTTCGAAATGGGTATGAACCACGCGGGCGAGATCGCACCGCTGGCCGCCCACGTCCGCCCGCAGGTCGCGCTGATCACCACCATCGCCCCTGCGCATATCGAGAACCTCGGCTCGCTCGAGGCGATTGCCGATGAAAAGGCACAGATCTTCACCGGCCTCGCCAAAGGCGGAACCGCGATCATTCCCGCCGACAGTGAATTGACCGAACGCATGGTCGCCCAAGCCAAGGCGCTGGGCGTCAAGGTCGTGACCTTCGGGCGCAGTGCCAATGCCGATGTGCGCCTGCTCGACGCGATCCCGAGTGCAAGCGGCGGCTCGCTCGTCACTGCCGATCTGGGCGATGCGCGGCTGTGCTATTCGGTTGCCGAACCTGGCGAACACTGGATTTCGAACTCGCTCGGTGTGATCGCGGCGGTCCGCGCCGTGGGCGGCGATCTTGCCAGCGCAGGGCTTGCTTTGGCCGAGATGGGTGGCCTCAAGGGACGCGGTGCGCGTTTCAATATCGAGGCGGTCGGCGGCAAGGCGCTGCTGGTCGATGAAAGCTATAATGCGAACCCTGCCTCGATGCGGGCAACGCTGCGCGCTCTGGGCCAGACACCTGCCCACCGGCGCGTGGCGGTCCTTGGCAGCATGAAGGAATTGGGCGACTTCGGCCCGCGCTTCCACGCGCAGCTTGCCGACCCGTTGGCAGAGGCGAAAATCGATCACGTGATCCTCGTCGGCGACGAGATGAGAGCGCTGGCAGCCGAACTGGGGAGAAGGCCCGCCGATTCGCTTGGCTTTGCGCCCAGCTTCGCGCAATGCGATGGACCTGCCGAAGCGATTGTGGCGCTCGAGGAATTCGGCCTCACTCACGGTGACGCGGTGCTGGTCAAGGGCTCCAATTCGGTCGGCCTCGGCAGGCTGGTACAACATTTTACGCAAGGCGCCGGATGACCGGAGGCCGAGGAACTTAGATGCTTTATCTGCTCGCGGAATGGCTGAACTTCGAGGGCCTGTTCAACCTGGTGCGCTACCAGACGTTCCGCACCGGCGCGACGTTGATGACCGCCCTGATTTTCGGGCTGATCATCGGTCCGCGCTTCATCAACATGCTGCGCGTGCGGCAGGGCAAGGGGCAGCCGATCCGCGAGGACGGCCCGCAGTCGCACCTCGCCAAGCGCGGTACGCCGACGATGGGCGGTCTGATGATCCTCGTCGCGCTCTCGTTGTCGCTCCTGCTGTGGATGGATCTCAAGAGCCCGTTCGTCTGGGCCTGCCTCGCAGTGACGCTCGGCTTCGGCTTTATCGGCTTTCTCGACGATTACGACAAAGTGACCAAGCGCCACCACGCAGGCCTCTCGGGCAAGGTTCGCCTGCTCGCCGAATTCGCGGTGGCGGGCGTGGCGAGCTATCTGATCGTCAGCCAGATCAACACCAATCTCTACGTCCCGTTCCTGTCGAACGTCTATATCCCGCTCGGTCCCGTCTATTACGTGTTTGCGGCCTTTGTGATCGTGGGTTTCGGCAATGCGGTGAACCTTACCGATGGGCTCGACGGGTTGGCGATCATGCCTGTGATTATCGCTGCGGGCACGTTTGCGATCATCGCCTATCTCGTCGGACGCACCGACTATAGCGAATATCTCGGCATTCCCTATGTCGAGGGTGCGGGCGAACTGGCGATATTCTGCGCGGCGATCATGGGGGCAGGGCTTGCTTTCCTGTGGTTCAACGCCCCGCCTGCCGCCGTGTTTATGGGTGACACCGGCTCGCTCGCCCTCGGCGGCGCGCTTGGCGCGATTGCGGTTGCATCGCATCACGAGGTCGTCCTGCTGATCGTCGGCGGCCTGTTCGTGGTCGAAACCGCCAGCGTCATTATTCAGGTCTTCTGGTTCAAGCGGACTGGCAAACGCGTGTTCCGCATGGCGCCGATCCACCACCATTTCGAACAGCTCGGCTGGTCCGAAAGCAAGGTCGTGATCCGGTTCTGGATCATCGCGATCATCCTTGCGCTGATCGGCCTTTCCACGCTCAAGCTGAGGTAGTCGGAAAAGCCCCGTGATCACCTCCCCCGCCTTTGCCGGAAAACGCTACGCGGTCCTCGGGCTCGCGCGCTCCGGCGCGGCGGCGGCAGAGGCTTTGCTTGCAAGCGGGGCCGAGTTGACGGTGTGGGACAGGCAGGATGTCGCGCGCGCTCCCTTTGCAGGCCGCTGCACCTTGGCCGACCCGCTCGAGATCGATCTGACGGGCTTCGACGGCGTGGTGGCATCACCCGGCGTGCCGCTCAACACCCATCCGATTGCCGACCATGCGGCCAGTTACGGCGTGCCCGTGATCGGCGATATCGAGCTGTTCGCGGCAGCGCGCGGCGATCTTCCGCCGCATCGTGTGGTGGGCATAACCGGGACGAACGGCAAATCGACCACGGTCGCGCTGGTCCAGCATATTCTGCAAATGGCAGGCGTTCCCTCGCTGTGCGCAGGCAATATCGGCGATGCTATCATGGCGCAGCAGCCGCTTGAGCCGAACGACAATGGCACGGGCGTCTATGTGCTCGAATTGTCGAGCTACCAGATCGACCTGGCTCACAGCCTCGATTGCGAGGTTGCCGCGCTCACCAATATCACCCCCGACCACCTAGATCGCTATGCCGGTTTTGCAGGCTATGCCGCCTCTAAAGAGCGGCTCGTTGCGATGCAGGGCGCGCAGCATCTGGCGGTGTTCGGTACGCTGGACGAGTCGGTCGGCGCGATCTACCAGCGCCAGGTCGAGCGCCGCGAAGAGGGCCGCGCGCTTGCCGCGGACATCGACGCGCTGCGTCCGCTTCAACCGCAATGGCCGAGCCTTCAGGGCCCGCACAATCTCCAGAACGTCGCTGTTGCCGTGGCAATCGTCGAGGAACTCGGCGTGCTACCCGCCCAATGGCAGCAGGCGCTTCCTTGCTTCAGGAATCTGCCGCACCGCATGGAGCGCGTTTGCGAGGAGTTTGGCGTGCTGTTCATCAACGACAGCAAGGCCACCAACACCGCGTCGAGCGCGCCTGCACTTGCCGCCTTTCCGCCCGATCCTGCCATTCACGGCGGAACGGCGCGCGTTCACTGGATCGTCGGCGGACTGGCAAAGGAAGAAGGACTTGGCGGATGTGCCGATCAACTCGGCAATGTCGCGGCGGCCTATACCGTGGGTGAAGCCGGGCCGCGTTTTGCCGAATTGCTGACGGGGCAGATCCCTGCGGTCGAGCGCTGCGAGCTTGTAAGCGAAGCGGTGCGCCGTGCGCGCGAGGCTGCAAAAGCGGGGGATGTGGTGCTGTTCTCGCCCGCCTGCGCCAGCTTCGACCAGTTTCGGGATTACGAGAAGCGCGGCGACCATTTCCGCCAGCTCGTCGGTGTCTTTGCCGAGCTGCCCGAATGCAAACCAACAGACTTTCTTGCGGATGACGCGGCATGAACGGTAGCTATTCAACCGCCCGCGGAGACGCGAAATTTCACGCTCCCGTGCCGCGCAGCAGAGGCTTTGGCGACCAGCTGCGCGTGTGGTGGCGCGAAGTCGACAAGTGGCTGCTCGGCATGGTACTGGTGCTCATGGCCTTCGGAACGGTGGCGGTCGCAGCCGCCTCGCCTGCTGCGGGACGGCAATATGACGTCGGCCAGTTCGTGTTCTTCCAGCGGCACATCGTGTTCCAGTTGCTCGGGCTGGGCGTGATGTTCGCGGTGTCTTTTCTCAGCCGCGACAACGCCCGCCGCGTGGGGATCATGATGGCGGCCGTGATGCTGTTCCTGCTGCTGCTGGTTCCGGTGTTCGGGACCGAGGTCAATGGCGCAAAGCGCTGGATCAATGTCGGCATGTCCTTGCAGCCGAGCGAGTTTCTCAAGCCCGGTTTTGCCGTGTTGCTGGCGTGGATGCTTTCATGGCGGCTGCGCGATTCCGGCCTCCCGGTGGTGGCCTATGCCACGCTGACGATGGCTCTGGTTGGCGCGCTGCTGATGCTTCAGCCCAATCTCGGCGCGACGATCCTGTTCGGCGGGGTGTGGTTCGTGCTGGTGACGTTGTCGGGCGTGTCGTTCCAGAGAATCGGCGCGCTCATCGCGCTCGGCGTCGGGTCGCTGACCGCTGCCTATTTCCTCTATGACAACGCCCGCTACCGCATCGACAGCTGGATCGGCGGCGGCACCGCTTTCGATCAGGTCGATCTGGCACAGCGCACGCTGCTCAACGGCGGCTGGACCGGCACAGGCCTGTGGCTCGGCACGCGCAAGATGAACCTGCCCGAAGCGCACACCGACTATATCTTCTCGGTCATCGGCGAAGAATTCGGATTGCTGATGTGCGCGCTCGTGATGTTGGTCTATATTGCGATCATCGTTCGCGTGCTGATCCGGCAGGTGAACGAGGACAATCTCTTCGCGCTGCTTGCGGGCGCAGGTCTGGCAACCCAGATCGGTGGACAGGCGTTCATCAATATGCTGGTCAACCTCCAGCTGTTCCCGTCCAAGGGGATGACGCTGCCGCTGGTTAGCTATGGGGGTTCCTCGACGCTGGCGGTGTGTTTCACGGTCGGGCTATTGCTCGCCATCACCCGCCGCAATCCGTTCCTCGAACGCGACAAGAGCGGGCTCAAGGACCTGTTCGCAGGAAAGGAAGACCGGGCATGACCAGCGAAACCGCGCGGGGCGCAAGCCGCCATTTCGTCCTCGCCGCAGGGGGCACCGGGGGACATCTGATCCCCGCCTTCGCACTCGCCGCCGAACTGCACGCGCGCGGGCATCACGTCGCGCTGATCACCGACGAACGCGGGGCGAATATTCCGGGCAAGCCCGATTACCTCACCGCACACGTCCTGCCCGCAGGCCGTTTCGGCAAGAACCCGCTGAAGTGGATCGGGGGGATCAAGGCCGTGCTCGAAGGGCGCAGCATGGCGCTGCGGTTGTTCGAAAGCTTCGAGCCGAGCGCCGTGATCGGCTTCGGCGGTTATCCCGCTCTGCCCGCACTGCTGGCTGCGACCTCGGCCGGCATTCCGAGCGTGGTGCACGAACAGAACGCGGTGCTGGGCCGTGTGAACCGGCTGCTGAGCGGGCGGGTCGATGCGATTGCGACCGCTTATCCCGAAGTCCAGCGGCTCAAGCCCAAACATGCAGGCAAGGTCCACCTCGTCGGCAATCCGGTGCGCGAGGAAGTGCTGGCGCTGCGTGACGAGGACTTTCCGGCCTTTACCGAGGAAGGCCTTTTGCGCGTGCTGATTACCGGCGGCAGCCAGGGCGCGCGCGTGCTGTCCGAGGTCGTGCCCGACGGGCTCGCCATGCTTCCCCCGCCGCTGCGCGACCGTTTGCAGGTGACCCAGCAATGCCGCACCGAAGACCTCGACGGGGTGCGCGAGCGCTATGCCAGCCATGCAATTCCGGCGGAACTCGGCACCTATTTCGAAGACATGCATGAACGGCTTGCGGGCGCGCATCTGTTCATCGGGCGTGCTGGCGCATCGACGATTGCAGAACTGACCGCGGTGGGTCGCCCTGCAATCCTCATTCCGCTGCCGATTGCGACCGACGATCACCAGGCCGCGAACACGCGCGAGATGGTGAAGGCGGGTGGTGCGCGCATGATCCGTCAGGAGAAATTCGCTCCCAAGGAACTCGCCAAGCAAATTCAGGCGCTGGCGCAGAACCCGGCAAGCCTTGCCAACGCCGCGCATGGCGCGTGGAATTGCGGGCGGCCCAAAGCGGCGCAGGATCTTGCCGATCTGGTCGAAAGCTTTGGCGGGGTCGATCTGATGGACGTCATCCGCGTCGGCGAAACCGCTCCGCGCAGTGCCGAGACTGCGAGCGAACCGCTCGCTGCCAACCGCAATGCGGGCGAGGACATCGCGGCATGAAGGGTGTTGGCACAGATATCGGTATCATCCACTTCGTCGGCATCGGCGGGGTCGGCATGTCGGGCATTGCCGAGGGGATGCACAACCTCGGCTATTCGGTGCAGGGCAGCGACATAGCCGAAAGCGCGAGTGTCGAGCGCCTGCGAGCGCGCGGGATCAAGATTGCGATCGGCCATGCCGCCGAAAATGTCGAAGGGGTTGCGGTGGTCGTCACCTCGACCGCGGTTCGCCGCACCAACCCCGAAGTCGCCGCCGCGCTCGAAGCGCGCACGCCCGTCGTGCGCCGCGCCGAAATGCTGGCCGAGCTCATGCGCCTCAAATCGACCATCGCGGTTGCAGGTACGCATGGAAAGACAACGACGACTTCGATGATCGCGAGCCTGCTCGACTGCGGCAATATCGACCCGACGGTCATCAACGGCGGCATCATCGAACAATACGGCTCGAACGCGCGTCTGGGCGATAGCGACTGGATGGTGGTCGAAGCCGACGAAAGCGACGGCAGCTTCCTGCGGCTCGACGGCACGATTGCGGTCGTCACCAATATCGACCCCGAACACCTCGACCATTACGGCGATTTCGACGGGGTGAAGCGCGCCTTTGTCGAGTTCATTCACAACGTCCCCTTCTACGGCGCGGCGGTGCTGTGTGTGGACCATCCCGAAGTGCAGGCGGTGATCGGATCGGTGCGCGATCGCAAGGTCGTGACCTACGGGTTCTCGCTTCAGGCCGACATTTGCGGCGTCAACGTCCGTCCGCATGAAGGCGGCAACACCTTCGACGTGATCGTCCGCCAGCGCGGCGAGGAAGACCGCCGGATCGAAGGTGTCCACTTGCCGATGCCGGGCCGTCACAACGTCCAGAACGCGCTCGCCGCGATTGCCGTCTCGATCGAGATGGGTTGCCCCGACGAAGTCATCCGCAACGGTTTTGCGAGCTTTGGCGGTGTGCGGCGGCGCTTTACCAAGGTGGGTTCGGTCGCGCTAGAAGACGGCACGGTCTCGGTCATCGACGATTATGCGCACCATCCGGTCGAAATTCGTGCCGTGCTCGGCGCAGCGCGTGAAGCGGTTCCCGAAGGACGCGTCATCGCCGTGGCGCAGCCGCACCGCTACACGCGCCTGCGAGATCTGATGGACGACTTCCAGAGCTGTTTTAACGAAGCTGACATGGTGCTCGTGACGCCCGTCTACACCGCGGGCGAGGACCCAATCGAAGGCGTCGATGCCGATGCGCTGGTCGCAGGGCTGAAATCGCGCGGCCATCGCTCGGCGCGGACCGTCGCCGATCATAGCGACCTTGCCGCCACACTCGCGCAGGAAATCGAGGCGGGAGACATCGTCGTATGCCTCGGCGCGGGGGATATCACCAAGTGGGCGGCTACCCTTGCCGATGCGATTGAATCAGAACGGAGCGCATGAGACAAATGGTTCAGCCCGGTGACTGGTTTGATATGGATGACGGATCGGCCCCGACCAGCTCGGTCGAGGGTGCGGCGACCGCGCCCGTGCCCGTAGAGGGTATTCGCGGCCGCCTGACGCGTGAGGCGCCGCTGGCGAAACACGTCTGGTTCAAGAGCGGCGGCAAGGCCGACTGGCTGTTCGAGCCTGCCGATCTCGACGATTTGAAACTGTTTATCGAGCGGCTCGACGGGCTGATGCCGGTCATGGCGCTGGGCGTTGGCTCGAACATGATCATCCGCGACGGCGGCGTGCCGGGCGTGGTGATCAAGCTGGGTCAGCCGTTCACCAATATCGAGATTACCGGCGAAACCACGCTGAAGGCGGGGGCTGCGGCTCCCGTCAGCATGGTTGCGCGGCGTGCGGGCAAGGCGGGAATCGACGGACTTTCGTTCTTCATCGGCATCCCCGGCTCGGTCGGCGGTGTCACTCGCATGAACGGCGGCTGCTATGGCCGCGAGACATGCCAGGTGCTGACGAATTGCGACGTGATCATGCCCGATGGCGAATTCGTCACGCTGACCAATGACGATCTGCAATACAGCTATCGTCATTCGGCACTGCCCGACGCAGCGATCGTGGTCGAGGCGCGCTTTGAGGGCTTCCCCGGCGATCCGGACGTGATCAAGGCCGAGATGGACCGCATTTCCGCGCAGCGCAAAGACTCGCAGCCCATCGGCAGCATGACCGGCGGTTCGACCTTCAAGAACCCCGAGGGCCATTCGAGCTGGAAGCTGATCGACGCAGCCGGATTGCGCGGCTTCAAGCATGGCGGCGCGCAGGTCAGCGAAAAGCACGCGAACTTCCTGATCAACACCGGCGATGCGACCAGCACCGATATCGAAGGGCTGGGAGAACTGGTGCGCGAGAAGGTCTATGCTCATTCGGGCGTTCAACTCGAGTGGGAAATCAAGCGGGTCGGCAGGCCATGAGCGCACAGGAACCTCTCCACGTCGCCGTCCTGATGGGCGGATGGGCGAACGAACGCGAAGTCAGCCTGATGTCGGGCGCGGGCGTTGCCGATGCGCTGGAAATGAACGGCCACAAGGTGACCGCAATCGACATGGGCCGCGATGTCGCGCAGCGCATTGCCGAGGCGAAGCCCGACGTCGTCTTCAACGCGCTCCACGGCGTACCCGGCGAAGACGGCAGCGTTCAGGGCATGCTCGACCTGATGGGCATACCCTATACCCATTCGGGTATCGCCACCTCGGTCATCGCGATTGACAAGCAGCTGACCAAGCAGGCGCTGGTGCCGCACGGCATACCCATGCCCGGCGGACGGATCGTCGAGTCCGAAGAACTGTATGAGCGTGACCCACTTCCGCGCCCTTATGTGCTCAAGCCCGTTAACGAGGGCTCTTCGGTCGGGGTCGCTATCGTCACCGACGAAAGCAAATACGGCAATCCGATTGCGCGTGACGCCACGGGGCCATGGCAGCAATTCGATCATCTCCTCGCAGAACCCTTCATCAAGGGGCGCGAGCTGACCACCGCCGTGATCGACAGCGCCGCCGGACCGCGTGCGCTGGGCGTCACCGAACTGGTGATCGAAACCGGCTTCTACGACTACGAACACAAATACACCGAGGGCCGCACTCAGCATGTGTGTCCTGCGCAGATTCCGACCGAAATCGCCAAGCTGTGCGAAGAATATGCGGTACGCGCGCATGAAGTGCTCGGCTGCCACGGCACCAGCCGCACCGATTTCCGCTGGGATGACGAGTTGGGCGAGGACGGTCTGTTCGTGCTTGAAACCAACACCCAGCCGGGCATGACCCCGCTCAGCCTCGTTCCCGAACAGGCACGCCACGCCGGGATCGGCTATTCCGAACTGGTGGAACTGATCGTGATGGAGGCGATCCGCGTGCATCGCCGCAAATCCGCCAAGGCAGGGGGGGATGATGGCGCAGATTAAGCGTTCGGGCGGCAAGGGCGTTCGCCGCGCCGCCAAATCGCAGAGCCGCGCAGCAGGCGCGCGCCGCGCCAGGGCCAAGACCACAGGTATGGTCGACAAGGCCATGGGCGTGCTGCCGTTTAGCGAGGAACAGTGGAGCACGATCTGGCTGACGATCATCATCGGCGGTGCGGTCGGCCTTGCTTTTGTGATCGCCAATCTCGCCGGCGTTCCGGCCATGGCGCAGGCGCAGGTCGCCGCGCTCGCTTCCGATGCCGGCTTCGAGGTCAAGCATGTCCGCGTCACGGGAACCAATCGTATGGACGAACGGGCGGTCTATGCCATTGCGCTCGCCCAGCGCGATCAGGCGATGCCGCAGGTCGATCTGGAGGCTTTGCGCACGCAGCTGCGCGAGGACCTCGACTGGGTCAAAGACGCGCGCGTTTCGATCCAGCTTCCCTCGACACTCGCCATCGACATTGTCGAGCGCGAGCCTCACGCCGTGCTCGAAAAGCCTGATCGCCTGATGCTGATCGATGCCGAGGGTGAGGAGCTTGCGCCGATTGCTGCTGCCGATGCAGGCGAGATGCTGCGCATTTCGGGCTCTGGCGCTGCCAAGCAGGTCGCCCCGCTCGACACGCTGCTGGCCTCCGCGCCGGCACTCGGTCCGCAGGTGGAGGCCGCCGAATGGGTCGGCAACCGCCGCTGGAATTTGACCTTCAAGAGCGGCCAGGTGCTGGCTCTGCCCGAAGGCGCGAACGAAAGCGCGAGCGCACTGGTGAAGTTTGCACGCATGGACGGACAGAACCGTCTGCTCGGCGGGCAGGTTGCGACTTTCGATATGCGCTCGCCGCCGCGTATCTACATGCGCGTTCCGGGCCGTGCCGATGCGGTCGAGCTGAACGGCTCGCAGGCCGTCCGTGTCGCCGATGCGGGGACCGAATAGTGGCTAGCAAGACCGCCCCGCCACGCGCCCGCCTCGCCAAGATTTTCGGCGCGGTCAATGTCGGCAGCTTCCGCATTTCCGCGATGATCATGGGCGAGACCGAAACCGGCGACCTGATGGTGCTGGGATCGGGCCACCGCGCCTCCAACGGCGTCAAGCGCGGCTATGTCACCGATATGAAAGCCGCGACCTATGCAATCCGCGATGCGGTCGAACGCGCCGAGAAGAACGCAGGGCACAATATCCAGAGCGTCTGGATCGCCTGTGCAGGCGCGGGGCTCAAAAGCCAGGTGTCCAAGGTCGAAATCGAAATCGGCGGTCGCCGGATCGAGGAAGAGGACGTCGATACGCTGTTGATCGAGGCCAAGGGCATGATCCAGCCCGACGGCCGCAGCGTGCTGCATGCGATCCCTGCGCATTACACGCTCGACGGAGCGCATGGCGTCGCCAATCCGCGCGGTCTCCATGCCGAGCGGCTGGGTGTCGATATTCACGTCATGCTTGCCGACGGCGCGCCGGTTCGCAATCTGATGGAAGCGGTGCAAAACGCGCATCTCGAAGTCGAAGCGGTGGTTGCCGCCCCGCTTGCCTCGGGTTTTGCCTGTCTGACGCAGGAAGAGCGCGAGCTGGGCGTGGCTCTGGTCGAAATAGGTTCGGACGTCACCAATGTCTCGGTCTTCGCAGCGGGGATGTTGCTGGGGCTGCGGTCAATCCCGATGGGCTCGGGTGACATTACCGATGCCGTCGCCAGCGCTTTCGGTATCCGCCGTTTCCAGGCCGAGCGGCTCAAATGCGTATCGGGCTCGGCCATTGCCTCGCCAACCGATCACCGCGAGATGATCCCGGTCAACGGCCCCAATGAAGGCTCTGCCGAAGAGACCGCCGGACCGACCGCTCGCGGCGCAGACGACAAGAACCGCATCGCCCGCGCCGAACTGATTTCGGTGATTACGCAAAGCCAGTCGCAGCTCACCAACGAGATCGGCAAGGCATTGAAGGAAATGGGCTTTTCGGGTTCGCGCTCGGGCCAGGTCGTGCTGACCGGCGGCGGCGCGGAACTTGCAGGACTGGCGGATTTCACCCAGAGCGCGCTGGCAATGCCGGTGCGGATCGGGCGTGCGCCGCAGCTTACAGGCTTGCCTGAAGCGCATGCGACACCGGGTTTCTCCGGGCTCGCCGGGCTGTGTCTTTACGCCGCCGAAGACCCGGTGGATATACGCTCCGTCGGTGCGCGCTATGGCCGTTCGCGCGACTTCGGCGGGGGCATGAACCCGCTGTTTGCGTTACGCCAGTGGTGGCGCGCGCTGCGCGAAAACTTTTAAGGGTTAAGGAAATTGCCGGAGAAATGGCATTATAGCGCGACAAAAAGAGGCCGGTGAGGGTTAACAGCGGTCTGTGGATAAGGAATTCTGCGCTATAACAGGCCTATGTCGAATGTGTCAGAGAAGGATTGACCTTGGTGAACGTGCAATGGCGCGTAACCCTGTGTCTGGAGGAATAGAGCGATGAGCATCAGTATCGGACCAGCAGCAACGGACGATCTGCGTCCGCGCATCACCGTGATCGGGATCGGCGGCGCAGGTGGTAACGCGATCGCAAACATGATCGAATCCGAGATCGAGGGCGTTGAATTCATCGTCACCAACACTGATGCGCAGGCGCTGAGCAGTTCGCCCGCAGAAAAGCGCATCCAGCTTGGGCCGGACATCACCGGCGGTCTTGGTGCAGGCGCTCGTCCCGAAGTCGGCAAGGCTGCCGCTGAAGAGACCGTTGCCGAGATCGAAGACGCGCTGGAAGGCGTGAACATGGTCTTCATCGCCGCTGGTATGGGCGGCGGCACCGGCACCGGCGCAGCGCCCGTGATCGCGGAAGCCGCGCGCCGCAAGGGCGTGCTGACCGTCGGCGTCGTGACCAAGCCGTTCCTGTTCGAAGGCACGCGCCGCATGCGCGCAGCTGAGGCCGGCATTGCCGAGCTTCAGGAACATGTCGACACGCTGATCGTCATTCCCAACCAGAACCTGTTCCTGGTCGCCAAGCCCGAAACCACTTTCAAGGAAGCCTTCCAGCTTGCCGATGAAGTGCTGCAGCAGGGTGTGCGTTCGATCACCGATCTGATCGTCAATCCGGGCCTCATCAACCTCGACTTTGCCGACATTCGTGCGGTGATGAGCGAGATGGGCAAGGCCATGATGGGCACCGGCGAGGGCGAAGGCGAAAACCGCGCTCTGGACGCGGCGGAACAGGCCATCGCCAACCCGCTGCTCGACGGTGTTTCGATGCAGGGCGCGAAGGGCGTGATCATTTCGATCATCGGCGGCGAAGACATGACGCTGATGGAGCTCGACGAGGCTGCCAATTACATCCGCGATCTCGTCGATGAGGACGCGAACATCATCTGGGGCAGCGCCTTCAATCCCGACATGGCGGGGTCGATCCGCATCTCGGTGGTCGCCACCGGAATCGATGCCAGCGCCAGTTCTGACGCGCCGGCAATGCCCTCGGCCTTCATGGATTCGCGCGCTCCCAAGCGCCCGGTGCTCGAACTCTCCGAAGAGGACGATCTGGAGCTTGAGGAAGAGTATCAGGAACCCGAAGCAGAGGATTCCGAACCGCTCGATCTCGATGGTCTTCAGGCCATGGGCGACGACGAAGGCGAGGACGAAGAGGACGACGTCGACGGTATCGTCGATCCGCTCGCCGGTCTTCGCGGTGCCGAAGAAGACGAAGACGGAGAAGGGGGCGGTCAGGACGACCTGCTTTCCGATGCCGATCGTCTCGCACAGGCCGATAACCCCGTGCAGCCCGGTTACGGCGGCGGAGCAGGTGGCGGCTACGGTGGTGGCGGCGGAGCAGGCGGCGGCGGTGGCCCCGCAGGCGGCAGCACGCTGTTCGAACGCATGGCCAACCTTTCGCGCTCGACTGCATCCGATGATGACGACGACGAAGATGAAGACGGCGACGGCAAAGATGGCGGCGACGATGACTCGCCCGCGCTCTCGATCCCGCGCTTCCTCGGCCGTCAGAACAACCAGTAGGGCTGCGCTCGGGCACGGCTTGCCGAGCACGTGGTGCTGTTCGCCCCGCGTTCAGGGCTATGCGGCTAGCGCGCTTGCAAGTTTCCGCTAGCCAATCGGTGTGAGTGTGATTTCAACAAGTCTTCGTGTGGCGTTGCTCGGCGTAGCGCTGGTCGTACCCGGCTCGCTGGCAGCGCAGGATTCGACGTCGCGCGCAGTGGTTCAGCCTTTGCCTTCGCCCGAAGTGCAGCGCCTCAACCGCGCCTTGATGGAACTGGCCCGCCGTCCCGAGCGGCTTTCGGCCTTGCTAGAGGCAGGCGATGCATCGCTCGAGGTCGGCGATTTCGATGCCGCTATCGGTTTCTATGGCCGTGCCGCCGATGTCGCGCCAAGTGATCCGCGTGTCTCGTTGGGACTGGGGCGGGGCTATCTGCGTTCAGGCCGTCCGCTTGAGGCTATCCCGATGTTCAACGCGGCGCAAAGCGGAGGCACGCCCGCGCGCGACCTGCTGAGCGATCAGGCACTGGCCTTTGACCTGATCGGTGACCAGTCGAGCGCACAAGCTGCCTATGCCCGCGCGATCGAGCTCAATCCCGATGATGCCGAAGCGCGTCGCCGCCTCGGGCTCAGCCAGGCGATTTCTGGCAATCAGGCGGGTTTCATGGGCACGCTGGCGCCGCTGATCGAAGGCGGCGATGCGGGGGCAATCCGCGCCCGTGCGTTCGGTCTTGCGATTCTGGGCCAGCAAGAGCGGGCAGAGGCTATCGTGAATGCATCGATGCCGCGCGATCTTGCAGCGCGCATCAACCCTTACCTCGCCTATATGCCGCGCCTCACCGCCGCACAGCAGGCGGCGGCGGCCAATCTCGGAATTTTCCCGCGTGCTGCCGATATCGGCCGCGAGGATCCGCGCCTTGCCCGTTTCGCCCGCGAAGGCGCAGCGGGTTCGAGGCTGGAACCCGCCGGAGAGCCGCTGGGCACGCGGCCTGCACAAACTGTTCAAGCCGCACCGGCTGCGCCCGCGCAAACGGTGCAGCGAGAAGTTGCGCAAGCCGCTCCGCCTCCGGCACCGCGGGTTGCCGATGCCTTTGCCGATCTTGGCACAGGTGCGATGCCTGACACCTCTGCTTCGGGCGATGTGGTGGATATCGCCTCTATCGACGTGCCGCGCGAGGCTGCGCCCGCTCCCGAACCTGCGCCCCCTGCGCACCCGCAGCGTATCTGGGTGCAATTGGCGACGGGGCGCGAGGTCAATGCGCTCAAATTCGACTGGCGGCGCTTTGCCCGTCAGGCGCCCGAACTGCTGCGTGATTTCAAGCCGCACACCACGCCATGGGGGCAGGCCAACCGACTTTTGGCGGGGCCGTTAACCAATCGGGACGCTGCGCGCGAGCTGGTGAATGCATTGGCCGAAAAGGGTATCGATACCTTCGCCTACACCAGTCCCGAAGGCACGGAAATTCAAGAGCTTAAGTAGTATTTTCGGGTCATCCCCGATATTCTTTGCACAAGCTTTGAACAAGCCAGATGACTTCTCCCCAGCACCGCGTTTGCCGCTGATTGCCAAGTGTCGGGGTTAACAGGCATCTGTCGCATCAATGGCAACGAACACCCCCCCTATTCGAACCCGCAAGCGGATAATCCGATGAGACCGCGCGAAAGTTATTCTTCCGCCCAGGACGATGCCGCGCCGGTCGAAATGCTCGCCGCGCTGTTTGAAGCGCGCATGTGGGATTGCGAGATTGTCTCGGATGACGAGATGGTCGGCGAGGTGCAGGGCGCATGGGCCAAGTACCAGCTGCGCGCGATCTGGCGGGCGACCGACAACGTTCTGCAGTTCCTCTGCCTGCCCGATGTGCGCGTGACGAAGGAAAAGAAGCAGAGCGCGTTCGAACTGCTGAGCCTCGTCAACGAGCAGATGTGGCTGGGCCACTTCGATATCTGGTCGCAGGGCGACGTGCTGCTTTATCGCCACGGCGTGCTGCTGGGGGATGAGGGCATGCTGTCGATCCAGCAGGCGCAGGCGCTGGTCGAAAGCGCGATCGACGAATGCGACCGGTTCTACCCCGCGTTCCAGTTCGTTCTGTGGGGCGACAAGAGTCCGCAGGACGCTTTGGATGCCGCAATGGTTGACGCAGCGGGGGAGGCGTAACCATGTGGGGTCCCGAAAGGGGACTTCATGTCTATTGATAAACTACTCATCATCGGTTGCGGCAACATGGGCGGAGCGATGCTCGCCGGTTGGCTCGCCGCCGGTGTCTCGCCCGACCGCTTTGCAATCCTAGATCCTGCGATGGAAGCGGCGCCCGAAGGCGTAGCGCTTTATCGCGATGCCTCGGTTGCCGAGGCAGAGGCAGGGCACGATGCTGTCATGCTGGGCTTCAAGCCGCAGCAACTGGGCAAGCTGGGTCCGGGCTTTCAAGGGCTGACGGGCGAAGGCGTGACGGTCTTCTCGCTGCTCGCTGGATTGACGCTGGCACAGTTGAAGAGCGCCTTCCCGAACGCCGCCGCGCATGTTCGGGTGATGCCCAACCTTGCCTCGCGCATCAACAAATCGCCGATCATCCTGCTCGAAAGCGGTCTCGACGACGGTGGACGCGATGCCGCAATGGTGCATTTCGACCTCCTCGGCTCGGCCATCTGGCTCGAAGACGAAGGCAAGTTCGACCTGGTCACCGCGCTCGCGGGATCAGGGCCGGGCTTCGTCTATCGCTTTATCGACGCGCTTGCCGAGGCTGCGGTCGGGCTGGGGCTGGAGCCCGAGCAAGCTACCCAGCTTGCACTTGCGACTGTCGATGGCTCCTCATCGCTTGCCGCCGGAGCGGATATCTCGCCCGGTGATCTCGCTGATCGTGTCGCGAGCCCGGGCGGCATGACGCGCGAAGGGATGAATGTGCTCGACGCGGACAAGGCGCTCGTCAATCTGCTGACCGCCACCCTCAAGGCAACGGCGGATCGCGGCGCCGAGCTGTCGGCAGGCAATTCCTGACGAACCGTTAATCATACCGCTTGGTAAAATGAACGAATTGCACGGTTTGCAAGCCGGTTTTGCTTGAAAAGGCCGGTCAAACCCCCGATATTGCATCCCATAGGGTTGCCGTATTGTCGGCCCCGTTTTTGGAGACAAAAGGATCCATAATGGCTGATTGGAATGAACCTTCGCAGTCCCGCCAGGGCTTCGGCTCGGTGCCGCGCACCGGCGGTGTTGCTGCGGGTGAGAGCTATGACGCGGGCCTGCGTTCGTACATGCTCTCGATTTACAACTACATGGCTTCGGGCGTGCTGCTGACCGGCATCGTCGCGCTGCTGTTTTCGTGGGGTGGCTCGGAATCGATCATCGGTTCGCTCTACCTCAGCGGAAGCCCGCTGATCTGGGTCATCAAGTTTGCCCCGCTGGCCTTCATCCTTGCGATGAGCTTTGGCCTGAACCGTATGAGCACTTTCACGCTGCAGCTCGTTTTCTGGTCCTTCGCGGCCGTGATGGGCATGTCGATTTCGACGATTTTTCTCGTCTACACGGGTGAATCGATCGCCACGACCTTCTTTGCGACGGCTGCTGCTTTCGCCGGTCTTTCGCTGTGGGGTTACACCACCAAGAAAGACATTTCGGGCTGGGGCAGCTTCCTGATTATGGGCGTCATCGGCCTGATCATCGCCAGCATCATCAACATCTTCCTCGGTTCCGAGACGATGGCATTTGTCATCAGCGGCATCGGTGTGCTGATCTTTGCCGGCCTGACCGCCTACGACACGCAGCGTCTGAAGAACGACTACCAATATCTGCGCGGAACCGAGTTCATGGGCAAGGCGATCATCATGGGCGCCACCAGCCTGTATCTCGACTTCGTCAACATGTTCCTGTTCCTGCTGCACTTCCTCGGCAGCCGCGAGTAGTCCTCGCAAAGGCTTGCCGGACTGCCGGACGGGGCAGAACGCCCCAACAAACTGTTGAAACAAGTGAATGCCCGGAGCCTACCCATAGGCTTCGGGCATTTGCTTTGGCATACGGGCGGCTAACGTGGCTTCCCCTGCGCCGATGCGCCGCTTCAGACGCGAGCAAGGGTTGGAAGTGCACGATGCACACAGTTTCGAAGGGGGCATCCTTTCGACGGGAAGGATTATCGAGAGAGACCATGGCAAGCACACCAACGGACAAAGCGCGCAAGATCAGCGCGCCGATCAAGATTGCCAGCGTGGCGGTAGGGGTCGCGCTGCTCGCGGCCTGCGCCACACCCGCTCCGCCGCCGCCTCCGCCGCCCCCTCCGCCGCCTCCGCCTGCGGTCGAGCGGATTCCCTATCGCCCGATCCCGCCGGGCGGCGCATCCTACGTGATGCAGATTCCGGGCAAGAACCTGCTCGGCCAACGCCAGACGATCAATCGCGGCATCTCCGAAGACGAGAAGGTGTGGCACTTCCGTTCGGCCTGGAACGTTGCGGCGCTCAACTGCACTACGGCGCAGTATGAACCGATCCTCACCGGCTACAGCGCCTATATCAAGGACCACGCGACCGCGCTGCGTCGGGTCAATGACCGTATCGATGCAGAGTACCGCCGCGAGGCCGCGTCGCGCCGCGATGGTATCATGGCGCGCGAGGCGCAGATGACCGCGGTCTATAACTTCTTCGCCCTGCCGCCTGCCCGCGCGCGTTTCTGCCGCGCAGCGCTCGACATTGCGAACCGCCACAATCTCGCACCGCCTTCCGATCCGATTGCCTTTGCGAAGGACAATTTCGACCTGATCGAAGAGCCGTTCGAACTGTTCTTCGAAGAATACGAGCAGTACCAGCGCAGCTCGGCGCAGTGGGATGCTCGCTACGGCGAACGTTACGGAGCCTCGCAGCCCGGCTGGGTCGCAGTGCAGGAAGCGCGCGCGAACGGAGTCGTGATCCCGACAGTCACCAGCGACCCGACCATGGTCGTGACCTCGGCAGGCCCCGCTGGCGCGGTGACCGATCCCGAGACGGGCGTCGCTGTCCCGGTGGTGCCGGTGCAGGAGAACGTGATCTCGCAGCCGATCACCCAGCCTGTCCCCAGCGACGAGGACGGCGCGCAAAACTAGGCATACCGATAAGCCAGATGCCAAGCGGGCTTGCGTCAGCGAGCCGCTGCGCTTAGGCGCGAGAAACGCCTCGGTAACGGGAATGCGGTTCAATTCCGCAGCTGTCCCTGCAACTGTAAGCGGTGAGTGGCCGGTTCGACATGCCACTGAGGGAGTCATTTCCGGCCCCTTGGGAAGGTGAACCGGCGGCAGCGACCCGCGAGCCAGGAGACCGACCGGAGCGTGTCGCTTGTTGCCCCGCTCAGGGATTGGCGTGGCGCGGAGGAATTTCGTTTCGAGCGACGACTGTGCTGGCCGTGAGGACACCCCCTCGCGGTCATTGTTGTTGCTCGATCGGAAGGAACCCGATGACCAGATTTGCTTTGTTGAACAGCGCCGCGCTTGCGACGCTTCTTTCCGCTGTGCCCTTGGCAGCGCAGGACGCTAGTGACCCTTGCGCCGATTACTGCCCTGTCCCCACTTTGCTCGATACGACCGAGATCACGGTCCTCGGCAGCCGCACCGGCGATCTTGCCCTTGAGGATTACACCGGCTCGGTCACTGTTATCACCGCTGAACAGATTGAAGAGCGGCAGACCCGCAATATCGAAGATGTGCTGCGCGATGTCCCCGGCGTCGCGGTCAGTTCTCTACCCGGTCAGACCCAGTTGCGCCTGCGCGGAAGCGAGGCCAATCATGTGCTCGTATTGGTCGACGGTATGGAACTGTCCGATCCGGGCAGCGGTGAATATGACCTCGGCACCTTGCAGGCCGAGATCGGCAGCCGGATCGAGGTTCTGCGCGGCCCGCAATCGGCGCTCTACGGCAGCGAGGCGATCGCCGGTGTGATCGCCTATGATAGCGGAACCTTCGACGGTGTGGCGGTGCGTCTGGAAGGCGGAACCAACAACACGATCAACGGGGCGGCGCGCTGGGGCGTGATTGATGGCGGGCTCACCGCTTCGCTTTCAGCAAGCGTTGTCAGCACCGATGGCGAGCCGAATGCGAGAGGCGGCACGCGCGATATCGGGCGCGACAGCTACACGCTCTCCGGCAAGGTCGCAGGCTATGTCAGCGAGACGCTGCAATTGCGCGCCATCGCACGCTACACCCGCACGGAAGGCGACTTCAACGAGCAGGACTTCGGCTTTGGCAGCCCGACCGAAGGCTTTGTGATCGATAGCCAGGGCACCGGCTTCGAAAGCGAGATTTTCTCCGCGCTCGCCGGAGCCCGGCTTGAAACCATGGACGGATCGTGGGTGCACGATCTTTCGGCGCAGATCACCGATGCCGATCGCAGCACCAGCCAACCCAGCGGCTTTCCGAGCGCAACCGAAAGCGACCGGTTCAAAATCTCCTATGTTTCGGCCTACGACTTTGGTGGAAACGGGCATGCGCTGACTTTTGCAGCCGATTACGAGGTCGAGGGTTTTAACAATGTGCTGACCTTCGACGATCGCAAGTCGCAGGAGAATCTCGGCTTTGTCGGCGAGTATCGCTATTCGGGCGGTGGCTTCGATTTTTCCGCTGCTGTCCGTCACGACATCAACGACCTGTTTCAGGACGCGACCACATTTCGTGTCGGGGCAGGCTACCACCTGACCGATACGACACGCCTGCGCGCCGCTGTCGGCACCGGGGTCAAGAATCCGACGCTCAGCGAATTGTTCGGTTTCTTCGACGGCGTCTTTATCGGCAACCCAGACCTGGAGCCGGAGGAATCGACCAGCTGGGAAGCGGGTATTGACCAGAACATAGCTGGTGATGCCGCCGTGCTCTCGGTGACCTATTTCAATGCCGAACTCGATAGCGAGATTTTCACCAGCTTCCCGCCACCTAACTTTGTCGCAACGCCGGGCAACCGCACGACCGAAAGCAGGCAGGAGGGCGTAGAAGTTGCGCTTGCAGCGCAGATCGGCCCGCAATGGAGCCTCAACGCGGCCTACACCTATCTCGACGCCGAAGAGAACGGCGCGACCGAAGTGCGTCGCCCTGAAAGTGTCGCCAGCGCTGCGCTCACCTGGACAGCGCCGCGTGACAAGGCATCCGCGACTTTGGTGGTGCGCCACAATGGCTCCATGATCGACAGCGACTTCACGACAGGGGCGTTTCCGGCGCCGGTTACCGGGCTTGACGATTTTACGCTCGTAAACCTCAATGCCCGCGTCGCTCTGGCCGAGGGATTGGAGGTGTTTGCGCGGGCTGAAAACCTGTTCGACGAACGCTACGAACAGGTGTTCACCTTCGTATCGCCGGGGCGCCAAGTGGTCGCAGGATTCAGCGCAAGCTTCTAAACGCTCGCATTCTGGCGAGGAAATGCATAAGTGCGCGCCTATGCATTTCCTCGATCAGGCCAAAATCTATCTGAAGTCGGGCTCCGGCGGCCCCGGAGCGGTGTCGTTCCGGCGCGAGAAGTATATCGAATATGGCGGTCCCGACGGCGGCAACGGCGGCAAGGGCGGCGATATCGTGTTCGAAGCCGTGGCGGGCCTAAACACGCTGATCGACTTCCGCTACTCGCAGCACTTCAAGGCGAAGCGCGGCAACCATGGGCAGGGCAAGGACAAGACCGGCGCAGGCGCCGATGATCTCGTCATCAAGGTTCCCGTCGGCACACAGGTGCTGAGCGAGGACAAGGAAGAAGTGCTCGCCGATTTCACCGAGGTCGGCCAGCGCGTCGTCTTTCTCGAAGGCGGGATGGGTGGCCGCGGCAACGCGTCCTACAAGACTTCCACCAACCGCGCTCCGCGCCAGCATCAGCCGGGTGTACCGGGCGAAGAAATGTGGGTGTGGCTGCGCCTGAAGCTGCTCGCCGATGTTGGTCTGGTGGGCCTGCCCAATGCGGGCAAATCGACTTTCATCAACGCCGTTTCCAACGCCGGAGCGAAGGTCGGGCATTACGCCTTCACCACTCTCGTTCCCAAGCTGGGCGTGGTGCGTCACAAGGGCCGCGAATTCGTGCTGGCCGATATTCCCGGCCTGATCGAAGGCGCAGCCGACGGCGCGGGTATCGGTGACCGGTTCCTCGGCCATATCGAACGCTGCCGCGTGCTGATCCACCTGATCGATATTGCCGGCGAAGACCCTGCCGAAGCGATGCGGATCGTGCAGGAAGAGCTCGAGGCCTATGGCGCAGGGCTCGAAGACAAGCCGCAGCTGATTGCGCTCAACAAGCTCGATCTGGCCGATGCCGAATTGGGCGCGGCCTTTGCCGAAGAGCTTAAGAAGCAGGGCGCGGACCGTGTCTTCACCGTCTCCGGCGCGAGCGGCGAAGGGATCGAAGAATTGATGGACGCAGTGCTCGGCTACCTGCCGGATCGCACGGCGACGGAGACGAAAACCACCGAAGTCGAAGACCATGACGAGGGCGACGAGGAGTGGTCGCCGCTCTAGGCCCGGGGCAAATGACCCTTTAAATTGGCCGCATCACTCCTTAGGTGCACCGCAGCATGGATATTGAAACTCTTCTCGACTTTCGTGATATCGAAAAATGCCCGCGGCTTGTCATCAAGATCGGGTCGGCACTGCTGGTCCATCCGGATGGTGAACCCCGCTTCGACTGGCTGCGCACCGTAGCGCACGAGGTCGCCGGCGCGCGCGAGCGCGGGCAAGAGGTGATCGTGGTCGCCTCGGGTTCGGTTGCGCTCGGCGCGGCGATGCTCGATCTGCCCGGCGGCGGGCGCGAAACGCTCGCTCATGCACAGGCGGCAGCTTCGGTGGGGCAGGTCTATCTTGCATCGACATGGGCGCAGATGTTTGCCGAGCATGGCCTCAAGGCAGGGCAGGTGCTTCTCACGCTCGACGATCTGGAAAACCGCAGCCGCTATCTCAACGCGCGCGAGACCTTGCGCGAATTGCTCGAACGCGGCGCGGTGCCGATCATCAACGAAAACGACACCACCGCCACGCAGGAACTCAAGTTCGGCGATAACGACCGTCTGGCCGCCCGCGTTGCGCAGGCGAGCGATGCCAATGGCGTGCTGTTGCTGACCGATGTTGACGGCCTTTACACCAAACACCCCGACGAACCCGATGCAGAGCTGCTGCGCGTGGTTCACAAGATGACGCCGCGCATTCACGAAATGGCGACGGGCGGTTCGGGTTCGGGCATGGGCTCGGGCGGCATGGCGTCGAAATTGCAGGCCGCCGAGATCGCAGGCCGCGCAGGAATCGCGCTCGCTATCCTGAGCGGGACCGAGCAATATCCGATCGGCCGCGCACTGAGCGCCGACCTCGGCACGGTCTTCCTGCCCAAGCGCGACGACAACGCTTTCAAATCGTGGATCGGCGGGCGCATGCGCTTCAACGGCTCGATCCGCGTCGATGACGGTGCCGTCCGCGCCCTGCACAATGGCAAGAGCCTGCTGGCAGCCGGCGTGATCGAGGTCTTTGGCGCTTTCGAGCGCGGCGATGTGATCGCGATCGAGGATGCGCAGGGGCGGATGATCGCCAAGGGTATGGTCGAATACGACTCTCCCGATTGCGAGAAGATCAAGGGCCTTCGCAGCGAGGAAGTCGCCGATGAACTGGGCCACCTCCCGCGCTCGGCAGTGATCCACCGAGACCAGATGGTGATGCTCTAAGCTGATGGCTGTGCTGGCGATCACGGGGGCGACCGGCTTTGTTGGGAGCGCGGCGCTCGATGTGGCGCTGGAAGCGGGACATACGGTCCGCGCATTGACCCGCCGCGATCAGACCGCCCGTGCGGGCGTGCAGTGGATCAAGGGCACACTCGAAGACACGGCTGCGCTCGCTGAATTGTGCAGCGGTGCCGATGCGGTGGTCCATATTGCGGGCCTCACCAACACGCCAGATCCTGCGGAGTTCGAGGCCGCCAACGTCATCGGAACCGACGCGATGATCGCCGCTGTCAAGGGAGCCGGTGTCAAACGCTTTGTCTTCGTCTCCTCGCTCGCGGCACGCGAACCCAAGCTTTCCGCCTATGGCGCGTCGAAAGCGCGGGCCGAAACGCTGGTCGAGGCATCGGGTCTGCAATGGACAATCGTGCGCCCGCCTGCGGTCTATGGCCCGCGTGATGTCGATATGTTCGAGCTGTTCAAGACCGCCAAAATGGGCGTGGTGCCGCTGCCCCCGGGCGGAGCGACCTCGATCATCCACGCTTCCGATCTTGCGCGTCTGCTGGTCGCGCTCGCTGTCAAGAACACGCGGCGGGCGATCTTCGAGCCCGACGACGGTCGCGAGGGCGGCTGGTCGCACAAGGAACTGGCGCAGGCGATAGGCCGCGCTGTCGGCAAGAAAGCGGTGTTCGCGCCGCATCTGCCCAAACCGGTGCTGGGGATCGCTGCGCAGGCGGACAAACTGCTGCGCGGCGACAAGGCCAAGCTGACCGCTGACCGCGTGGGCTATATGGCGCATCCTAACTGGGTTTCGCGCTGGGACCGCAAGCTGCCGCCCGACGTGTGGGAACCGCAGATCGAAGGCGAGCTGGGCCTCAAAGCGACTGCCGATTGGTATAAGGCCGAAGGCTGGCTGTAGCCCTTAAAGGAAGGGTTCCTCGCCCGGCTTGTGGATGCCGCATTCGGTTTTGTCCCATCCCTTCCAGCGGCCCGAGCGCGGGTCTTCGCCGGGCGCAACCTTGTGTGTGCAGGGCTCGCAACCGATCGAGGGGAAGCCCTTGGCGACCAGCGGGTGGCGGGGCAGATCGTGCTCTTCGAAATAGGCGGCGATATCCTCGGCGGTCCAATCGATCAGCGGGTTGATCTTGAGCCGACCCTGCGCGTCCGACGTATCGACTTCGAAGCGCGGGAGATTGGCTCTGGTCGATGACTGGAACGCCTTGCGCCCGGTAAAGCTCGCATCGAACCGGTCGAGCGCCTTTTCGAGCGGCTTGACCTTGCGGATTTCGCAGCAACCATCGGGATCATAGGACCAGCGCAGGCCGCTCTCGTCCTTGGCCTTGAGATCGGCTTCGTCCGGGGTAAGGATTTGAAGGTTTGTCAGGCCGAGCCGTTCCACCAGCAGATCGCGATATTCGATCGTTTCGGCAAAATGCTTGCCGGTTTCGAGGAACAGCACGGGGATGTCGGGATCGACCTCGGCCAGCAGGTGCAGCAGCACAGCGCTTTCCGCGCCGAAGCTCGAAACGGTGGCTACATCGCCTGCGAGATTTCCCTTGATGACTGCGTCGAGCATTTCCTGCGTCGAGGAGCCGCGGAACATGCGGTTAAGACGCACGGCATCGTGCTCGGTAAAGCGCGGGCCGGTGTCGAGCCGGTCGATGGCGCGGTCGGCAGCTTGCGCGGCGGTGAGAGGGGCGTTGGGCTTATTCATGGCGCAATTCCTGAATGGTGCGGCGGCCGTCGACGGTGCGCTGATAGACATTGTCCCAGGTCGCAAAGGCGCGCGCGGCGTCTTCTTCGTCGAGGCGCTTGTCGGGGGCAAAGGCATCGAAGCCGCAGCGGCGCATGTGCGAAAGCTGGTCGATCAACACGTCGCCCACTGCGCGCAATTCGCCGGTGTAGCCAGCTTCGCGCAGGATGCGGGCAGCGGAATAGCCGCGCCCGTCGCCGAAGCTGGGGAAGTTCACTTCGACCAGCGCGATGCGGTCGAGATAAGGCAGCAGCACGCGGGCATCGTCGCCCGGCTCGATGCGGACGGCGGTGGCGTTGGTCTGGTCGCAGCAGGCATCGACGGTGACGGTGCCGTGATCGACGACCTCGTCATCGCGGAAACGGAACTGCACGTCGTCCGGGCTTGTGCCGAGATCATGCCCCATAAAGCGCCTCCTTGAAGGGTTCCATGCCGATACGGCGGTAGGTGTCGAGGAAGCGCTCCTCGCCCTGTCTCTGTTCGAGATAGACGTCGGTTACCTTGTCGACCGCTTCGATCACGCCGTCTTCGGTGAAGCCGGGGCCGGTGATCTTGGCGAGGCTGGTGTCCTCGGCCTCGCTGCCACCGAGCGAAAGCTGATAGTTCTCGGTGCCCTTCTTATCGACGCCGAGAATACCGATGTGGCCTGCGTGGTGGTGGCCGCAGGCGTTGATGCAGCCGGAGATTTTCATCTTCAGCTCGCCCAGCCTGGCCGTCTTGTCCGAAGCGTCGAAGCGTTCGGAAATGCGCTGTGCAAGCGGGATCGAACGCGCATTGGCAAGCGCGCAATAGTCGAGGCCGGGACAGGCGATCATGTCCTCGATCGTGTCCATATTGGGTGCGCCGAGACCTGCCGTTTCAAGCTCGGTCCAGAGCGCATGGAGATCGGCGATCTTCACATGCGGCAGCACGACATTCTGCGTGTGCATGATGCGCAGTTCGTCAAAGCTGTACTGCTTGGCGAGCCGCGCCATGATGCGAATTTGCTCGCCGGTCGCATCGCCGGGGATGCCGCCGACGGGCTTCAAGGAGATGACTGCCGAGACATAGCTGTCGTGCTTGTGGCGGTGGGTGTTGCGATCGACCCAGACGGCGAAATCGGGGTCCGAGCGATCGACCTGCTTTGTGCCGTCCTCAAAAGCGGGATCGGCAAAGTGGGTGCGGATACGCTCGAGCTCGGCCAGCGGCGGTTCGATGCCCTGCGAAAGCAGATGCGCGAATTCTTCCTCGACCTGACGCGTGTATTCGTCCTTGCCGAGTTCGTGGACGAGGATTTTGATCCGTGCCTTGTATTTGTTGTCGCGGCGACCGTAGCGGTTGTAGACGCGCAGGCACGCCTCGGCATAGGTGATCAGCTGATCGAGCGGCACGAAGTTGCGGATCATCGGCGCGATCATGGGGGTGCGACCCATGCCGCCGCCAACGTAGAAACGCGCTCCCAATTCGCCAGCTTCGTTCTGGACGATCTGGATACCGATATCGTGCAGGCGCATCGCCGCGCGGTCCTTTTCAGCCGCGATCACAGCGATCTTGAACTTGCGGGGCAGATAGGTGAACTCCGGGTGGAAGCTCGACCACTGGCGCATCAGCTCGGCATAGGGGCGCGGATCGACCAGCTCGTCCGCCGCAGCGCCCGCGAAGTGATCCGACGAGATATTGCGGATGCAGTTCCCGCTGGTCTGGATCGCGTGCATCTCGACCTTGGCGAGATCAGCGAGGATATCGGCGGCATCCTCCAGCTTGATCCAGTTGTATTGCAGGTTCTGGCGCGTGGTGAAGTGGCCGTATCCGCGGTCATATTTGTCCGCGATATCGCCCAGCGCGTGCATCTGGCGGCTGTTGAGCGTGCCATAGGGGATGGCGACGCGCAGCATATAGGCGTGCAGTTGCAGATAGAGCCCGTTCATCAGCCGCAGCGGCTTGAACTGGTCTTCGGTCAGCTTGCCTTCGAGACGGCGGCGCGCCTGATCGCGGAATTCTTCCACGCGGGCATCGACCATCGCCTGGTCATAGTGGTCGTAGGAATACATCAGATTACCCAGTCAATCGCTTCGGGGGATTGCGGTTTGAGAGTGAGGTCGGGGCGCACGGTGGGGCCGAGCGCGCGGATACGATCCTTGATATGCGCAGGGCGGACCTTGCCGTCGTCTTCGCGCGTTGCCTGAATGGAATAGGGCACGTTGACGCGGCGCAGCGCCTCTTCGCGGGCGAGGATTTCCTCGGCCTGCTCGCCCACGTCGACCGCATCGTCGACATAGAGCGACCAGTCTGCGCCGTTCCACCATGTGACGGCGCCGGTCTTAAGGTCGTTTCCGGTGAGAATGATCATTGATGGGCCTCCACGGCAAGCTGCGCGACGTCCACATCTTCGCGCGCGGTCACTTCGCCGATGACGATCAGCGCGGGGCTGACCACGGCTTCGCGCTCGACCAGATCGGGGAGCGCCGCCAGAGGCCCGCGTAGCACGCGCATTTCTGGACGAGCGGCGTTTTCGATCACGGCGAGAGGCATGTCGGGGGCGAGCCCGTCCGCCATCAGCTTCTCGGCAATCTGCGGCGCGGTTTTGACGCCCATGTAGATCACCAGCGTGCGGCCCTTGCCGGCAAGGCCCGACCAGTCCTGATCGGACAGCCCCTTGCACTGACCAGCGACGAAGCTGACCACGCTGGAGGCATCGCGGTGGGTGAGCGCGATCTGGGCGGCTGCGGCTGCGCCGTTTGCAGCAGAGATGCCGGGAACGATTTCGACCGGCACACCGGCGGCGCGCGCGGCTTCGGCTTCTTCGCCGCCGCGTCCGAAGATCAGCGGGTCGCCGCCTTTCAGACGCACGACATTGCGTCCCGAGCGCGCGAGCATGATCAGCAACTCGTTCATATCTTCCTGCGGCATGGTGTGGCGTGCACGCCGCTTTGCGACAGAAATGAGCCGCGCATCGCGAGAGGCAAGCGCGAGAATGTCTGCGCTCACCAGCCCGTCATGCACGACGACATCCGCCTCCCCGATCAGCCGCGCGGCGCGCAGCGTGAGAAGGTCGGGATCGCCGGGGCCTGCGCCCACGAGGTATATTGTGCCACTGTTCATGGCGATGCAGATGCGCGAGGCCGCGTCTGATCGCCAGCGAGAATGGATTGGGGGTGGTGAAGGTAAGCTTTCGGCCCCTAGGGAGCGGCCACTTTCCCGCCGCTCATCATTTCGACAATCTGGTCGAGCTGCTTCGAACTGCGCAGGTGCAGGTCGTGCTGCGGGAACGGAATCTCGATGTCGTTCTCTTTGAACAACTGCCACAGGCGCATATACACGTCGCTGCGGATATTCGCGATTCCGGCCTCGGGATCGGAGATCCAGAAGCGGACTTCGAAATTGACCGAATTGTCGCCGAATTCCATCAGATTGACGCGCGGCTTGGGGCGTTTGAGGACGCGCTCCGTCTCGTCCACCGCCTGATAAAGCAGCTCGGTCACCAGATCGAGATCGCTGTCGTACGAAACGCCAACCGGCGCCTTCACGCGCACATCTTTCGACGAATAGGACCAGTTGATCATCTGGTTGACCATCAGGTTTTCATTAGGGATCAGATATTCGGTCTGGTCGCGGGTGATGACCGAAATCGCGCGGATGCCGATCTTGCGGATTTGCCCGACCGCTTCATTGCCCGCCTGATCGCTGACCGAGATCACATCGCCCGGCTTGATCGACTTGTCGAGCAGCAGAAGGATACCCGAGATCAGGTTACCGAAGGTCTTTTGCAGACCGAAACCGATGGCAAGGCCGAAAGCGCCGCCGAAAAAGGCCAGCGCGGTAAGGTCGATACCGATCAGATCGACCGCGACAAGGAAAGCGATCGTCCAGATCAGAATCGTCACCAGCTTGTCCGCCAGCAGTTTCTGCGCATCGTCGAAGCCGTTGATCCCGCGCACCAGACGGCGGGCGAGCTTGGCGATGAACCATGCGACCGTGACGACCAGCGCAACGCTGGCAAGCAGGAACACGACATCGAAAGCCGAAATGCGGATCGAGCCGATGGTTAGTGCCGCGCTGTCGAGCCAGTCAACGACCTGCGCCATCGTATCGCTTTGCGAGGCGATGCCTTCCTTCGCCCCTTCGGCGACGGTGACGACGTCCTTTTCCGGCTCGACCGTTTCCGCCATGCTCCACAGCTGGCCCGGCTGGAGAGCCTCGGGCGTTGCTTCGGCAGCCGGCGTGTCGCTGGGCGTGTCGGTCGGCGTCGGCAGTGTCATTGGTTCTCCATGCCGGCGAGACCTCTGGCGAGGTCTGCGATCAGGTCTTCGGGGTCTTCGAGGCCTATCGATAGGCGAAGGGCGGGCCGGGGACCAGCCCCCGCATCTCCGCCACCTTCAGGCCCGGATTCAGTCAGTGTCGGCGACCCCATCACCGTACGGTGTTCATGCGGGGCGATGGGCAGGGCGAGGCTCTCGTATCCGCCCCAGCTGTAGCCGATCCCGAACAGGTCGAGCGCATCGGCCACGCGCCCGCTGGCGGCTGGATCATCGCTGGCGAGCAAAAAGCTGAAGAGCCCGCAGCCGCCGGTAAAGTCGCGGCTCCACAGCGCATGGCCGGGATCGCTTTCGAGCATGGGGCACATGACCTGCGCGACCTGCGGCTGCTCGCTGAGCCATGCTGCAATGCGTTTGGCGCTGGCGGTCGATTGCCGCAGGCGTATCGGCATGGTTCTAAGGCCGCGCGCGGCGAGCGCGGCATCGTCAGGCGAGACCACCTGCCCCAGCTCGTGCGAAGTCCTGCGCAGCGCCTTGTACCAATGCTCCCCCGCGCTTGCTGCGCCCATCATCAGGTCCGAATGTCCGCCGACATGTTTGGACAGGCTCTGCACGGTAATGTCGCAGCCGTGTTCGAGCGCCGCAAAGCCCAATGCGCTGGCCCAGGTGTTGTCGATCAGTGTGACCGCTCCTGCCTCGCGGGCGGTGGCCGCCAGTGCGGGAACGTCGCAGACCTCCATCGTCAGGCTACCGGGGCTTTCAAGCCATACGGCGCGCGGTTTGTGTTCATACGCCAGTGCCTCGAAGGCGGGAAGGTCGAGCGGGTCGAAGAAGCTGTGGGTGATACCCATCCGCTTGAGCAGGCCGAGCGCCATGCTGCGCGATGGGTCATAGGCATTGTCGGTCATCAGCAGATGATCGCCCGTCCGCAGCACCGCCAGCAGCGCACCTAGGATCGCTGCGACCCCGCTGGGATAGAGCACCGTGCCTGCCGCGCCCGGTTCGATCTGGGTGAGCGCATCCGCCAGCGCCCATTGCGTCGGCGCACCGCGCCTGCCGTAGAAGAAATCTCCGTCCTTCTGCGCCTTGCCCGCGGCCTTGCGGTCCGCTTCAGTCGCATAGAGGTGGGTCGAGGCGCGCCATACGGGCGGATTGACCACGGGGCCGGTCCATTCGGGACGCCGGCCTGCGCGGGCAACGCGGGTGTCGGGTTTCAGGTGCTTGTCATCGCCGGAGCCGCTCATGCTGATGTTGTCCCCTGCGGCCCTTGCTCTTTGGGCGTGTCGGGATCGGCCTCCCACTCCTGCCAGCTACCGTCATAGAGCGAGACGTCGTTCTTACCCGTAAGGCGCGTGGCAAAGAGCAGCACGCAGGCGGTCACGCCGCTGCCGCAGGTGGTGGTGACGGGCTGCGCCATATCGACACCCGCCGCCTCGAATGCGGCGGTGAGATCGGCAGGCGACTTGAACGTGCCGTCATCGTCGAACACTTGCCCGAAAGGCAGATTGAGCGCGCCTGGGATGCGTCCGTTCTGCCCGCCGTGCACAGGGTCGATCCCGCTGCCGAACACGCGGTCCGCGCCGCGCGCGTCGAGCACTTGCTCCGCGCCCGTTTCGAGGTTGGCGAGCATATCGGCCTTGAACTTCACCCCCGATGCGGGGCGCAGCTGTGGTGCGGGGAGGGGCGTGATCTGCGGCGTCCCGCTTTCGAGCGCGCGCCCCTCGCTGCGCCATTTCTCCAGCCCGCCGTCGAGAATGGCGACCCTCTCCATTCCGGCTGCGGTCAGCGTGAACCAGGCCCGCGCAGAGGTTTTCACCGCGCTGTCGTCATAGATCACGATCCGGTCGGCAGCCGCCACGCCGAGCGAGCCCAGCCGCTCACCCAATTGCGCCGGATTGGGCAGCGCGGCCGGAACGGGCGATGCAGGATCAGTGAGGCTTGGCAGGTCGAGAAACCGAGCGCCGGGAATATGCGCCGCTTCATATTCAGCGCGCGGATCGCGATTTGCGGCGGGCAGGTGGCGCGAGGCGTCGAGCACGATCAGGCCCGCTGCGCCGAGATTGTCGGCCAGCCAGTCGGTCGAAACGAGTATCGGGAAGTTTTCGCTCATCGCCGCATGGGTAGCGCGGGGCTTGCGCGCCGCCAAGCGTTTGCGATCAGACAGTTTGTGCCGAGCGGCGGTCGCCTTCGTCGGGTTGCTTCACAAGCTGCGCGGCGAGCGGGGGGAGGCCGCCCGGCAGTCCGTCGAGCGGCAGAGGATGGACACGGCCCGTTCCTGCCGCACTTGGCGTGCCGAGCACGAAGCTGCGGCTCATCGCGTTCTGACCGTTGCCCTCGATTGTGAGATGCAGCAGCGGGATGAGCAGGGGCTTGCTGCCCTGCATGATCGGCGTGACTTCGCTCAAGGGCAGTTGCAGCGTTCCCGCAATGCGCTGCGACTGCTGTGGCCCGATGCGGCCGATCTCGCCAATCGGCTGGCCACCGGCAACCGGCGCTGCGTTGGAGGAGCCGCGCTGCGCGGAGGCCAGCTTGCCGGCCAGCGTGAGATCGCGCACCGCATGATCGGAGCGGTTGCAGACCTCGAGGCTGAACTCGACGGTGAACATCATCATCGAACGTGTCGCACCAAGCACTTCGAGATCAAGATCGATGCGTGCAGGTTCGGTGGCTGTGGGGGGAACCGGTGCAGCAACGGGGGCTTCGGGTTCGGCTTCCGGCTCGGGCTCGGGTTGGGGTTCGGGATCGACAACCGGCTCGGGCTCTAAAGCGGGCTCTGGTTGCGCCACAACTTCCGGCTCCGGCTGCACGTCCGGCTCTGCTTCTGCTTCCGCCTTGCGTGCAGGGCCGTCTCCCTTGGACCAGTCGGGTGCGTCTGCGAGCACCGCAGGCATCTGGTCGGCAATCGATTTGCGAATACCCGATGTGAGCGCCGTGTTGGGCGCGTTCTGGACCACGGATTCGCGGCGGCGCCGCCGCCACATCAGCAAGGCAACTCCGCCGATAATCAGCGCGAGCAAGCCAATGATCATGATGATGCGGTTCTGGGTGGAGTCCCATTCCTGAAGTGCGGCGAAGCTGTCGGCCTCGGCGTAATTCTCCTCGCTTGTCCTGACCGCTTCATCGCCGCTGACGTCGTACCAGTCGTCGGGGCCGACTGGGGCCGTTTCGGCGGCACCCTCGGGAATGGAGTCGAAGCCAGGGGCAATCTGGTCGTTGAGCGGAACCTCGGCCCCTAGCGCGCCTGCGTTGCGCGGCTCGGAAGCGGGAGCGTTTGCCGGAGCCGCCGTCGTCGCGGCCGGGCGCGGTGTGGCGCGCGCGGAGGGAGCGGGCGTGGGAGCAGATGATGGCGCCGAGCGCGGGCGGGTTGCGGTTGGCGTGGGTGTCGGAGCGGGACGCGCCGTTGCGGTCGGCGTCGGGCTGGGCGCCTGAGACGCCGCTGGCGTTGGCGCGGGCGTCGGTGTCGGCGTGGCTTGGCGGATTACGCGCGGTCCGATCGGCACACCGGCGCGCACGTCGGCTGGGCCCTGCGGCGCTGTGGACGGCGTGGGAGTCGGTGTCGGCAGCAAGAACCCGCCACCCGAGTTCTGCGCATAAAGCGGCTGTGATGCGGCAATCGCAAATACGCTCGCCATGGCAAACAGGCCGCTTCGGGCGAAAATTTGATCGGGGTTTCTCAGCACGCGCGTCATGGCGAAATTCAAGCAGGTAATGTTCGTATCAGGCGACGCGCACTCTCTCCCAAGTCCGCGCCTTCGGGTTTGCTCTTTTCACATAGGCCTCAAATCCTGTGCGTCCAGTTACTCGCTTGCAAGCGGCCGCCTTTCGCGGCAACAGCGCGGCATGGAAAGCACACCCGAAAATTCCGCTGGTATGCCCGCATTTCTGGGCAAGCAGACCCCGCTGCCCGCCTCGCCCGAAGAGGCGCAGCTCGACTACGTGCCTAACCCGCGTGTCGGCTCGCTCTATATGGTGCGGTTCGCGGCGCCCGAATTCACCTCGCTCTGCCCGGTCACAGGCCAGCCCGACTTTGCGCATCTGGTGATCGACTACGCGCCGGGCGAGACAATCGTCGAATCCAAGAGCCTCAAGCTGTTCCTCGGCAGTTTCCGCAATCATAGCGGCTTTCACGAGGATGTGACCGTCGGCATCGGCCAGCGACTCGCCGAAGAGATGAAGCCGCAATGGCTGCGGATCGGCGGCTATTGGTATCCGCGCGGCGGCATTCCGATTGATGTCTTCTGGCAGACAGGCGCGCCGCCCGAAGGGCTGTGGGTGCCTGATCAGGGCGTCTCCGGCTATCGCGGGCGCGGCTAGCGCGATTGCGGGTTTTAAGGATGGTGCCGGCTAGAGGATTCGAACCCCTGGCCTGATGATTACAAATCAACTGCTCTACCAACTGAGCTAAGCCGGCGTGCCTGATCCGCGTCGGATTCAGCGAGAGCGCCCGCTACAGCCAAAGCCTATATAAAGTCCAGCCTTCTTGACCGGAGCCATCCGCGATTGTGTTTGCCGAACACGGTTAGCGTTTGGTCGAACACGCGGTTTCAGGTCTTGCACTCGGGCGCGCAAAGATACATCTTAGCTGCAGGTGGAAGGGACACGATAATGAGTAAAGACCTGCAAAAACAAATGGCGTTCGAATCGAACCGCAAGTCGGTCGGCATCGCCTATCTCTTGTGGATCTTCCTCGGCGGGTTCGGTGTGCACCGTTTTTACTCGGGCCACACCAAGTCGGCGGTTTTGCAGATGGTCCTGTGCATCTCGATTGTCGGCTGGCTCGTCCTCGGGCCGTGGCTGATCATCGATCTGTTCCTGATTCCCGGCCTCGTTCGCGAGCGCAATGTCGAGACGCTGCGTCTGATGGGATATGATACCGAAGACGAAGCAGCCCATCCGCGCGAGGCACGCCCGCTGCCCAAGCCCGCGATGACCGAAGCCGACCGTCGCCGCGAGGAAATGCTCGAAGACCTGCGCCAGACCGGCTACCGCAAAGAACGCCGCGATATCAATCCGTTGTATAGGTAAGCGCTGTAACGGCCCGCAGGGCCGCAAGCGCGACTGCGCGCCCGCAGCGGGTGCGTAGCGGAGCGGAGCACATCTAGCGAGGACGCAGCCCCGGATGGGGCTGCGCGCACTAAAACGCTCCGAACGTCCAGCCTTCGGTCCAGGCAATTTCTGCGGTGAGGCAGCGCGGTTCCCAGCGTTCGTCCTCGCTTGCAGCTTTCCGCAACCATGCAGCCGTTAGCAGAGCGTCGGAGGAGTGGTCATCGACCTCGCCCCAGCGATCGACCGGCGGTGAGCCGAGCGCTTCAAGCGCGTCGTTGAGATCGGCGTAGGTCAGGAATTTGGTGCGCGCACCCATGTCCGCTGCCTCGCGCGAGGCGAGGCCGGTATAGATTTCGACCAGCATCGACCCGCCGCCCTTGATCCGCTTTTCGGGCACTTTGTCCATTGGCCACACGGGCAGGTGACCGGTCAGCTGGTGCAGCATCCGCATGCCGGTGAGTGAGGATTTGCCCACCTGCGCCGCGCCGACGAGATTGAAGTTCGAGACCGGCCGGCATTTCTGGCGCCATTGCGCGATTTCCGCCTCGCGGAAACGGCCTGCGCGGCTGATTGCTTGCGGCAGGTGGAAGCGGTCGCCTTCGTCGCCCTTGCCGTGGCGGAAAAAGCGCCGCGCTTCGGGGTGATCAAGAAAACTGTTCGCGCCAAGATAGGGATCGTCGGCGCAGATTTCGTCGACCAGCTTCCACAGCGCCTTGGCATTGCGCGGGCTGTCCTCCCAACCGGGGAAGAACGCGCCGCAATCGTTGAAGGGCAGCGATATGCCAAGGTCGGCGCCAACCAGAGTGTTTACCGGAAGTTCGTCGCGCAGCAGTTCCATCACCTCGAGGCGCGACCAGCCGCCCGTCGGCGGTTCGACCAGCACCGGCGGGCCGCCTTTGCCGTCGGCAATGGCCAGAGCAATTCCGCGGTGCCGCTCGCCCTTCGCGCCCGACCAGTCGATGGCGAGGAAGTGGTCGAATTCTCTCATTTCTTGCGCGCTATCGCTTCGCTGCTTGAGCGCTGAAGCCTCTCGGAGCGCAGCTTGTCCCAATAGGCGATCCGTTCGCGGACCTTGCGTTCGAAGCCGCGCTCGACGGGTTCGTAGAAGGTCTGCGGCTGCATTTCCTCGGGCCAGTAATTGTCGCCCGAAAAGCCTTCGTCAGTGTTGTGATCGTAGGCGTAGCCCGCGCCATAGCCGATGTCCTTCATCAGCTTCGTCGGCGCGTTGAGGATGTTGGCGGGCGGCATCAGGCTGCCGGTTTCCTTCGCGGCCTTGAATGCGGCTTTCTGCGCGGCGTAGGCGGCGTTCGATTTGGGCGCGGTGGCGAGGTAGAGGCACGCCTGCACGATGGCGAGCTCGCCCTCGGGACTGCCGAGGAACTGGTAGGCGTCCTTTGCGGCAAGACACTGGGTGAGCGCTTGCGGGTCGGCGAGGCCGATGTCCTCGCTGGCAAAGCGCACAAGGCGGCGCAGGACGTAGAGCGGCTCCTCGCCTGCGGTCAGCATGCGTGCAAGGTAATAGAGCGCGGCCTGCGGGTCGCTGCCGCGCAAGCTCTTATGCAGCGCGCTGATGAGGTTGTAGTGCCCGTCGCGGTCCTTGTCATAGACAGCCACGCGGCGCTGGAGGAAGGCGCCCAGCGCCGCCGGGTCGAGCGGTTCGGGGATCTTGGCGTTGTAGAGTGTCTCGGCCTGTCCGAGCAGGAAACGCCCGTCGCCGTCGGCGCTAGCGATAAGCGCGTCGCGGGCGTCGTCGGTGAGGGGAAGGGGACCTTCGAGTTCTTCGGCGCGGGCGAGCAGCTTTCCGAGCGCTTCATGATCGAGGCGCTGGAGGATGAGCACCTGCGCGCGGCTCAGCAGCGCGGCGTTGAGCGCAAAGCTGGGGTTTTCGGTCGTCGCGCCCACCAGCGTCACCGTCCCGCGCTCGACGAACGGCAGGAAGCCGTCCTGCTGCGCGCGGTTGAAGCGGTGGATTTCGTCTACGAACAGCAGCGTCTTCTGTCCGGCGGCGGCCAGCTTGTCGGCCTCGGCAAAGGCTTTCTTGAGGTCGGCCACGCCCGAGAACACGGCGCTGATCGCGACAAAGCGCATCCCCACGGCATCGGCGAGCAGCCGAGCGATCGAGGTCTTGCCCGTTCCCGGCGGTCCCCACAGCACCATGCTGGCAAGACGTCCGGCGGCGACCATGCGCCCGATTGCGCCCTCGGGGCCGGTGAGGTGCTCCTGCCCGATCACCTGGTCGAGCGCGCGCGGACGCAGCCGGTCGGCGAGCGGCGCGTCAGCACGCGGCTCGTCTGCGGATTGCGGCGCGTGGGGCGGGTCGTTTGCGAACAAATCTGCCATTCATGGATTGAAATAGGTCGCTCGTCGGAAAAAGCCATCTCGGGCTTGAAGTGATAGATCAAAGATATATCTTATTATCGTAACGAACTATCAGGAGAACGATAATGAGCTATGGAAGAGGACGCGGGGGCTGGAACAATCTCGGCCCGATGATCGCGATGATGGCCGCCTCTGCGGCGAGCGATTGGGACCAGAACGAGCGCCGTTCGCGCCGCTCGCGCGATTGGCAGGATGATGCGCGCCCGCGCAAACGCCGTGGCCGCATGTTCGGTTCGGGTGAGCTTCGCCTCGCGCTGCTGGCTCTGATCAATGAAGAGCCGCGCCACGGATATGAACTCATCCGCGCAATCGAGGACATGACCGGCGGCAGCTATGCGCCGTCGCCCGGCGCGGTCTATCCGACGCTGCAAATGCTCGAGGAAGAGGGCCAGATCAAACCTGCCAAGGTTAAGGCCGGCGAGGATGACGAGGACGGCAGCAGCAAAAAGCCGTTCAAGGCGACCAAATCGGGCAAGGCCGAACTGGCCGAGCGCGCCGAGGAGGTGGACGAGCTGATGGGCCGCCTCGGCGAACACGGTGTCCGCGCTGAAAAGGTCAAGGCGAAGTCGCCCGACCTGTTCCGCGCCATGGGTAATCTCGCCACCGTGCTCAAGAACCGTGCGCGCGCCGGAAAGCTCGACCAGAAGGCAATCGACGAGATCGTCGACATCATCGACGAGGTCGCCAAGCGCATCGAGCGCATGTAACCGGCGCAGCTCTTCTGGTCCGGGCCGGGGTTTGCGAAGGTTAACCCCGGCCAGCGGCCGTTTACGTATTTTTAGCTGTGTGCCTTCGCACGATGGTCATTCCTCCCCTGCTATTCCCGTGATCGAGGGTCCGGGGCGAAGAAGGAATTGACCATGCACGTGACCAGCAATCCCGCCATCGAAACGCTAGCGGAAAGCCGCATGCAGGCACTGCGCTCGGCACCGTGGCATTTGCTCAGTGTCGGTGGTCTCGCGGTGCTTTGGAATGTCCTGTGCTTCGCGCATTTCGGAATCACCGGGACAGCGTCGAACATCGTCAATGTCTGGACACAGGCCTATCTCGGCGCTGCCCTGTGGGGCGGGTTCGGCGGCGGTGTGCTGTTGCTCATGCGCTCGCGCTGGGCGGTGCAGGCTTTCACGACCGCACTTGTTGGCCTGATGGCGACCTCGGCCAATCTTTTCGTGCTCGCACAGCATCCGGCCAACCTCTACGCCATGCCGATGATGGTCGGGCTGTGGGTGATCACGCTCGCCATGCTCTTCTACACCTCGCGCATCCACATGCGCGGACTGCTGCGCTAAGCCCGGTTTTCCGCGCGCCGTTCGCGGTATTCCAGACCCCGCTGAACGAGCCGCCCTTGCAGGCGCGCCCATGATCTGACACCTCTGTGCGCGGAGACACGGGTCGCGCCGCTGGGGACAAACATTATGGATCGAAGGCTCGGAGGACCGAGAACGCCGTGGCACCTGTGGGTGGTGGGGCTGCTTACGTTGTTTTGGAATGCAATCGGCGGCTTCAGTTATTCCATGACGCGGTTCGGCATGCTCGAACAACTGGGCATGAGCGAGACCGAGATCGCCTTCTTCGAAAGCGCGCCTGTGTGGTCCAACTTCTTCTGGGGGCTGGGCGTCTGGGGCGCGATTGCCGGATCGGTGCTGATCCTGCTGCGCTCGCGCTTTGCGGTGCACGCGACGGTCCTTGCGCTGATCGGACTCGCCGGATCCAACTATTGGCAGTATTTCGTCGCTGACACGCCCGAGAGCCTGCAAAGCCTGCCGCTTACGCTCATGATCTGGGCGACCACGCTGTTCATGCTGATCTACAGCATGCGCATGACCAAGGCCGGCGTGATGAAGTAAGGCTCAGCGCGCTTCGGCGGCTTCGGCCTGCTGAAGCGCGTGACGGTCTTCGATCAGGCGGATGTAGGTATCCGCGACGACCTGGTTGATCGCTTCCCAGCTGAAATCGCGGCTGCGCTCTTCGCCCGCACGGCCATGCGCCATGCGCAGCGCCGGATCGGTGCAATAGGGAGCAATCGCTTCGGCCAGCCCTTCGCTATCAGGCGCTTCTGCACCTTTTTTGCCGGTAAGCGGGACAAGCCGTCCGGTCACACCGTCATTGACGAGGCTCGACGCGCCGGTTGCGCCTGCAGCGACGACCGGCAGGCCGCAGGCCATCGCCTCCAGCGTGACATTGCCGAAAGTCTCGGTGACGGATGGGTTGAAGAAGATGTCGCCGCTGGCCAGCGCCTGACCCAGATCGGCCCCGGTTTTGAAGCCTGCGAAGATTCCGCCCGGCAATGCATCCTCGAACCATTTGCGCGCCGGACCGTCGCCGATCACCAGCACTTTGTGCGGGACCTGACGCTTGCGCAGCTGGACGATGGTCTCGGCAAAAACGTCGAGCCCCTTTTCCATCACCAGGCGGCCAAGGAACACCACCGCCACATCATCGTCTTCCAATCCGAGCGAGCGGCGCCATTCGAGGTCGCGCTGTTCGGAGGAAAAGATGCTGCGATCGACCCCGCGCGACCAGATCGTGATGTCATCGTGCATGTCGGTTGCGAGCAATTCGTCGACCATGCTCTGCGAAGGCGCCACCAGCGCGTCACAGCGATGGTAAAACCGCTTGAGGATGCCGACCACCAGCGGCTCGGTAAAGCCAAGGCCATAGTAGCGCGGATAGGTTTCGAACCGTGTGTGCACGCTGGCGAGCACGGGAATATCGTGGTCCTGCGCCCAGCTCAGCGCGGCATGGCCTGCCGGATCGGGCGAGGACAGGTGGACGATATTGGGCTTGAACTTTTCGAGATCGCGCTTGACCCCGCGCCCCAGTCGCAGCGGCAGGCGGTATTCCCCGCGTCCCTTCACCGGCATCGGCATATTGGGCAGGTTGATGAGATCGCCCGTCGGCTCGAAATCGGGATTGGCGACCATCGGCGCATAGACGCGCACCGCCGCACCCTTGGCGAGCAGCGATCCGACAAGCCGGTTGAGCGCCTGATTCGCGCCGTCGCGGGTGTAGTTATAGTTGCCGCTAAACAGGGCAATTCGGAGATCTGACGTTTCCATGGTTGCGGGCTGTTTAGAAGCTATGCGCGCAATTGGCGAGAGGTGATCCCGAACCGCATGAGAGGGGGCCGAGCAACAATCCACCACGTTCCACCGCACCGAACGCAATATTAATTGACTTGTCATCACTCGCCTCTAAATGCGGCGCCGGGCCACGCGGTCCCAACGCCGCGCGAGCTCTCTGCAAGGAGAGAATACATGACTGAACAAACTACCGGCCGGCTCGCCGAGCCGACTGTAAAGCCGAACTGCCCCAATTTTTCCTCGGGCCCCACGGCGAAATTCCCCGGCTGGTCTCTCGACAAGTTGAAAACCGATTCGCTCGGACGGTCGCACCGTTCGGCGCTCGGAAAGTCGCGTCTGAAGTACGCGATCGACCTGTCGAAGGAATTGCTCGGCATTCCTGAAGATTACCTCGTCGGCATCATGCCTGCATCGGACACCGGCGCGCTCGAATGCGCGATGTGGACGATGCTCGATCCCGCGCGCCCGGCAACGGTCGCGGCGTGGGAAAGCTTTGGCAATGTCTGGATTCAGGATGCGGTCAAGCAGCTCAAGCTGCCCAAGCTCACCACGCTCAGCGCCGATTATGGCGAAATTCCCGATCTTGCCTCGATCCCGCAGGACAATGACGTTGTCTTCACCTGGAACGGCACGACTTCGGGCGCGATGATCCCCGACACCGATTGGCTCGCTCCGGGCCGCGAAGGTGTGGCGATCAACGATGCCACCAGCGCGGTTTTCGCGATGGAGATGGACTGGCCCAAGCTCGATGCCACGACCTACAGCTGGCAAAAGGTGATGGGTTCGGAAGCGCAGCACGGCATGCTGATCCTCAGCCCCAAGGCGGTCGAGAGGATCGAAAGCTACAATCCTTCGTGGCCGCTGCCGAAGCTGTTCCGTCTGAAAAAGGGCGACAAGATCAACGGCGGCATCTTTGAAGGCGCGACCATCAACACGCCTTCGATGCTGGCGACCGAAGATTATATCGCTGCGCTCGAATGGGCGAAGTCGATCGGCGGGCGCAAGGCTCTGTTCGAGCGTGCGACCACCAACGGCAATCTGGTCAAGGACTGGATCGAAGCGACACCGTGGCTGCGCAACATGGTCTCAGACCCCGCGCAGCGCACCAACACCGGCGTATGCATGATGTTCCAGGGCGACTGGTACGAAAGCCTGTCGGCTGAAGATCAGGCCGCAGTGCCGAAGAAAATCGTCAAGCTGCTCGAAGAGCGCGGCATTGGCTACGATTTCAACGGCTATCGCGATGCCCCGCCGTCCCTGCGCATCTGGTGCGGCGGCACGGTCGAGGCTTCGGATCTCGAAGCGCTGCTGCCGTGGATCGAGTGGGCTTACGAAACCGTCAAGAACGGTTGAGCCTTTCTGCGTTGTCCCGGCGAGGGCCGGGACCGCTATACCCCATTTTCCCAAGGCTGTTTCGACAGCACCCCCGGATCAGCTCCGGGGTGACGATTGAATGGAAATTCCCATGACCAAACCCAAAGTCCTCATCTCCGACAAGATGGACCCCAACGCCGCGCGCATTTTCGAAGAGCGCGGTTGCGACGTCGATGTGATCACCGGCGAAACTCCTGAAGAACTCGCCGCGCGTATCGGCGATTACGACGGGCTCGCCATCCGCAGCTCGACCACGGTGACCCCCGCGATCCTCGATGCGGCGACCAATCTCAAGGTCATCGGCCGTGCAGGGATCGGCGTCGACAACGTCGATATCCCCTATGCCAGCGGCAAGGGCGTGGTGGTGATGAACACCCCGTTCGGCAACTCGATCACCACCGCCGAGCACGCGATTGCGATGATGATGGCGCTCGCCCGCCAGATTCCGCAGGCCAATGCGCGGACGCAGGCCGGCGAATGGCCCAAGAAGGACTTCATGGGCGTTGAAGTCACCGGCAAGACGCTCGGCCTGATCGGCGCGGGCAATATCGGCGCGATCGTCGCCAGCCGCGCGCTGGGCCTCAAGATGAAAGTGATCGCCTACGATCCCTTCCTGACCGAAGACCGCGCGATCGAACTGGGCGTCGAAAAGGTCGATCTCGACACGCTGCTGTCGCGTGCCGACTTCGTGACGCTGCACACGCCCCTGACTGACGAGACCCGCAATATCCTCAGCCGCGAGCGGCTCGAGAACGCCAAGCAGGGCATCCGCATTGTCAACTGCGCCCGCGGCGGCCTTATCGACGAAGCCGCGCTCAAGGATTGCCTCGAAAGCGGGCAGGTAGCCGGCGCCGCGCTCGACGTGTTTGCGACCGAACCGGCCAAGGAAAGCCCGCTGTTCGGCGCGCCCAACTTCATCTGCACCCCGCACCTCGGTGCATCGACCACCGAAGCGCAGGTCAATGTCGCGCTGCAGGTGGCCGAGCAGATGGCCGACTACCTCGTCAACGGCGGCGTCGCCAATGCGCTCAACATGCCGAGCCTGTCGGCTGAAGAAGCGCCGAAGCTGAAGCCCTACATGGCTCTGGCCGAACGTCTGGGCAGCCTCGTGGGCCAGCTGGCGCACGGCAATCTGACCAAGATCAGCATCGAGCGCGAAGGCGCGGCGGCTGAACTGGCAGGCAAGCCGATCACCGGCGCGGTGCTGGCGGGCTTCATGCGCCGCTATTCAGACACGGTGAACATGGTCAACGCGCCCTATCTGGCGAAGGAACGCGGCCTCGAAGTCGCAGAAGTCCGCCAGAACCGCGAAGGGGCGTTCTCGACCCTGATCCGCGTCTCGGTCGAAACCGATCAGGGCACGCGCTCGGTCGCTGGCACGCTGTTCGGCAAGGACGCGCCGCGTCTGGTCGAAATCTTCGGCATCGGCATCGAAGCCGAGCTCGCCGGGCACATGCTGTACGTGGTGAACGACGACAAGCCGGGTTTCATCGGCCGCATCGGTACGCTGCTCGGTAGCCACGGCATCAACATCGGCACCTTCAACCTCGGCCGCCGCGATGCGGGCGGGGAAGCGGTGCTGCTGCTGAGCCTCGACAGCGCGATCGACCCTGCCGTGCTGGCAGAGGCCGAAACGCTCGAAGGCGTGAAGATGGTCAAGGCGCTTTCGTTCTAGGCTCTTATTCCTCAAACCGCTCGTGCCGAGCTTGTCGAAGCACCGTACTTTCTTCTAATGCACCGGCTGAAGAAGAAGGACAGCCCTTCGACAAGGCTCAGGGCGAGCGGACAAGGGGCCTTTCGCAAAATATTATGACCCAACCAACCGATCTCCTGCCCGTCGGGCTCGAAGACAAGCTGCCACAAAGCGCGGCGCGGATCACTGCGGCTATGCGCGCCTGCCTCGATGTGCTTGGCGCGCATGGCTATGACCGCGTGCGCCCGCCGTTGCTCGAATTCGAAAGCTCGCTGGCAAGCCGGATGCAGGGCGTTGCGACCCAGCGCACCTTCCGCATGACCGACCCGACGAGCCTGCGCACGCTTGCGCTGCGCAGCGATATCACTCCGCAGATCGGGCGCATTGCGGCAACCAGCATGAAGGACGCCCCGCGTCCGCTGCGCCTCGCCTATTGCGGCGACACCGCGCTCATCCAGGCAAGCCAGCTGGACCCCGCGCGCGAGCGCATCCAGCTTGGTGCGGAATTGATCGGAGCGGACACCGTTGCCGCCGCCGGCGAGATCGTCGTGCTCGCGGTCGAGGCTTTGCGCGAGGCAGGACTGACCGGCATTTCGGTCGATTTCACCATGCCCGACCTCGTCGATACGCTGGCGGCCAAGGATAAAGCGCTCGACGCCGCAACGGTTGAAGCGATCCGCGGCGAGCTGGATACCAAGGACGCAGGCGGGCTGAAGGCCGCGGGCGGGGCGGCCTATCTGCCGCTGCTCTATGCCGCCGGACCGATTGCCGACGCGCTGCCCAAGCTGCGCGAATTCGACACAGACGGCGTGCTCGCAAGCCGCCTCGACGGGCTCGAAGCCATTGCTGCACGCGTGGGTGACGCGGCGCGCATCACGCTCGACCCGACCGAGCGGCACGGGTTCGAATACCAGAGCTGGTTCGGCTTCACGATCTACGCCGACGGCGTGCGCGGCGCGGCGGGACGCGGGGGCACCTATCGCATCTGTGGCAGCGAGGAACCGGCGAGCGGCTTCACGCTCTATGTCGATCGTCTGTCCGAAGCGGCGCCGATGCCGCGCTTCAAACGCTGGACGATCTACCTCGCGCTCGACGCCGATCCGGCAACGGTGAAAGTTGCGCGCGATCAGGGCCACCGCTTCATCGGGCAATTGACCGATGACGAGGACCCCAAGGCGCTTGGCTGCACGCACCGCATGGACGGGGCCGAGCTTACCGCGCTCTAGCACAGAGCTTCGCGCTGTCCGGCGCGTTCCCGCATGATTGCAGCGATATGGCCTGCTTTTAACGCAGGGCACAAGCAAGCTGTCATTCACTTGTGAAAGCCTATACCTCTGGTTTCAATGACTGCATTTTGATCCAGCAGGGGGGCACGCATGATTTCTTACCGGGCATCCATCAAGGCCTGCACAGCCTTGATCGCAGCGGGAGCCGCTTTGGGCGCGACCGCAGCACAGGCCGCGATTGACCAATATTCAGTTCCGGCGAGTTCGCGCGTCACGGTCAATCTGGAAGTGTGCTCGGCGGAAAGCCAGCTTGCCGTGCTCGGCGATACCGGAACCGATCTCGATTTCGTGCTGACCGATGCAGAGGGCAACTCGCTGCACGTCGACGAAGGCGTGGACGATTACCTCAGCTTCGTGATCGAGCAGGAAGGCGAAGGCTGCGCCACCTATTCGCTCGCGATCACCAATCTGGGTGAAGAGGCGAACGATTTCACCGTCGCGCTCGAACCGATCATGGCGGACACGACCCGCGTCCGGAAATACATTATCGGTGCGAGTGAAACGCAGACCATCCCGTTCAAGGCCTGCGGCACTTCGGCAATGGTCAGCGCGCGCGGCGACGGCGACACCGATCTCGATTTCATCATCCGCAACGCCGATGGCGGCATCGTGCACGAAGACGCCGATACGAGCGACGAAACCACTGCCGAACTCGCCGGACTGCTCGACGATTGCGAGGTGTTCGAGCTTGAAGTCGCCAATTTGGGTGATGTCTATAATGCGATGATGCTGGTGATCGAGCCGACTGGCGTGACTGCCGAGGCTTTCGCCGGAACCCAGCCGACAACGTCGCTGGTCGAGGAAGCCGTCGCTCTTGGCGATACCGGCCGGCCGACCCAGACCGCCGACGGCAGCGGCGCAGGGACATACCGCGCCGAGGCCACCTCAGCTCTGCTCGTTAACGTGCCTGTGTGCGGGCTCACCCGGCTCGAAGTGCGCGGCGACGGTGACACCGATCTCGACTTCACGCTCAACGATGCAAGCGGCGAGACGGTCCATTCCGACTTCGACCTTTCCGATGTGACCTTCGTGACGCTCGACGCGCCCGAGGCCTGCGAGACATACGAGCTGACAGTCGATAATCTGGGCGAGGTCTATAACGAATTCACCGTCGCTCTGATCGATCCGGCAACGCTCAGCGGCACGTCGGGACCGGGCGAATATCGGGTCAATGGCGATCTGGCGACCAAGGTTGCGCTGCGGGTCTGCGATGTGACCCGTGTGGGCGCGCGCGGCGACGGCGACACCGATCTCGATTTCGAAGTGATCGATCAAGACGGCGACACGATTTACGAGGATTACGACCTTTCCGATGTGACCGAGTTTACCCTCGATCCCGGCAACGGCTGTGCGGACTACCAGTTGAATGTCAGCAATCTGGGCGAAGTGTACAATTTGCTCACCGTTGCCTTCCTCGGCGAAGGCGAGAGCTTCACTGCGAGCGCGAACGGTTCCAAATCCTCCAGCTCTGCCATGGTGCCCGCCATCGGTTTCGCCAAGGGGCTGGGCGAAGACGGAAATCCCGACCGCTCGATCATCATTCTCAACCAGAGCGGCGAGCAGTTCAGCTCGATCTACTGGTCGAACTCGGCGACTTTCGGCTGGGGTGACGATATGCTGGGCGAGGGTTCGCGCCTTGCTGCCGGTGCCGATTGGGAAGTCGATGTGGCTGACGGATCGAACGCCTGCCTGTTCGATTTCCGCGCCGTGACCGAAAGCCAGCGCGAGATCATGGTGCGCGCGGTCAACGTCTGCGACATTCGTAGCGTGACGATGGAATAGGTGGGGCGAGGGGGCGTTTTCCTACTCTGCCGCCTGCTGGCAGGGTTGGCGAATGGCGAATCTCACCCTTTCCTCCCGCTCGCGTGTGTTAGAGGACAAGAGGTTCTAGAGTGCCGATTGGCGGGATTAGGCGGGATCAGACGGGATTGTGTGGGCCGAGAATGGCTGAAATCCGGCGTTTCGAGGTAGTGCTGAAAAATTTGGGCCTCGAAGAGCTGTGTCTAGAGTCATGGTGAATTTAGACGATCATTCGACAAGACCGGCTGGATTTTGGCCCTTTTGAAAATTCCGGACCTGAAGTCCCTTAAACGGCTAATTACTGCGGTTTCAGAGGCTCCTGATCGACCGCTGAGCGGGATTTTAGAGATACCAGGCACGCGCGGAAGTGGGGCATTGCGTGTCCCAGTTCGTTCGTGATGCCCCAGTTCGGAGAAAATGGCGGAACTGCGCGGCTCGATGGCTGTTCGACGCACATGGTCGGGTGCGACCGAGCGGCGGGAAGTGGGCGCGTTTTTCACAGCTGATCAGCAAGTTGATCCCAGCGGCAAGGACACCACTCTTGTTGGCATTCTCGGAGCGGTAAAGAACATCGACTTTCCCGGTCCGTGATGGTTCCGTCCATGCTGCGAGCCTGATCGCAAAGCCACTGCCCGGGCGCGGCGAACTGCACTCGTGAGCAGAAGGCCGACCATTGTGGTTCCGCGGCGTCGTTCTCTTCTCGACGAAGATTGAAGTAAGCACGAAGGAAGGTGGCCTTCTGCGCATAGGGCGGATCGCGCCGGCCCTTCTCGGTCAAAAGCGGCTCGACTTCGCATTGGCGAAACATGCTGGCAGAGACTCCGCCTTCCCAACGCTCTTGATACAATCCCAAGAGCTGATCGAGAGCGGCTGGATCGTAGAAATGAAGTGCTTCGACCGCTTCGCGCAGATGCTCGACAAAAGATAAAGGAAACGAGGAATTTAAAAGAAGGATTTGCTTCGTCCCGCGTCAGTCCGCTGATCATCAAAAGTCATTCGCCAGCTTCGCTGATTAGGTTATCGACCTTTCGCTGGGCCTCAGCCGCTCGCTCGCTGCCGCACTCGGTTTGTAGATCAAGAAAGATATCATTGGCTCTTACCAGTCCCTCGGCGAGCGACTGGTCGATCACATCACGCGCAACTCCCGTGCCAAAGGCTTTGCGGGAGTTTAGGTTGTTGAGAGCCTGACGCGCTTGATCGATGTATTCCCGTTCGAGATTGGTGCAGCTGTTGGCGGCATAAGCTTGATAACCAGCCACCGCAGCAGCCGTTCCCCCAACCAATGCTAATGCGATCCAAGCAGCTTTCATTCTCAGATCCTCTTCACGATGGCGATCACTCGGCCGATTACGGTCAGTTCGTCGTCGCCGACCCTTTGGGCCGGGACGTTCTGGTTGTCGGAGAGTAGCACGACTTCACCGTTGCTCTCTACCCTCACCCGTTTGACCATGCCGATGCCGCCAGTGGCGACTGCCCAGATCTGATCGTTCATGCGTATGGCATCTCGGCTGCGGTCGATCAGGAGAAGATCGCGGTCGCCGATCGTCGGCTCCATACTGTCGCCGATGCCGTGCGAGAATACGAGCTGGTCAGCTGGCGAGCTGGTGTACATGCGTACAAAGGCGCGAGGGAAGCGTTCGACGGTTTCGCCAGCATCGATATCGTCGAGGAACGTGCCGCCCATGCCGTAGGCCAGCTCGATCATCGGGATTTCAAGGCTGTCGTCGTCCCGCACCCCTTTGCCATCATCGACGAGCTGGTGGCGAAACGGGAGGCGCTGCTCCAGCGCCCTCGTCCAGCCGGGGAAATCGGGGAACCGCTCGCGCAGCTTTTCAAGCGTTGGCCCGCTGAGCCGGGTGGTAGCACTACCATTGAACGGCCGGTTGATCGTCGTTTTAGCTACGCCGATCTCGCGGGAGATCGCTGCCGGGGTAAGGCCGGAAAAATCCGCTATCTCGCGGATTAGCTGAGTGTCTTCTTCGAGGCCGCCCATGCCAGACGCCTAGCAAGTTCGCCGGTAGCATCGAGTAGCATTTACGCTATTGCAAAGTAGCAACCATGCTACTAATGCTACGGCATGGATCAGCAATCGACAGTTCGCGACATCGAGGAAAAGGCCCGCCAGCGGCGGATATCGATCCCCGATCTCTGTGCCCGCGCCGAGATCGCGGCGAGCACTTTCTATCGGTGGAAGAAGTCGCCGACGAACCCGCGCCCGAAGGGTGCGAACTTTCACCTCGTTGAGCGGCTCTATGGAGCTTTGGCAGCCATTGACGCTGAAGACGCCAAGCGGCTTTCGCGCGGCGGAAAGGCGGTGGCGGCGTGAGCGGGGTGTTTGATAGCTACGGCAAGTGCATCCGCCGCGATGGCGTGATCGTCCTCCGCGGTGCCAGTGGGAACCGCCTGTTCTGGTCAAAAGAAACGCAGGACCATGCGGGCGAGTGGGTGACTGTAATGAAGCCCAAGCGAAGCGACACACACATCCGGGTCCATGTTGGCCACGGCCAGAACCGGCGCACGATCGATGTGCCCGAAATGCTCGACGTCGGCTTCTCTGATCCAGATCTGATTGAATCAACGCTGGTGCGGCTGCGCCAAATACAGGCCCAGCCAGAGCATCAGGCAGCAAAACAGGCAGCGCGAGACAGCCGCGAATCAATCGTTCGCCTTCAGGCGAAACTGCTGATCGAGCTGATGGGTGATCGTCATTATCATGGACGCGTTGGCATCCTCACCGGTATCTTTCGCAAGACGGTAAAGCAGGTTCAACTTCTCAGAGAGCGCCTGTTCAAATCCGGGCGCGACATCGTCGAGGGCGATACACATCGCGATTTGCAGGCTCCCCAGTCCTTCGAGGCGCGTCTGCGTCTTGCTGAGCGCATCTTTGAGCTCAGCCAATTCGGATTCGATAGTCACGTCAAGTCTCCTTCGATTGATGGAAGTGAGACTAGCGATGCTACGCAGGAGGCGCACCGTCTATGTGGGGTGCGCAAATGAACGCCCGCAGCCAAGGCGGGCACCCGCCGTTCTTTCATAACGCCGACGTGATCTGCATCGATCCGGCAGACATCTTCATCCCGGAGCGGATTGGCTTCCTGCACGAGGATAAGGCGGTTGCGCTCGGTCGGCTGATGGCAGTCGACGGGCAGCGCGATCCGATCAAGGTTGCTCCGCACAAGGGAAAGCAGAGCTGGAAGCTGGTGACCGGTCGGCATCGCCTGCGCGGAGCCGAGATCGAGGGCATCCAAGTCTATGCACTCGAAGTCGGCGGCGATGCATCCGACCATGCCGATCTTGAAGCCAGCGAGAACCTGCACCGCAGGCCGCTGGGGCCGATCGAGCGCGCGAAGTTCACTGCGGCGCTGGTGCAGGCGGCGCAGGAGCGGATTGCGCGCGAGCATGGTGACGTGTCGCAGCACCAGCTGGCAATCAAGGCCCGTTGGGACCGCGTGAAACACCTCGAAGAGACGGTCGAGGGCGCTCTCAGGGATGAGACCGAAGATACGTGTGCCACGTTGTCACACGTATATGGCTGGGAGGAGTCGGTCGGCGAGGCGCTCGATATGTCGCGGCGCACGATCCACCGCGATCTGTCGCTGTATCGCCTACTGATCGAGCCGTTTCCGGAGCTGGTCGAGGCGCTGTCGAAGCATCCGGTGGTGGGCGAAAATGCCAGCCAGCTGAAGCAGGTTGCAGCGGTGAAGGACGAGGGTCTGCGCCGCAAGGTGATCGAGGCGCTGCTGGCCGATCCGGAGATCGGCGCGGACGATGCGCGGATCATGGCTGGCGTCGATCGGCCGGAAGGTGCTGCGGCCACGCCGCTACCTCACATGAAGTTCGTCAACGCTGTGGTCGGCAATATGGCCCGCCTCGGCGCGCCGAAGCTGAAGCAACATCTACCCGAGATCGTCCGCGCTCTCGGCACGGATGATGTCAAACGCCAGATGCGTGATCTTCTCAACGCGGAGCTGGGCGAATGAGGGGCGAGATTTCCTCGGGCAAGTTCTCCAAGCGGCATCCGCTCGACTGGTATGTCGATCCGATCTGGTGTGCGCGGCAGTTGGCGCTTGCGCTCGATATGTTCTGGCAGGAGCGCAACCTCGGTCTCGCGATCTGGGACCCCTGCTGCGGGATGGGCAACACGCTGCAGGCGGCGTGGGAAAATGCCGAGTGGGAAGAGGGTTTCGCAGTCCGGACCATCGGCTCTGACCTGGTCGACAATTTCGACTGGGCCAGCCGAGCACCCGACGGAGCACCCCTCTTCTTTGTTCCATTGAAAGGGGCTGTGTGATGGCGCTTTCCCGAACAGAAGCCGATGTGATGCTGCTCCACGATGGTGGGTTCAAGCGGCGCGAAATCTCGCGCGATCTGGGGCTCAAGCCCAGTTACGTCGATGCGATCGTCGAACGCTATTCGCTCAACCTTGCCGAGGATCGCAGGCGCGAGAAACGCATTCGCGAGCGGACTGCGGTGCTTGGCGCAGCAGTGATCGCAGCCGGAGGACATCGGTGATGGCGCGCAAGTCGATCAACCGCGCCGAGCAGCTGCGCGAGCATCGGAAGGATTTCGAGCTGGCGCTCGAGCTGGGCTGCACCCCTGCCGAGGCGAAAGCGATCCGCGCACAGGTCGAGGCGCGCGAGAAACACCGCGCCATGCTGGCACGGCACGGCCGCCAGTCGGCGCTGCCGCCGTTGAAGATGCCGACGACGCAGGCCGAGTTCGAGCGGTTCAATTGCTCTTGGATGATGAGGAACTGAGCGGTGGCGCTGGGCAAACTCTTCAAGGTTGAGGTCAACGCAACTCCCGCAATGATCGCGGAGATTGAGGGCCTGTTTGTCGCCAAATTGGCGGAGGGGGTTCCCTCGATCGTTGGATACTACGACCAGCGCGGCAAGCTGCGCCGGATCGTCGCGCAATATCCCGACGGGTGGCGTTCGCAGGTCAACATCGACCGCGAAGGCTATGTCACCAGCGCTCATTCGTCACTGAAGCTTAAGGGCATTGTCGAGAAAGCCAGCAATGCCTGAGTTGATCGTCACCCGGCATGCGATGGATCGCTATCGCGAGCGCGTTGAGGACGTGCCGGATAGCGAGATCTTCGCGCGTCTCTCGGCGCGCGTGTTCGAGATCGCCGCCGAGTTCGGCGCGCGCTATGTCCGGATGCCGCAGGGCCAACGCGCGGTGATCGTTGACCACAAGATTGTCACCGTGCTGCCGACCGATCACTCGCCGGGCAGCCTCAGCCCCTACCGCGACTACATCTACGACGCCGGAGGCTCGGATGCCTAAGGCTCGCGCACATCCCGACCAGATGGGCTTCGATTTCACCGCGCCCGCGCCCTGCAAGGGCGTGGCGGAGCTGGCTGGACTTGAGCGCCAGATCAACGAGCTGGTCGGCACCATCCTCAACAGCGATCCGCGCGCGCGCGAAGTGATCGCGGCCGAGATGAGCGTGCTGCTCGACGACACTGTCAGCCGGCAGATGCTCGACGCTTACGCCAGCCCTGCGCGCACCGAGCACAAGGTGCCTGCATCGCGCCTCCTTGCGCTGGTCGCGGTGACCGATCGGCAGGACCTGCTTGACCCGATCATGCGCAAGATCGGCGCGGCGCTGCTCGTCGGCGACGAGGTACGCACTGCGCGCCTCGGCCAGATCGAAGCGATGCTGAGCGAGCTGCAGGACGAGCGCCGCATGCTCAAGGGCAACACTGCGAAGATCCGGGAGAAGAAGAACAAATGAGTGTGATGCCGATCCCGGCTGAGGCGCAGGTTGCGCAGGAGTGGTTCACTGCGGCAGAGCTGGCGGCACTGGCATTGCCGGGGCTGCCTGCGGACAAGCGGTCGATCAACCGGCGCGCGGATTCCGAGCGCTGGGCTGCAAGGCTTGGCGCAGACAAGCAGCTGCTGGTGCGCAAGCGNNCNGGNCGCGGCGGCGGGCAGGAGTTTCATGTCAGCCTGCTGCCCGGTGAGGCGCGGGTCGAGCTGGTGCGGCGCGGTATCTGCGCGGCCGAGGAGAAGCCCCAGATCGATCGCGGTGCGTCGGGTTGGGCGTGGTACGACCGGCAGAGCGGGAAGACCAAGGCTACCGCGGAGCATCGCCTATCGGTGTTGGACGAGATCGAGCTGCTGATCGAGGGCGGGTTGACCAAAACCGCAGCTATCTCTGCGACCTCGGCAAAGCATGGCCGTGGACATAGCCCTGCGACGCTCTGGGATTGGTGCGAACTGGTTGAAGGTATTGAGCCGAGCAACCGGCTGCCCGCGCTTGCACCTCGCCGAAAGGGCGGAGGAGCCGCAGCCGAGATCGACGACTTTATCTGGGAAACATACCTTGGCGATGCGCTCCGGCTGTCGAAGCCGACGCTGACCAGTTGCTATGAGCGGGTCGCGGCGATCGCCCGCGAGAAGGGCATTTCAATCCCTTCTGAGCGCACCTTCAGCCGCCGCTTCAAGTCCGAGGTTCACGCCACAGTCAAAACGAGAAGACGTCAAGGAAAGGAGGCGCTGCGGCGCTCCGTCCCGGCACAGCGCCGCACGGTCGAACACCTGCGCGTGCTCGAAGAGGTCAATATCGACGGACACAAGTTCGACGTTTTCGTCGAACCGCCGCCCGGCTGCCGCAAGACCAAGCCGATCCGGCCCACCATGGTGGCGATTCAGGACATCCGGTCGAGCAAGATTCTCGCGTGGCGTGTCGCAGAGACCGAGAGCAGCGCGGTGGCGCGTCTCGCCTTCGCCGATCTCTTCCGCAACTGGGGCATCCCCAAAGCCTGCACGCTCGACAACGGTCGCGGCTTTGCCTCGAAGTGGATCACCGGCGGCGCGAAGACGCGTTTCCGCTTCAAGGTGCGCGACGAGGAGCCGACCGGTCTCCTGACTGCGCTCAAGATCCAGATCCACTGGGCGCTGCCCTATCGCGGGCAATCAAAGCCGATCGAGCGCGCCTTCCGCGACCTTTGCGACACGATTGCCAAACATCCGAAGATGGAGGGAGCCTACACTGGGAATTCGCCAGCCAACAAGCCCGAGAACTACGGCAGCAAAGTGATTGCCTGGGAAGAGTTCGTTCAGCACGTCAATGACGGCGTTGCCTGGCACAATGCTCGCAAGAACCGGCGCGGCCGAGACTATGCCGGGCGCAGTTTCGATGAGGTGTTCGAGGAACTTCTGCCTGCCTCACCGGTCGGCAAGGCGGACCCTGTTGCTTTGCGGATGGCGCTTCTCGCCGCAGATGAGAAAATGGTCAATCGCCAGACTGGCGAGATCGAGCTCTACGGAAACCGCTATTGGTCGCCCGAATGCAGCGAGCTGCACGGCCAGAAGGTGACGGTGCGGTTCGATCCCGAGTGCCTGCACCGCGAGATATATATCTACAGTCAGACCGGTGAGTTCCTGTGCGAGGCACAGCTGTTCAATGACTCCGGCTTCGACAATGTCGAAGGCGCGCGGGAGACCGCCAAGCGGGTCAAGGCAATCAAACAGCTCGAACGCGAGCATGAAGCTGCATTGCAACTGGTGCATGCCGACGAGATCGCCGCGCGACAGGCGAAGATTCGCCCTGTGCCATCGCCGGAGCCGAGCGTGATCCGACCGGTGCGGCACGCTGGCCAGACCGCAGCGGCGCTGAAGCCGCAGGCGGCACCGCAGAAATCCAAACGCCAAGAATTGCGCCTCAGCGGTGTTCCGCTGCGGCTGATCGACAACGACTAGGGAAGGACTGACCCCGATGAACAATGCCAACAGTGTGCCGGTTGATATCGAGGAGATGCGTTTCTGGGCGCTCGCCTTTATCGAAGAAAGTAACCCGCCGATCACCCAGACCGAGATGGCCAAGCGCGCCGATATCGCGGTCGGCACGATGAACCTTTTTCTCAACGGCAAATACACTGGCCGCAACGATCGCGTGGCGCGCAAAATCCTGCAGTTCAAACAGCAGGTCGAGGCCGATCGTGCTGCTGACGGGGCGCTGCCGGTCAATCCGGGCTATTTCGAGACCGAGACATCGGCAGAGCTGGAGCAGCTCCTGCTGCTGGCCCACACCGGGCGTATCACCGCCGCAGGGACCGCGCCAGGTACCGGCAAAACGATCACGATCGAGGAATACCGCCAGAAGGTGCCGCATGTTTACGTGGCGACGATGGCGCCCAGCTCAAAGCGGCTCGTGCAGATGATCCGGCAGGTGCTCTCCGCACTCAAATACGAGACCTCGCGCATCCTCGCTGCCGATGGCACCACCGAAGTGATCAAGCGCCTGATCGGCAAGCGGGCGCTGCTGGTTATCGACGAGGCCAACCACCTGTCGATCGACGCGCTCGACGAGATCCGCAGCTGGCACGATGCGACCGGCTGCGGGATCTGCCTGCTGGGCAACAAGGAGCTGATCCGCGAGCTGGAATCGGGAAAGAACAAGACGCAGCTCGCGCGCCTCAACAGCCGTATCGCGTGGAAGTTCCAGCGCGAGACGCCGACCGAGGAGGACGTGCGGCTGTTCTGCGATGCCTGGCAGATCAGCGACCCGGCGATGCGCAAATACCTGCGCGATATCGCGACCACGCGCGACAGCGGTGGCCTGCGCGAATGTCGCCAGATCGTCGAGATCGCATCGCTGTTTGCCGCGCGTGAGAGCCGCGGGCTGATCCTCGACGATCTGCGCGACGTGCAGGCGCAGCGCGCAAGCCGCTGGATTTCGGCGTGATCGAGCTGCTCACCATCCTCCGGCGCACGGTGCGCGATTTCGACCAGCTGCACGGCGAAGGCGCGGCTGCGCGCGAGACGCTGGTGTTCGCCGCGATCGTAGCCGGAGCAGCCATCCTCGCCATCGGCATCGCCGCAATCGGAAAGGGAATGTGATGCTCAATACTGACGCACGCGCCACCGCTCGCCCTGCGACATTCAACCAAGGGGATCAGCGCCGCAGGGCAATGCTGGCGAAGATCCACATCGCCAAGAAGCAACTGGATCTCGACGAGGATGACTATCGCCAGATCCTGCGCGACGAGGCGCGGGTTGCCAGCGCAGGTGATGCCGATGTGCGCGGGCTGGAGGCGGTGCTGCGGCGGTTCGAAGGGCTGGGCTTGCGGCTACCTGCGCAAGCCATCAACGATCCAGCGCGCTGTCGAGATTTACGAATGGCTGCTGCGCACGAAGTACCTGCCCGCAGTCGAGCGCGCCTTTGCCGGGATCGCGCTTTCCGAGGCGCAGCTGACCGCTGCACTTTCCTTTCACTGGAATACCGGCGCGATCGGGCGGGCTGACTGGGTCGAGAGTTTTATTCTGGGTGCGCATTCGCGTGCCCGGCGCGAATTCATGAACTGGTCGCGGCCGCGATCGATCATCGACCGCCGCAAGGCCGAGCGCGACCTCTTCTTTGACGGTCGCTGGAGCGGCGATGGCGTGGTGCTACACTACACCCGCGTCCGTGACAGCGGCACGCCCGACTGGGCGAGCGCCGAGCAGCTCGACATTCGCCCTGCTGTCCGCGCCGCGCTGGGTCAGCGCTGATGTGGGTGGCGGCAAAACTGTTCTTCTCAGGGGCGCTTGAGATGGTCCTTAGATGGGCCTCAGTGGCGATCAAGTGGCTGCTGGATGACGAGTGGCGCTTCGCAGCGATCGTGTTCGCGGCGATCTGGGCCTGGGCTCACTTTCTGACCATCCCGCAGGTCGAGGCCGAGCGCGATCGTGCGCAGATGCAGACCGGCGCGGTGCGCGCGGCCTTCACCGCAACCGTGGCCAGTTACCGCGCCGCCGCCGCCGACGCGCAACGCGACGCCGAGGCCAATGTCGAACGCGTCGAGGCCGAGCAGGACGCCATCACCCAGGAGACGATCAATGATTACGAAACCCGCCTTGCCGCTGCTCGCGCTCGCGCTGATCAGCTGCGGCGCGCAGCAGGCCGAGCCGCAACCGATCCCGGCCGTGCCGACGCAGCTGGTCTGCCCGGCACCGGCGCGCCCTCCGGCAGCGCTGATCAAGCGTCCGGTGATCCTCGACTTCCTGCCACCAGCCCCGGCGACTGCCCCGCAGGGCGGGTCTGCCTCACCCTCGACGAAGCGCTGATCGCGACCGAGCAGGCGATCCAGCTCGACGCGCTGATCAGCTGGACGCTGCGCCAGTCGGCAGTCCCTTTCCAGACCGAGGCCCAAGATGATGAGTGAAGAACGCGGCCTTTTGCGCGCCGAGGAATTCCAGCGCCAGCAGGACGAGCTGAAGGTGGGGCGCATCCGGTCCTCGCTGGTCCTGAAGGGCGACGAGTTTTGCCAGGACTGCGGTGAGGACATTGGAGCGGAACGGCGCGCCGCGCTGCCGTCGGCCACGCGCTGCGTTGATTGCCAGGGCGACCACGAGCGGCGCAGCAAACAGGTGCGTGCGCTGTGATCGAGCCGCTGTCCTTCCCCAAGTTCCTCGCGATCTATCTGCCGACGCTCACTGCGGCGGCGGTGATCCCCGAAGCGCCCATGCCGCTGGCGCAGATCTCAACGCGCGGATCGCGCAGGAGGCGCGGTTGGCGATCCTGAAGGAGCTCGCCGCCCAGACCGATGGCCGGCTCAACGATCTGCTGCTGCAGCGCGCACTCGATGCCTACGGCTTCCGCCGTGATCGCGATTGGGTGAAGACGCAGCTGCAGAAGCTGAAGGCGCTCGATGCGGTGACGTTGATCGATGCCGGGCCGATCGTGATCGCGCGGATCGAGCGCGTGGGCCGCGATCACCTGGACGAGCGCAGCGTGCTTTCGGGCGTCGCGCGCCCGCACGAGGTCGAGTGATGGCTGCGCGCGCAGAAAGCAGGAAGGGGCGAGGTCAGTTGTCCTCGATCGACCAGCTGCCAGAGGAGGCTGACGAGGATATCGTCTGGGTGCACCAACGCCTGCGTGAACGGAAGTTGCCGCAGAACGTGATCCTGATGGAGTTCAACGAGCGGCTCGCTGACAAGGGCCTCGGCCCGATCAGCAAGAGTGCATTCAATCGCTACGCGGTGAGTAAAGCGATTCTCTATCGTGAGCAGGATCGGGCAAGGCGGCTTGCCCAAGACTTGGTCTCGGTGATCGAGCTCGATGAAGCTGATGACCTGACGATCATGCTCAACGAGATGATCAAGGTTGCGAGCTTCACAATCCTCGAGCGGGGTGATGTAGACACGAAGGACCTGGTGAACATTTCCCGCGCGATGAACGAGGCCGAAAAGTCCAAGAAGACCAGCGGGGAGGATCTGCAGCGTCGGCAAAAGCGGCGTGAGGCAGCCGCAGACAAGGTCAGCGAAGCGGCTAAGGAGGCGGGCCTTAGCGCCGAAACGATTTCACAGCTGCGCCGTGACTTTCTTGGGGTTCGAGAGAGCAAGTCCGAATGACAGATGTCGCCGCCTCGATGGTCGATCCGGACACTTTGCCGACGGCGGATCAGCCGCCGCCGCCATCTCCAATCGACAGCCTTATGCCGGGAATGCTGCCGCCTGAGGATTTCGATCCGCTGGCTGACGGCATTCTGATGCAGCACCAGAAGGACTGGATCGAGGACACCTCGCCGCTGAAGCTGGGTGAAAAAGGCCGGCGCACCGGGATCACTTTCGCCGAGGCGCTCGACACCACGCTGATCGCGGCTGCATCGAAGAAGGCCGGGGGGGATAACACCTACTACGTCGGCGACACGAAGGACAAAGGGCTCGAGTTCGTTTCGGTCTGCGCCCGCTTCGCCAAGACGGTAGCCAAGGAGGCACTGGAAGTCGGCGAGTTCCTTTTCGAAGACAAGCAGGAAGACGGATCGAGCAAGTACATCACCGCCTATCGCATCCGCTTTGCCTCGGGCTTCTCGATTGTGGGCCTTTCGAGCAGCCCTGCCAATATTCGCGGCCTGCAAGGGCGGGTCATCATCGACGAGGCAGCGTTCCACCGCAATGTCGCAGCAGTGATTGACGCCTGCAACGCGCTGCTGATCTGGGGCGGTGTGATCCGCATCATCTCGACGCACAACGGCGATCTCAATGCCTTTAACGAGCTGATAAAAGAGACCAAGCAGGATCTCTACGATTACTCGATCCACCGCGTCACATTCGACGACGCAGTCGCCAACGGCCTCTACGAGCGCGTGTGCCTGATGCGTGGGACCAAACCCTCACCCGAGGACAAGGCTGCGTGGTACAGCCGCATCCGCCGCGCCTACGGCTCCCGGAAAGAAGCGATGCGCGAGGAACTGGACGCGATTCCGCGCGAAGGCGAAGGCGTTCTCCTGCCACTTGCCTGGATCGAGCGCTGCAGCAGTCAGGAATACACCGTGCTGCGATGGAAGCCGCCTTTCGACGGCTTCGTGCATTCGTCGAAGGAATCGCGCCGGGGAGAGATGCTGGCCTGGCTTCACAGGAACGTCGAGCCGGTCATCCAGCGCTATGCGGGCAAGGAACTCACCTGGTACAATGGTGGCGACTTCGCGATGCGTCAGGACCGCAGCTCCTATCCGTTCGGTTTCGTAGGCGAGGATCTTCGCCGACACGTCCCCTTTATCGTCGAGCTGCGGCAATGCCCTTACGACCAGCAGAAGCAGGCGCTGTTCTGGATCGTCCACCAGCTGATGATGATCGGGCGCTACGGCGGCGGCGTGCTCGATGCTAACGGCAACGGTATGGCGTTGGCGCAGGAGGCCGTGCAGGAGTTCGGAGCCGACCGGATTGTCGAGTTGATGCCTTCGGTCGCGTGGCGGCGCGAGACTGGCCCCGGCTTTCGGGCGGCGTTTGAGGATGGCACGATCCTGATCCCGGCCGATCTCGATACTCGCAACGACCTGCGTCAGCTGCAAATGAGCGGCGGCGTCGCGACCATGCCCTCGCACGTTCGCAATGAAGGCACCGACGGCGGCAAGCGCCACGGCGATAACGCGATCGGCCTCTGGAACTTCCACGCTGCAACGATGCGTGAGGAAGGCGGGCGCTGGACACCGCTGAACGATCCTACCGTCGCGCACACGGTGCTCGACCTCGACAAGAACTGGATACCGGCATGAAGCAAGGATCGCACAACCTTGGTGGATCGATGAATGATCCGACTGTGCTTGCTCGCATCACGCCACTGGGTGTCACGCTCTCCACCAATGCCGGTGGCAAGCGCAGCGATCTAAAACTGACGCTGGAGCAGGCGCACAATCTGAAGGAGCTGCTGGCATGAACCCGATCACCGCCGCCACCAAGGCGCTCGCCTCCGGGCTTGGCCAGTTCCTCACCTCGCTGCGCACGATGCGGCATCCGGGGCAGCCGATCCTGTGGGACCGGACACTTAAACGCACCCGGTTCGACTATCGCCGCGAGGTCGGCGACGGCCTTGATTCCAGCGTCGTCACCGCGCCGATCTTCTGGATTCAGCGCGCGCTGCCCGAGGCCACGCTGGCGCTCGAATTCACCAACGAAGACGGGGCGAAGGAAGACCTCGAACATCACGAGATGCTCGACCTGATCCAGAACCCCAACGGCTACTACGGCGACATCGCGCTGTGGATGGCGACGATCCTGTCGTTCCTGGTCGATGGCAATGCCTACTGGATCAAGGTCCGCAATGGCTATGGCAAGCCCACCGAGCTGTGGTGGGTGCCGTGGTGGATGATCGAGCCGAAGGCCCCGATCGATGGCAGCGACTTCATCGAATATTACGAATACACGCCGGGCACCGGACTGGGGCGGATGCCGCTCGATCCAGCTGACGTCGTCCACTTCCGGCACGGCATCAATCCGCGCAATCTGATGAAGGGCCTCTCGCCGCTCGACGGGGTGATCCGCGAAATCTTCACCGATCTCGAAGCCAGCAACTTCGTCGCTAGCCTGCTGCGCAACATGGGCGTGCCCGGTGTCGTCATCAGCCCCAAAGGCGGCGCGATGCCTGCGGCAGAGGACGTCGAGGCGACCAAGACGTGGTTCAAGCAGGCGTTTGGCGGCGACAATCGCGGCGGCCCGCTGGTGATGGGCGCGCCGACCGAGGTCAGCTCCTACGGCTTTGACCCCAAGGCGATGGATTTGTCCGAAGGGCGCGACGTGGCCGAGGAGCGCGTCTGCGCGGTGATCGGCGTTCCGGCCGCCGTGGTCGGCTTTGGCGCGGGGCTCCAGCAGACCAAGGTCGGCGCGACGATGAAGGAGCTGCGCGAGCTTGCCTGGCAAAACGGCGTCCTGCCCTACGGCAATATGCTCGCCGACGAGCTGAAACGCAGCCTGCTGCCCGATTTCCAGCGCGGCGCGGCACGCAAGCAGAAGCTGCGGCTCTACTGGAACACCGAGAATGTCGTCGCGCTGCAGGAGGACGAAAACAAGCGCACCGAGCGCAAACTCAAGGAGTTCGACAGCGGCGCGATCACGCTGTTTGACTATTATCAGCGGACCGTAGATCGGTTCAGTGCTCCAGAAGCTCTTGTCGGAGACTCCAGAAGCTTGCGCCGCGCTACAGCGTGCAAATGGCCGATCCGCGCAAAAGCGGAAACTGACACTTCAGTTCGCCCATCTTGTGAATACTGCAATAAAGTCAGAGGGTTCGGGGAAAATCGGGGTTTTCAAACACCCCACTTCACCGTTCCATCTTCACCCGCTCTTGCCCTTGCAGTCCCAAGCGCCTAGGCCCGCGCCGTTTGTGTCAGCGAATGAAAGTCTAGCG
>PALE01000008.1 GCA_002706445.1 Erythrobacteraceae bacterium
GCCGTTCTTGCGCCCAAGCAGCTTCTCGAGCGTGTCGAGCTTGCTCGCGGGTTTGGTCGTTGTGCTGGTCATGTCTGTCTCCGGTTTGCGCGGTGGCCGGTATTGGCCGCCGCTACCGGGACAAGCCCGGCTCACCGGGAACATGAACACCAATGCTCGCATTGCGCGCGCAGTCCAGTCGAAACACCGAACAAAGTCATCTGAACCTGCCGAATCTCGAAAACAACCACGTCGATGATGCGCGTTGGGCAGTTCAGGCTGTGATCGGATAACGCAGATGCAGGCCGTTAGCTGAAACAGTATTAAATGAGATAATTTAACTGCACAAAGGTTGGTGGCTTCATTATCGTTTCACACACTGGTATCTTCAATAAACATACTTTGATAACAATAAACGTTCCTGATAATTTCATATCACCATGCTAGCAGGCGAGTTCTTAGACCTATAATTGCGTGGCGCTCATTATGACGCGAAACAGATGCACCAGAATGGATCTCGGGTCCCAGCTCAGTCGGGAGGCTGGCCGTGTACTATCAGACCCTCTTTTTGTGCGATCGCCGCTTCAATCTCGGTTGCTTCGATACCTTGTGAGAAGAGAAGAAAAGGGCAGGTTACCCCCAAACCGGTACGAGATTGCAGTTGATTGTCTCGGGATGAGCGCGGACGCTACTCTAGGAGCAGATTGCTTTCTGCGAGCTCAAATGTCTCGACTTCGCTCAAGTCTGATACGCCATTATGCCAGCAATCAAGCGGGCAATGGACTTCGGATCACTCTGTCTTCGAGATCCAATCGAATAAAGCTCACACGCGTTTAAGCTCGCGATGCAGATGGGGTCATTTCATCACCGGAGAGATCTTATGCGGCGTCAAGAGCTCACTTCAAAAAAGCAATAGAGGCCTGCGGAATGGATGGCACCGCGCACCGAGTTCTGCTGCCATCCGGTCGTGATCATCTCTTCAATGCTGACGCCACTCTTGTGTTTCAGCAGCTTCTCGAGCGTGTTGAGCTTCCTTGTAGGCTTCATGGTTGTTGTTGTGCTGGTTATGTCTGCCTCCGGTACTTGCAGCAGCCGGAACTGACCACCGCTACCGGGGCAAGCCCGGCTCATCGGGCGCGAGGAACACCAATGCTCGCAATGCGCACGCGGTCCAGTCGAAAACGCCTGTCCCCGCAATCCACAGCCGGGAGGGCCCTGCCCCCTCCGAATTGAGCAAGGGTCATGATATGTTCCAGCCATGACCAACCTCTCCCCAGCGGCATCCCCCCATGCCGATCGCAAGCTCGAAGTGGTCTACAAGGCCCCAGGCGAGCTCGTCCCCGATCCCCGCAACGCGCGTACGCACTCGAAGAGGCAAGTCGAGCAGATCGTGTCCTCGATGCGAGCGTTCGGCTTTACCAATCCGATCCTGGCCGATCTGGATGGGAACCTGATCGCCGGGCACGGGCGATTGCGGGCGGCAAAGGAGATGGGACTACAAAGGGTCCCGGTGATCACGCTTGATGGCCTGAGCGAGCCGCAGAAGAAGGCGCTGCGCCTCGCCGACAACAAGATCGCGCTCAACGCAGGCTGGGACACCGAGATCCTCAAGCTTGAACTGGCCGAACTCTCATTGCCGGAAATCGACTTCGACCTAAGCCTTACCGGGTTCAGCTCCGGTGAGATCGACGTCGTACTGTCCGGGGCCGAAGATCCCGATGACGAGGTGATTCCGGCCGTCCCGGAGAGCCCCCGTGTCCAGCTTGGCGACATCTGGCAATTGGGTGAGCATCGTGTCGCTTGCGGCGATGGCCGCGATGTCGCGTTCCTCCAGCGCCTTGTCGGCGAGGGCGAGACAATCGACTGCGCGTTTCTCGACCCGCCCTACAATGTGAAGATCAATGGTCACGCCAATGCCAAGGGTCGCCACCGCGAGTTCGCAATGGCCTCGGGCGAGATGACCGAGACCGAGTTCCGCACATTCCTCGCCGACACGCTGGGTGCCTGCGCCAAGGTCTCGCGCGATGGGGCAGTCCATTTCGTGTGCATGGACTGGCGGCACATGGACGATGTGACTGCATCGGTCTGCGATATCTACGACGACCTCCTCAACATCTGCGTGTGGAACAAGAGCAACGCCGGCATGGGATCGCTCTATCGTTCCAAGCACGAGATGGTTTTCGTCTACCGCGTGGGTAGCGCGCCTCACACCAACACGGTCGAGCTTGGCAAGCACGGTCGAAACCGCACCAATGTCTGGGACTACTCACTAAAACAAGCACTCGCGGAGGCTGGCATGACGATCGAGGAGGGGACCCTTTAGCCGACTGATTGTGGCTGAGAACAGCGGTCATGCTGTTTCACTCGATGAACCGCAGGTCGTGGTCAAAGCGGTGCGAGACATACTCGACAACCACCAGCCATAGCTCTTGCGATATGAATGGTGGGCTCAATTGATGTTTAGGAATCCGCGCTGATGTATCAAACCAGTCGCCTCCATCTCAGACCGAGCCGTCCGAACGATGCAACTAAGCTCTTCCGCGCCATCGCAGATCAGCACATCGTCCGAAATCTTTCCTCCGCGCCGTGGCCCTACAGCATGGCTGATGCGGAAAGCCTCGCTTCCCTAAAGTTCGATCCAAGAGAACCCTGCCTCTTCATCTTTCGCAAGGATGCCGGTGAGACTGAATTGATCGGGGTGGCAGGCCTTGACAGGATGACAAGCGGAGAGGTGGAACTAGGATACTGGATTGCCAAGAAACAATGGAACCATGGCTTTGCCTTCGAAGCAGGTCAGAAAATGGTTGAAATTGCCCGGACGGAGTTAAAGCTGACCCGTCTATTGGCAGGCTACTTTGTCGACAATCCGGCTTCTGGCCGAGTTCTCGAGAAGCTCGGGTTTGTCCCTACGAAGGGTCTCGTGAACCGTCACAGCCGCGGTCGCGGTGGCGCCGCTCCTTGCCAAATGTGCACCTGCGACCTTTGAAGGGAGGCGGTGGCTGCAACCAGGATGCCGGAATGTCCCCTAGCCACGCCAATCTCTGTCAATGCTCGAAATCCTGCCCAGCCTCAGAAGAGGGTATTGGCATGGTGGGGCCCGGGTGATCGTTTTTGTTGAATGCTGGCGATCGGCTTAAACTACACTGTCACCGATGGCGTCGCACGCATTGCGATGGATCGGGCCCCCGTGAACGCCATTACGCACGCGTTTCTGATCGACCTCATTGCCGCGATCGAGAAAGCAGACAAGGATCCTGCCATTGGCGCGATCGTTCTGGCCAGCCATGTCGCCGGGCGTTTCTGCGCCGGGCTCGATCTGCCCTATGTGCAGTCATGCGACAAGGATCAGATCCGCGCCATTCTGAGCGATTTATACACGCGGCTCTACGATGTGCAGCACAAGCTAAGCAAACCGACCATTGCCGAGGTCAATGGGACCGCTCGTGGTGGCGGGGTGACGCTCGCCATTTCATGTGACGTACTCGTAGCGGCAGACGATGTGACCTTCGGCTACCCGGAAATCGAGCTAGGCCTGCCGCCGGCAATCCATTTTGCGCACCTGCCGCGCATCATAGGCCGACATCGGGCATTCGAACTCCTTTTCACCGGACGCGCCTTCAGCGCGCAAGAGGCGCAAACTCTCGGCCTGGTGAGCCGGGTGTGCGACCCGACGGCATTGGGCGATGAAGCGATGGCACTCGCCACCCAATTGGCATCGAAGCCCGGCATGAAGCTCGCGCGGGCAGCTTTCATGCGCCAGAATGATTTCGACTATCGCCGTAGCATTGCCGTTGCGGTGGAGGACTTTTGCAATGCGTTCGATACCGCCGAGGCTCGCGTGCGGCGTGATGCATTCGTCGAAAAGCTTGCGGTCAAGCGTCGAAGCTGACCTCGATCAAAGATGTAGCGAGGTAGTGCGTTCCATTCGAGAGCGGCACCCGTGGGCACTCGTCCCGTGAGATCGCTTCCCGATTTGTCAGTATCGTATCAATACGCTAATTAGGCGCGCAGCATGGAAAGACAAACCTCATGAAGTGGGAAGACCTTTCGAGCGAACCTTGCCTCATTTCGCGCACCCTTGCGGTAGTAGGCGATCGCTGGACGATGTTGATCTTGCGCGATTGCTTCGCCGGGGTGCGTAGATTTGCCGAGTTTCAGGCCAAACTTGGCATCTCTCGCACGATCGTCGCCCAGCGGCTGGCGGCACTTGTCGAGGAAGGTGTGCTTCAGAAAAACGCCTATCAGGACCGGCCTGTCCGATACGAATATCGCCTGACTGAAAAAGGTCTCGATCTCTACCCTCTCGTCCTCGGCATGTTCGAATGGGGGCGCAAACACTACCCCATGCAAGAGGGCGTCCCCGTGATCCATCAACACACCGCATGTGGGCAGGACTTTCATCCGGTGACGACATGTTCGGAGTGCGGGGACGAAGTCACAGCGCGATCCGTTAAAGCCCGAAGTGGACCTGGGCTGCCGGACGGATATCGTGCGGCCTGATTGCAGTGGCGATCCTAATTCCTGACGATGAAGCTTCATCAGATAGCGGCAGCGAGAGCAGCGTCCGCATACGAGCACTTCGGGCGGCGGCAGAGCTTGTTGCCGAGCATGGTCACGACAAGCTCAACTTGCGGATGATTGCGGCATCAGCCCAAAGCGGGCTTGCTTCGATCTATTATCATTTCGCCAGCAAGGAGGCATTGTTCCTGCAGCTTGCTCTCGATGGATTTGCGGCGTTGCGCAAGGCGATGCAGCGAGCGGCAGAGGATAGGGCGGACATCTTTCGCGATGTCTCTTCGGCCTATCTGGGGTTCGCGCAGGAAAACGCCGATCTCTACCGACTGATGTATGACGAGCGCATGCTGGCGAACCATGAGGAGTTGCGAAAGGCAGAGCGAGACACGCTGGCCTATTTCGAATCCTGCGTAGCAGCAGATGGCCGTTTCCCCCCTGAGCACTCGGGGAACATCGCCTGCACTCTCTACACCTTTGGCCGTGGCCTATCGTCGCTTGGTGCCTCCTACCCGGACCGTAGAGTGCCCGAGGAGGAGTGGCACAGGCTTCGCTCGGGCCTGCAATATATGCTCGATCGTCCATCCAACAGCGACTGATGCTGGGCCGGTAGAACCTACGTCGACCCCCGAACATTGTTCGGAGAATTCGAACTTTGTTCGGTAGTTGACCGGCCAGCTGATCGCCTCCACTCCTGCCAATTCACGGGAGGCGAAAAGCCACCACCGAGCGGATGCAGGAAGACCAAATGCCCAAGATCACCTACGTTGAATCCGATGGAAATCGTCACGAGATCGATGTCGATGCCGGGTGGAACCTGATGGACGGGGCTGTGAAGAACGGCGTCCCCGGGATTGACGGTGACTGCGGCGGGAATTGTGCTTGCGCTACCTGTCACATATTTGTTTCGGCTGAATGGGCCGAGGTGACGGGCGAGCGCACCGAGGCCGAGCAGGAGATGCTCGAGTTCGCGGAGAACGTGCAATCAAACAGCCGTCTTGCCTGCCAGATTGAGGTCGATGATCGGCTCGACGGACTGGTCGTGCATCTTCCCGAAAGCCAATATTAGGCTGGTTCGCGCACGGCGACGGATCGGCGACAGGAGAGTGATATGTCAGATGTAGCAGCCCCCGTAGAAGTCGAGGACGTCGCTGCGCTCCCGCTTGAAGAACTCCACCCAGCCAAAGCAAAGCGCTTCGCCAACGACACCTTGTGGCCGGTGTTCGAGCGGCTGCGCCGCGAAGCTCCTGTTCACTACACGCCTGAGAGCGAAGTTGGCGCCTACTGGTCGATCAGCCGGTGGGACGACATCATGGCGGTGGACACCGATCACAAGACATTCTCTTCCGAACCCAACATCACTCTGCTGCCGCATGTCGATGGACAGGCCGACGTGACCGTTCCCGGATTGGCGATGTTCATCGCGATGGATCCGCCCAAGCACGACATCCAGCGCAAGACCGTCAGCCCCGCCGTCTCGCCGACCAACCTCAAGCTGCTCGAACCGCTCATCCGTGAGCGGGCAGCGAAAATTCTCGACAGCCTGCCGATTGGTGAGCCGTTCGATTGGGTGGATCTTGTTTCCAAGGAACTGACCGCGATGACGCTGGCGACGCTATTTGGCGTGCCGCAGGAATACCGGCGCCTGCTTACTCATTGGTCTGACATCGTGACCGCCCAGCCGGGCCCCGGGCGCATCGTCGAAACCCGCGAAGAGAAGATTCAGGTCTTTCAGGACTACCACGCTTATTTCACCAAGCTGTGGAACGAGCGGGTGAACGCCGAGCCTACCGGCGACCTAATCTCGATGCTCGCGCACAGCCCGGCGACCCGCAACATGTCGCCGCTCGAATTTTTCGGGAACGTGATCCTGCTGACTGTCGGCGGCAATGATACCACCCGCAACACGATGACCGGCTCGGTCTACGCCCTGAACAAGAATCCCGACGAATTTGCAAAGCTCAAGGCATCGCCTGAGCTTCTGCCATCGATGGTGTCCGAGACGATCCGCTGGCAGACCCCGCTCGCCTATATGAAGCGGCGAGCCACGCGCGACGTGGAATTCGGCGGCAAGACTATCCGCGAAGGTGACACGGTGGCCATGTGGTATGTTTCGGGCAATCGCGACGAGAGCGTGATCGACAGGCCGAACGACTATATCATCGACAGGGAGCGGCCTCGGCAGCATATGTCGTTCGGCTTCGGCATCCACCGCTGCGTCGGAAATCGTCTGGCCGAACTTCAGCTGCAAATCGTCTGGGAAGAGGCGCTGAAGCGTTTTCCTGACATCGTCGTTGTCGAAGAGCCTGTGCGTGTGCTTTCGAGCTTCGTGAAGGGCTATGAATCGATGCAAGTCGTTATTCCTGCACGTCACTAGCTCCTCCGCCGCACAAGGCGTTGCAAAACAGCTAGGTCCGGAATTGTGCGATGATTGCGGGATCGAACTCGTCACGCTGCATGGCGTTGAACCTGCATTCGACCGCCTGAGTATCCATCGTCGCGAAGATCAATGGGCGCAGATCAGGCGCCCCGATATTCTGTTCGAGCCAATCCAATCCACCAAGGGAAGGTGAAGTCATTTACAGGCTATCCTTACACGGCGCGTTTCCGGTTGGCGGCCCAGTAGAGGCCGGCGGCATAAGTTCCAGCCATAGCCACGCAAGCGCCAACAAAAACCGTCATCGCGAGCACCGTCCAACTTACGTTATCAGCGCCGAGCTTGAAAAAATTGTCGTTCCACATCCCCCAGACCGGTATCGTCGGGCGCCACAAATGCACCTCTGAGAATGCAGCACCGACGAAAATACCGTTGACGACGGTCATAGGTGCCGCGACCTGCCACCGCTTCCACCACATGGCGAGCGCCGCGAAGCTGGGAGTATAAACTGATAGATTCACCAGCCAAAGCTCCAACCTTATCGTATAGTCCATGTGGTGCGCCTGCCTGACATGGTCGATGTCATGGACAATAACCATCGCGATCATGACGATGTTGGCCCAAAGTATGACCTTTTCGGCGCGGGCGATGATCGTGTGTATTTCAGGCGCTTTGGTCATGGAATGCTCCGATTTGTGTAGGGATGGCTAGCTCTCTGGCAGTAAGCAGAACCCGAACACGCGCCGAAACCGTAATAGTCGCGCACGACCTGTTCGCGCGACACGCCCGGTTCGAACACTTCGATCAGCACGTTGTCCGGCCCGCCCAGCATGAAGTAGCCCCCCGCCACCGCCCAGCATGCGGATCGGATTGGGAATGCTGAGGTCAGCCGCCTTCATTCGTTCGTAGAGATCCTCGATGTCCACGACCTGGATCCGCCTTGTGGTGATGATGTACGCCCGCTTTCCGCTGAGCTTGCGGAACGTGGAGGACTTGCTGGCCGAGCGCGGGATCGACATTTGCCATGAGACGGTAAGGCATTGGTGGAACCGCTTCGGTCCGATGTTCGCTGCAGATGTGAGACGCCAGCGCGTGAGCCGGATGAAGGGGTTTCGGCAGTGGAAATGGCACCTTGATGAGGTCTACGTGAAGATCAACGGCGAGATGCACTACCTGTGGCGAGCGGTTGACCAGGAGGGCGAGGTGCTCGAGAGCTACGTCACCAGGAACCGCGACAAGAAGGCAGCGCTCAAGTTCATGAAGAAGGCGCTGCGGCGCCATGGATCGCCAGAAGCAGTCACCACCGACGGCTTGCGTTCCTACAAGGCGGCCATGAGCGAGCTAGGCAATAGCGACAAGCAGGAGGTGGGACGCTGGGCCAACAACAGGGTAGAGAATAGCCATCTGCCGTTCCGAAGACGGGAACGAGCCATGCTCCGGTTCCGGCAGATGAAGAGCTTGCAGAAGTTCGCCTCGGTCCATGCCAACGTCCACAACCACTTCAACCTAGAACGCCACCTGATCGACCGCCAGACCTACAAGACACGCCGCTCAGCTGCTTTGTCTGAGTGGCAAAATCTCATGGCCTAGTCGATCGTGAGGGCAGGGCGAACTCTGCCAAGTGGAGACGGGATCGCATTAGACTGACAGCGCCGCCACCTTCCCCCAGTACGAGCCTGCTGCTTCGGCGCGACTTCGCCAGTTCCACACGCCGATGCCTGTTGGCACCGTTCTGGTGTGATTTGCGAGCCTCACAGAAAGTGCAGTTCCTTGCGGCGGCCCCATGATTAGACCGGTACTCGACAAAAATGAGGATGGCTGATGGTTCCCGCGCATGTTCCGGCTGACCGGATAGTAGATTTCGACCTGTTCAACCCGCCCGGTGTCTTCCAGGACTACTTCGCCTCCTGGAAGACTTTGCTGGATGGACCGGGACTTGTTTGGACGACGGCAAATGGTGGCCACTGGATCGGTGCGCGCGGTGATGTGGTCCGGAGCTTGTGGGGCGATGCAGAGAGGTTGTCGAGCGAGTGCCTTGCGGTGACGCCCGGGCTTGGAGAGGTGATGGAGTTCATCCCGCTCCAATCCGATGGTGACGATCACAAGGCTTTCCGCATGCCTGTCATGAAAGGCTTTGCCTCCCGCTATATCGTCGCGCTCGAACCCAAAGTGCGTGAAGTGGCGCGTGAACTGATTTCCGATATCGAACCGCGCAGCGAATGTGATTTTGTGGCTGATTTCGCCGAAATCCTGCCGCTCAATATTTTCCTGACCCTGATCGATGTTCCGCTGGAGGACCGCCCTCGGCTGCGCGAGCTTGGTGTGCAACTTACTCGGCCCGACGGATCGATGACAGTCGAGCAGTTGAAACAGGCTGCGGATGACTATTTGTGGCCCTTCATCGAACAACGCATGGCGCAGCCCGGAGACGACCTGTTCAGCCGCATCCTCTCCGAGCCAGTCAACGGGCGCGAATGGACTGTGGACGAGGCGCGTAGGATGTGCCGCAATCTGCTGTTCGGGGGGCTCGACACGGTTGCGGCCATGATCGGCATGGTGGCTTTGCATCTGGCCCGCCATCCTGAAGACCAGCGTGACCTGCGCAATTCTCCCGAATTGATCCCGGCAGCAGCCGACGAGCTGATGCGCCGTTATCCGACTGTTGCTGTGAGCCGGAACGCGATTGCCGATATAGACATAGACGGCGTGACCATTCGCAAGGGCGATCTCGTCTATCTTCCCAGCGTCCTCCACAATCTCGACCCTGCGAGTTTCGATGCGCCCGAGGAAGTGCGGTTCGATCGGGCCCTTACACCGTTGCGCCATACCACTATGGGCGCCGGCCCCCATCGCTGCGTCGGCGCGGGTCTGGCGCGTATGGAGGTGATTGTATTCATGCAGGAATGGCTTGGCGCCATGCCCGAATTCCGGCTTCATCCGGACAGGCCGGTGACGATGAAGGGCGGCAATGTCGGGGCATGCACCGCCCTGCCTCTCGTGTGGTAGGCTTGTTCAGCCGTAGATCGAGACGAACGGGTCCGGCGCTCCGAGAATAGACGGCGGGCCCAAGCAAGCGACTGAAAATCTCCTTTTGCACGCCAGCTTCCCGCTCAGGCAGGTGACGGTTGCGACATGAGTACCTATCTCGGCAATCATGACCAATCAGACTTCCCGGGACGCGATCGTTGATGGACTGAAAGGAGCGCTGCGTTCGCTCGTCCGCCCCGTTGCCGTCGTCACGGCTGAACACGAAGGGGCGCGGTACGCGATGGCGGCCACCGCCTTTTGCGAGGTGAGCATGGCCCCGCCCTCCATGCTGATCTGCATCGACCGCAACAACGCGACCTATGCAGCGGTCGCAGGCGGCGCGCAGATCGGGCTCAACCTGCTGGCTGACAGTCAGGAGGAAATCTCCAACCGCTGCGGCGGCGGAGTACCGCAGGATTCCAAATTCGATGTCGGCGACTGGCTGATCGAGGACGGCATGCCGCCGCGCCTTGCGGACAGTATCGCAGCAATGGTGCTCAATCCCGTCCAGATCGTGGACCAGGGCACCCACGCGGTTGTCATCGGCGAGGTCGTGGACGTGCATTACCGCACCAATCTCGGCCCGCTCGCCTATCACAATGGCGGCTATCTGTTCCCGCTTGCAGAGGCGGCGCTGCAACTGGTCGCGCAGGCACGAAATCTCGGCAATGCCGGCGGGATGAGCGAAGGTTACATGATGATGGACCTGATGCGCGCCTTCCACTGGTTCGACGAAGGTCTGCAATCGGCGCTCAATGCACGCGGATGGCAAAGCATCACGCGCGCCCAGTCGATGGTGTTCGCCAATATCTCGCTCGGAATCCGGCGACCGGCCGATCTCGCCCGCAATCTTGGCATCAGCCGTCAGGCAGTCAGCAAGATGTTGCGGGACATGGCCACGCAAGGTCTCGTGAAGATCGAGAGCGATCCCAAGGACCGCCGCGCGCAGCTGGTGAATTTCAGCGAGAAATCGAGCCGTTTGCGCGCCGATGCGATCGCGATTCTCGAAACGCTGGAAGCGCGCCTGGCCGAAACGGTCGGCTCGGAAAATATCGAGACAATGCGCAAGACGCTCGAACGGGATTGGGGCGAGGTGCCCGCGATCCCGCTTGACGACGCCTAGGCCAAACCGCCCGAGCCGAGCGCCGTTCCGCCATCGACGTCAAGGATGGTGCCCGTGACATAGGCCCCTTCCTCGCCAGCCAGATAGCAGGCCGCCGATGCGATTTCGTCGGCCCGTCCGTAGCGCCGCAGCGGCAGGGCGGCGGTGAGAGCCGCGTTGATTTCGGGCGTCGGGGCGAGTCTGCGCATCCCTTCGGTATCCACAATCGGGCCGGGAGAAATTCCGTTGACCCTGACACCCTGCGGTCCCCATTCGAAGGCAAGGCATTTGATCAGCATGTTGATGCCCGCCTTGGCCGCACAAACATGCGCCTGCCCGCCCATCGGCTTGACCGCTTGCGGGGCGGTGATCGCGATGAAACTCGATCCCGGCTTTCGCATGTGCGCGAATGTGGCGCGAGCCGTGTGGAAAGTGCCGACCAGATCGATGTCGATCACGGTGCGAAAGGCGTTGCTCGACATTTCTGCGGCAGGAGCAAGAAAGTTGCCTGCCGCACCGGAAATGACAATGTCGATCTCGCCGAGTTCGACCGCCTTGGCGACTGCCGCTTCGACCTGATCATAGTCGCGGACGTCTGCGGGGCAGCCGCTCGCCTTGCCCCCTGCCGCGACGATTTCGGCGACCGCGCTCTCGACTTTCTCGCTGGAGCGCGAAACCAGAAATGTATGCGCTCCTTTTTCCGCCAGCATCTTGGCGATGCCGAGGTTGATGCCGCTGGTTCCGCCGAAAACGATGGCGTTCTTGCCGCTGAATTGTCCCACTCTCATTCTCCACCTGTCATGCACGCCATTGGCAGCGATTATGCGAATTCGCCTTTTCTCGGGCCGATATATCCGAACAGATAGGCGCCGACCTTGCGCATCTGGATTTCTTCGGCGCCTTCGGTGATGCGATAGCGGCGGTGGTGGCGATAGATGTGCTCGAACGGTTTGTGGCGTGAATAGCCGATGCCCCCGTGCACCTGCATCGCGCGGTCTGCCGCCTGACAGACGAGCCGGTTCGCCCAGTAATTGCACATGGATACCTTGTCCGAGATCGTCTTCTCGATCTCTTCATGGGCCATATTGTCCATTTCCCAAGCGGTCTTGTAGATCAGCAGGCGCAGCATCTCGCATTGGGTCGCAAGCTCGACGAGCGGGAACTGGATCGCCTGATTGCGCGCCAGCTCTTGCCCGAACGGCTTGCGCTCGCGGGCGTATTTCACGCTCTCCTCGATGCAATATTGCGCCGCGCCGAGCGAGGACGCGGCCTGCCGGATGCGGTTCTGGTGGACGAAGCTTTGCGCGAGCGCGAGGCCATAGCCTTCGCGGCCCAGAATGGCGCTGTCGGGAACCCAGACATCGCTGACGGACAGGCGCGGGTGATCGGTGGGCATGTTGAAGGTCCACATCCATTCCTCGATCTCCAGCCCCGCAGTGGGGTTGGGAACGAGGAAGCAGGTTATCCCGCGCGCGTCACCACTGTCGCCCGAAGTGCGCGCAAAGGTCGCACAATGGGTGGCGACATGCATGCCGGTGATCCACATCTTCTCGCCGTCGATCCGCCATCCTTCGACCCCGTCGCGGGTCTCGCGCACCGCGCGGGTTTCCATGTGGGTTGCGTCGGAGCCGTGATTGGCCTCGGTCAGACCGAAAGCGACGCGGCGCGAACCTTCGAAGCCGCCGAGGATGAATTCGTCCTGCTGCTCCTGTGTGCCGAAATGTTCGAACATGGCGACGAAGGGGAAGTTGCCGACGATGGAATGTTCGTTCTGCAAATCGTTGTGCAGCCCCAGTCCGCGCTGGGCGAAGCGATCCCTGATGACTGCCATCCAGAGGTTCGATCCGTCCTTGCCGCCGTATTTCTTCGGCGCGGAGAAGCGCCAATGGCCTGCCGCGTCAGCCCGGCGCCGCGCTTCTGCGAGAAGTTCTTCCCATTCGTGCCGCGGCAGGCCTTCGTTCTCGAAATCCGTCCGCGCCCATTCGCGGCGATGGTCGAAGAAACGGATGTTATCGTCTTGCTGCTCGAGCGGGTTGATCTCGGTTTCGATGAAACGAACCAGTTCTGCGTAATAGTCCTCAAGCTCCTGCGGGATCGAAAAATCCAAAGCACTCTCCCCTTTCTGCTCCGGCATTCAGCCGGACGGTCTTTTTTTGAAACCTGCACTGGAACACCCCCTTTCGGCAAGAACCGATCTGTCGCCGCCCTTTTCGTCAACCAAAGTTGACGATTTGAAGGCTGGCACATCGACAGGCTTCACCCGCTTTACGAGCGCCTGCATTCTTGTAGGGATTGGCATCAGGAGAGAGAGGGGGTGCCGGTTCGTGACACAACCATCAGCTGAAACCGATTTGGCTCAGGCCATTCTTGATGCCGCGCGCGCAGCCGGGCTCGATGCCGCAGCCATCTCGGGGCTCAAGCGCCTGTCGGGCGGGGCTAGCAAAGAGACCTGGGCTTTCGATGTCGAGGCCTCCGACGGCAGCCGCCGCGAGCTGGTCTTGCGCAGACAACCGCCGGACGGGAGGTTTTCCTCGCAGGGGCTCGACAGCGTCTCGCGCGAAGCGGCCATTGTGCGGATAGCCGGAGCCGCCGGCGTGCCTGTCCCCGATGTGCCATTTGAACTGCCTGAAGGCTCTCCGGGCGGAGACGGCTATGCGATGGACCGGATTGCCGGCGAAACCATCGGCGTGCGGATCTTGAAGCTGCCCGAACTGGCTTCGGCGCGCGAAGGCATGGCGCGGCATTGCGGGGAAATCCTCGCCAGGCTTCACGCGGCGACAAACTACGCAGAACTGGGCCTGCGCTCGCAAGGCTCGCAAGATGCGCTGGCGGCATTGGAGCAGCGGTATCGCGACAGCGGGCAGGTTCGCCCGGTGTTCGACTATGCGCTGCGCTGGCTGTCAGACAATCTGCCTAAGGAGAACAAGCGAGTCCTCCTCCACGGCGACTTTCGCAACGGCAACCTGATTGTCGGGCCCGACGGTATCCGCTCGGTGCTCGACTGGGAGCTCGCCCATATCGGGCCGCCCGCATATGATCTTGCCTGGCTTTGTGTGCCAAGCTGGCGGTTCCAGCGCCCCGAACTGCCCGTCGGCGGTTTCGGTTCGCGCGAGGACCTG
>PALE01000009.1 GCA_002706445.1 Erythrobacteraceae bacterium
GGGCGGGGCCGTGCGTTCGAGCCGGTCGATGTCGATCCGTTCGGAGTGAAAATGGTGCTCTACACCTCGGGGACGACGGGGCGGCCCAAGGGCGTGCTGCATTCGCACTCGACGCTGGAATTCACCCTGCGCCGCAGCGCCGCGCATTGGGGCATCGAGGCCGGAGACAGTGCGATCATGCCGTCGCCGGTCACGCATATCTCGGGCTATGCCAACGGGCTCGAAATGCCGCTCGTGGCAGGCACGCGCACAATCCTGATGGAAGCGTGGAACGCGGACGAGGCGCTCGAACTGATCGAAGAATATGGCGTGGTGGGAACCGTTGCCGCGACCCCGTTTCTGGTCGAGCTGGCGGACCGTGCGCGGGCTGCCGGAAAGCGGCTGCCGACCTTGCGCTTTTTCGCCTGCGGCGGGGCGGCTGTGCCGCCCGAATTGATCCCGGCCGCCAATGGCGCGTTCGAAAACCTCAGGGCGTTCCGTGTGTTCGGCGCTTCCGAAGTGCCGCTGGTGACCTATGGCTGGCCGCAGGATGAAGCGCTGGCCGCGACCACCGACGGCGAAGTGGTCGATTACGAGGTTCGCATCGTCGACGAGGACGGGCGCGAAGTGCCGCAAGGTACCGAAGGCGAAATCCTCGCCAAAGGGCCGGCCATGATGCTTGGCTATGCCGACAAGGCACAAAGCGAGGCTGCCATCACCAATGACGGTTTCTTCCTCACCGGCGACCTCGGCACGCTTGATGCCAGCGGGGCGCTCACCATCACCGGGCGCAAGAAAGACCTCATCATTCGCGGCGGCGAGAACATCAGCGCGGTCGAGATCGAGGACGTGCTGCGCACTCACGCGCAGGTGCGCGATGCAAGCGTTGTGGCCATGCCGCACGAACGGTTGGGCGAGGGGGTGTGCGCCTATATCATCTGCGAAGGCGGCCAGCCGGTTGCGCAAAGCCTGATCGACCACGTGATCGCGAGCGGGCTGGCCAAGCAGAAGATTCCCGAACGCTGGGAGTTCGTCGACGATTACCCGCGCACAGCCAGCGGCAAGATCCGCAAGGACCAGTTACGCGCTGACGTGAAGGCAAAGGTCGAGGGCGGGGCCTAGCCCGCCCAGTTCGCTCCGGCTGCGTGGCGACCGGCGCGCTTATTGACGATGATGCGTTTGATCAGCTGCGCCAGCGGATCGAGCGGGTCGCAGCTTGCCATAATATAGACGGTCATTTCATCGGGACTGTCCTCGTGACCCAGCGCCTCCTGCACAGCAGTTCCGCCGCCGCTGGCGTGTTCGACGATCAGCACATCGGAACCAGCGCGATGCGCTTCGAGTGCGGCGCAGCAGCCTGCGACACCCTGTCCGATGACCAAGACATCGCAGCTGCGATCCCATTGGCCGACAGTGTCTGCAGCGATCGCCTCGGGAATTTCGAGCTCGCTTATTTGGCCTGCATCGCAGTTGCGACCGCTGCGTCCATTTCTTTGGCCGTGGGGTTGCGGCGCAGCGTCAGACCGCCGTTTACCTGCAGGTTCTCGCCGGTCATGAAGCATTCGTCCTCAGCGAGGAAAACGGCAGCTGCGGCGACATCTTCCGACGTTCCCCAGCGCCCCAGCGGATAGCTGTCGCGGAAGCTTTCAAATAAGCCGGGGACCTGCTTGGCTTCGGCATTCATCGGTGTGTCGGTGAGGCCGGGAGAGATCGTGTTGGCGCGCACGCCTTCCTCGCCGAACTCGTGCGCGATGCAGCGGATCACGTGGTCCGTCCCTGCCTTCGTGCCCATGTAGGCGGCGTGGTTGTTCAGCATGATCACCGAGGTCGCAGAGCTGATCTGGATCAGCGAGCCGCCGCGTCCGCCGTGACTTTTTGCCATCTTGCGCAGCACCGCCTGAAAGAACTGGAACGGCCCGATGAATTGCAGCGCGCTCATGGCTTCGAGCTCTTCGCGGGTGTTGTCGAGGAAGGGGGTGAGAAGGCCCCAGCCGGTCGAATTCACGGCAATGTCGATACCGCCCAGCTTTTCGTGCGCGACATCGGCAAGCGCGTTAACGCTGGCTTCGTCGGTGATGTCGCAGGTCGCCCATTCGCAGCCGGTTTCGCTGGCAAACTGTTCAAGCTCGGCCTGCTTGCGGCCGGACACCATGACTTTCGCGCCCTCGTCGAGATAGCGCCGCGCCATGACCTGACCCATATTGCCGGTGCTGCTGGCACCGAGAATGAGCGCGCTCTTGCCTTGCAATCTGCCCATTTTGCCTCTCCTTTGCCGCTTGGGTAACATTCCGCGAGCGCAAGAGGGCCTGTAGAAAAGCACAGTGGCCACTCCCTCCCCGATGCCGCAGTTTGGGGAAAACTAGGAAAGGAACGTTTCGCATGGATCTCGGACTGAAAGGGCTCAAAGCCATTCTCGTGGGGGCCAATGGCGGCATTGGTCGCAAGGTCGCACACGCATTGGCGGCCGAGGGTTGCAACGTCGCGATTTGTGGACGCTCGCAGGACAAAGTCGACAATGTGGTTTCCGAACTCGGCGACAGCGGCGTCTCGGTTTACGCCGAGAGCCTCGATGTGACCGATGCTGCGGCTGTGCCTGCATTCGTCGAGAAAGCCGCGGGCGAACTGGGCGGCTGCGACATCTTCATCAGCTTCACCTCGGCCAATCTGGGCGAGGATAGCGATGCCGGTTGGGAAGCGGTGATGAATGCCGACATCCTGCCCATGCGTCGCGGCATTGCCGCCGCCATGCCGTTCCTCGAAAAGTCGGACGACGGCTCGATCATCTGCATGAGCTCCACCGGCGCGGTCGAGGAATTCATGGGCGTACAGCCCTACAATGCGCTCAAGGCTGCGGTGATGGTCTATTCCGCAGGACTTTCGCAAAACCTCGCCGCCAAGGGCATCCGCGTGAACTGCATCACGCCCGGTCCGGTGATGACCGAGGACGGTCCGTGGGCAGGTATCAAGGAAAGCATGCCCGAATTCTACGAAGGCATTCTCGCGCAAATTCCGATCGGTCGCCTGACCGACGGCGAGGAAATGGCGAAGACGATTGCTTTCGTCGCCTCTCCCACCTGCAAGGCGATGACGGGCGCGAACCTCGTCGTCGACGGTGGCTTCACCAAGCGGGTGCAGTTCTAACCGGCGCTAATGGCGCTGCATGGCTCCGCCATCCACGAAGAAACCCTGACCTGACATAAAGCGGGCGTCATCGCTGCACAGGAAAGCGACAACGTCCGCAATGTCTTCGGGCTGGCCGAGGCGTCCGAGCGCGGCCTTGTTGATCCAGAATTCCTTGAATTCGGGCATGTCGGTGAAGGCAGGGGCCGTCATCGGCGTGTCGATAGCGCCGGGTTGCAGGCAGTTTGCGGTTATTCCGAATTTGCCCACCTCTGCCGCGATGCTGCGGGTCATCCCCAGCACAGCATGCTTTGACGCACCATAGGCAGTCAGCCCTTCGTCGCCGAAGCGCGAAGTGGTCGAGCCGATGGTGACGATACGTCCCGCCGGCGATTCCTTCAGATGCGGCAGCGCATCGCGAATGAGGCGCAGGACGGCAAAGACGTTCACCTCGAACACGCGGCGCATGAAATCATCCTCATGCCCTTCGAGCGGCATGAAGCCCGTAATCCCGGCGCAGGGGACAACGATATCGAGCCCGCCCAGCGCCTCGACGGCCTTTGCGATCAGAGCTGCGTTGATGCCGTCTTCGGTGACGTCGGCTTGACGATCAACCTCGCCCTGAAGGTCCACGGTGAAGACCCGCGCGCCGTCGCGGCTTAGCCGTTCGGCAATCGCCTTGCCGATCCCGGAACCTGCGCCCGTGACCAGCGCTCTGCGCCCCTCTAGCCGCCCGCTCATTCGGCGATCTTCAGCACAAGTTTGCCGGTGTTGGCGCCCGAGAACAGCCGCATGAAGGCAGGATAGGCGTTTTCGAGCCCTTCCTGAATATCTTCGTCCATCACGACTTTTCCGGCGGCCATCCACTCGGCCATTTGCGCGCCGCCTTCGGCGAAGCGATCGACATAGGCACTGATCAGATAGCCGTGAATGGTCGCCTCCTGCGCCAGCACCTGCCAGAGATTCCGAACGCCGAGTTTCTCGGGCGCGTTGTATTCGCTGATAAGGCCGCACAGCACGATGCGGGCGTGCTTGGCGAGGTTCATCAATTCGGCGTCCATCACGTCGCCGCCGACATTCTCGAAGATCATGTTCACGCCATCGGGAGCCGCAGCGCGGATCTCCTCTGCGAGCGTATCGACGTCCTTGCCCTTGTAGTCGATTGCGACATCATAGCCGTAGCGTTCGGTCAGTTTGCGGCATTTGTCCTGCCCGCCCGCGATGCCGATTGTGCGGCAGCCTTTGATCTTGCCGATCTGCCCCACCACCGATCCGACGGCACCCGCTGCGCCCGACACCAGCAAGGTTTCCCCTTCCTGCGGCTTTGCGACTTCGAGCAAGCCGAAATAGGCGGTCAGACCAACCGCGCCCATTGCCGAAAGGAAGCGCGACGGACTGTCCACCAAGCTCACGTCAATCGCGCTGGTAAAGCCGCCCGGCATGACGGGCGAATAGTCTTCGAGCGCGTTCAAACCCATGACCCAGTCGCCCGGCTTGAAATCGGCATTGTCCGAAGTGTGGACCCGGCCAACGGTCGTAGCGCGCACCGCATCGCCGAGCGCAATCGGCGGCATGTAGCTGGGGACATCATCCATCCAGCCGCGCTGGGCCGGATCGAGCGAGGCAAAGTAGTTGCGCACGACGAAGCCACCCGCAGGCGCTTCGGGCACAGGCTCGCTGACCAGATCGAAATCGGCGGGAACGGGCTCGCCCTCGGGGCGGCGCTTGAGCAGGAAGCGGCGGTTTTCAAGCATTAGGTAACTCCTCTCATCCGGATCTTATCGTCGCTGCACCCTTGCCCCGTGGCACCTATGAAAAAGTGCAGTGGGCGAATTTGCGAAGTTGACCGATAGGTCAATCGACGAGGGCTTTCCAAAGGGCCCCGCGTTTGGGAGGAAATTATGAAAGCTGTGACCACACGCAATCTGGTTGGGACCGCTCTGGCAGGTGCAACGCTTTGCTGGGCCGTGCCCGCAATGGCGCAGGACGCTGACGAGGCAAGTGCCGAGAACGCAACCGATGGCGGTGAAATCATCGTTTCGGCGCGTCGCCGTAACGAAGCGCTTCAGGATACGCCGGTCGCCGTTACCGCGATCAACGCCGCGATGCTTGAGAGCAAGGCTGCGCTCACCATCGGTGACCTCACCGGCTCTGCGCCGAATATCCTTATCACCAACCAGAATTCGGGCGCGGCTGCGGCCAACCTTTCGATCCGCGGCCTGACCTATGCCGACATCGAAAAGTCGCAGGAGCCGACAGTGGGCGTTGTGGTCGATGGCGTTTTCATCGGCACTTCGACCGGCCAGTATTTCGACTTCTTCGATATCGAACAGCTCGAAGTTCTGCGCGGTCCGCAGGGCACGCTCTTCGGTCGCAACACCATCGGCGGTGTTATCAATATCCGCCGCACCCGTCCCAAGGATGAATTCTCGGTCAAGGCCGAGGTTTCCTATGGCCGGTTCGACACGCTGGCGACCCGCGCGGTCGTGAATGTGCCCATCGACGAGGAAATCGGCCTCGCGGTAAAGGGCTTCTATTTCCACAACGAAACCGACGGCTGGTATACGCAGGCCCAGACCGGCGCGCCGCGCGGTTATAGCAACAACGAAAACTTCGGTGCCGCGATCAAGCTCGAACCGGCCGGTTCGCCGCTCGATATCGTGGTGACCATCGAAAAGCAGATCCAGCGCATGGATCCGGTCGTTTCGAACCTCACCAATACCACCGAGCTGTTTGCCGGTTTCATTCCCGCAGTCGAGGTTAACCGCAACAATCAGGAAGACCTCTACACTGTCTTCACGCTGCCGAATGAATCGAACTATTCGGCGCCGTCAGTCACCGCAGAGATGAACCTCGACCTCGGCGACGTCACTCTGACCTCGGTCACCGGCAGCCGCCGGATGAAGGAAAATCAGACGCAGGACTTCGACGGTTCTTCGGTCGACCTTTACTTCACCCGTCGTCGCCAGACCTACGAGCAATTCAGCCAGGAATTGCGCCTCGCGGGCGATTTCGGCGCGACCTTCGATTACGTTGTCGGCGCCTATTATTTCGAATCCGACTACGAGCTCGAACAGTTCACGCGCCTGTTTGCTTTCAACCCGGCGGTCGACCCGGTCGATTTCGACACCAACCCGCAGCAGGTCAGCGGTTCGACCGAAAGCGTCGCCTTGTTCGGTGACTTCAACTGGGCGTTTGCGGATGATTTCCGCCTGTCCTTCGGTGGTCGCTACACCCGTGACAAGAAGTCGCTCGTCAACGCCTTTGGCGGGGTCGAGATCGGTCGCGGCGAAGACACCTTCAAGAAGTTCACGCCCAAGATCGGGCTCGATTACCGCCCCAATGACGACATGATGCTCTATGCCTCATGGTCGCAGGGCTATCGTTCGGGCGGCTTCAGCCCGCGTGCAGGTTCGGCCGCGAGTGCCAGCCAGTCCTACGGCCCCGAAGTTGTCGACTCCTACGAAGTGGGCGGCAAGTTCGACCTGTTCAACGGCATCATGCAGCTCAACATCGCCGGCTTCGTGTCGAAATATGATGATCTGCAGCAGAACAACACGCTGTTCTGCGCAACCTGTGCCACGCAGAACGAGACGATCACCTCGAACGTCGGTTCGGCAACGGTCAAGGGCATCGAAGTCGACTTTACCGCTCGGGCCTCGGACGAACTTACTTTCTCCGGCGCACTCGGCGTGCTTGATTCGAACTTCAAGGGCTTCATTGTCGGCGGCCTTTCGCCGGTCACCGGCCTTGTCGTGCCGTTCGACTATTCGGGCAATGACCTAATCTACAATCCGGACGTCACCGCTTCGATCGCGGCTGATTACGAAGTGCCGACCAGCTTCGGTGAAGTCGCTGCGAATGTCGGCTTCCGCTACATCGGCGCCTATGATCAGCAAATCTCGGTGGGTGGCCTTTCGGGTGATCTCACCAATGGCCCGATCATCGTAACCGGCAACGACCCGCGGGTTCGCACGGACTCGCAACAGCTGCTCGACGCGAGCCTGCGGTTCAACTTCGAAATGGGCGACAGCGAGGCCTATCTCGTGCTCTTCGGGCGCAACCTGCTCGATGACCGCGGCCCGACCCACGGTTTCACCGTCGCCGGTCTGTGGTCATTCGGTACGGCGCGCGAACCGCGAGCCTACGGTGCGACGCTCGGCTTCAAATACTGAAGCCCTGTGTTTGAACGATAAATATTAAAGGGGCCGGGGCGCACAGGCGTGTTCCCGGCCCCTTCGCATTTCTGGATCAAGGAGATCTGCAATGGCTGGACGACTTCAAGGCAAAATCACTCTGGTAACCGGCTGTGGCTCCGATCGCGGGCTCGGCGCGGCGATGGCGCATCGCTTTGCCGAGGAAGGCGCTGTCGTTTACGCGACCGATCTCGATGGTGAGGGTCTCGAAGGCGTAGTTAATGCAATCAACGCCAAGGGCGGTACAGCGCACGCGGTGGTTCAGGATGTAACCGACACCGGCCAATGGGACGCATTGTTCGAGCGGATCGAGTCTGAACACGGCCGCCTTGACGTGATCGTCAACAATGCCGGCATCGCGGTGCTCAAGATGATTGGCGATTTGTCCGCTGCCGACTGGTCGAAGCAGCTCAGCGTCAACCTCGACAGCGTGTTCTACGGCACGCAGGGTGCGATCAAGCTGATGCGCAAGGTCGGCGAGGGCGGTTCGATCATCAACCTGTCGTCGATCGGCGGGCTTGTCGGCGTGCCTGCCTGCACCGCCTATGGCGCAGCCAAGGGCGGCGTGCGCATTTTCTCCAAGGCGGTTGCAATGGAATGCGCTGCCGAGAACATTCGCTGCAACTCCGTGCATCCCGGCATGATCGAGACCGCGATGCAGGACGTGGCGCGGCGCGACAATCCCGAAGGGTTCAAGGAAATCGTCAAGGGCATCCCGATGCAGCGCATGGGTGATCCGCTCGACATCGCGAACATGGTGCTGTTCCTCGCAAGCGACGAGGCAGGCTATATCACCGGCGGCGAGTTCACCGTCGATGGCGGCGTTACCGCCATGTGATCCGGGTCAGGAGGATGCGAGCCAGCGGATCGCATTCTCCACCAGCCGCCGGTAATCGGGCTGCTGGAATACCTGCGGACTGTCGCCGGGCTGAAGGTAAACCAGATCGCTGTTGCCGACCTTCTTGGTCCAGCAGGCGAGGTTCGACCCTGCCGGATGGTCCCAACCTTCACGCGAATACATTGACCCGCGCACGGCAAGGTCTGCGCTGTAGAAATTGTCGCGTGTGTAGCTGTGTGACGAGCGCAGAAGCGGGGTGACACCGGCCTCGTCGATTTCCGCCAGATAGGGCTCGTCGGTAACCGCAAAGCGCGGCGATACGCCGTGGGTTACGGGGTGATCGGCTACGACCTCCAGCTCATAATCCACCTCGTGAGCATAACCGCTGTCGAGCACCTGTTGCCCGAGCCACTCGCCCGGATGGTAGAAGAAACGCCCGCCCAGCATCTCGCCATAGCCGGGCCAGGCAGGCCAACCGGCAAGCGCATGATGAAGCGCGAGAATCCCCGTCCCCTGTTCGCACAGAGCGGTGAGGCCTTCACGCAGTCCGTCCGGCGGATCCACATAATGCGGCGGATTGTCGGGGGCATCGAAATCGAGCCCGGGCATGTCGTAGAGGATCAGCACGTCGAACCCGGCCATGCCTTCGGGGTTCATCAACCGGGCCGCTGCTGGTTGATCGACCATGGTCACGGCGATGCCCTCCATCCCTTCGAACAGCGCGGCAAAGCCGTTGCGGTCGAACGGGTGCCCGCGCACGGCGGCGAGGCATTGGATGGGAGAGCGATAGTCGACTGTCGGCACGGCGCCCTCCGGCTCTAGCTGCGAACGTCGACGATGACCTTGCCGGTGTTCTTGCCGGTCATCAGGCGCGTGAAGGAATCGAGCACATTCTCGATCCCGACGGTTTCGTCGAATCCGAGCTGCATCCGGCCTTCGAGATACCAGCGCTTGAGCGCAGGGTAGTAGTCTTTACCCTGAGCCATGAAATCGGGCAGGAAAATGCCCTTTATGATCAGGCGCTTCATCAGAATCTGGTCGAAGCGAGCGGGGCCGGGCAGGCCGCTGTCGCTGGTGTAGCCGCCGATCAGTCCGCAAATGCCGATTTTGCCGTACATCGCCATATTCGGCAGCGCCGCGTCGAGGATCTTACCGCCGACGTTTTCGAAATAGGCATCGATATTGCTGCCCAGTTTCTGGAGTTCGGCGTCGACATCCTGCGTCTTGTAATTGATCGCCGCATCGATCCCCAATTCGTCGGTGAGATAGCTGCACTTGTCGTCCGATCCGGCGATTCCGATCACGCGGCAGCCCTTGTTGCGCGCGATCTGGCAGGCGACACTGCCGGTGGCTCCGGCAGCGGCGGACACCAGAACGGTCTCGCCCGGTTTGATGTCCATGACGTCCACCAGCCCGCACAATGCGGTCCAGCCATTGAGGCCCAGCGCACCGAAATGCTGGCGCACATCGTCGATTTCGGAATCCAGTTTGGTAAGGCCCGATAGCAGCGGATCGACCGTGCTGTGGGTTGCCCAATGGCCGAACCCGCGAACCAGATCGCCAGGGGCAAAATCGGGATGTGCGGATTCTGTGACTTTGCCGATAAACTGACCCTGCATCGGTGTGCCCAGCGGGATCGGCGGGGAGTATCCATCCTCGCGCGCGGTCATCCAGACGCGCACGCCGGGGTCCATCGAAAGGTAGTCCGCCTGCACCACGACCTGACCGTCCGGCGGTGATACAACCTCTTGTTCCTCAAGGGAAAGTGCGGCTGGATAGTCATGGCCCTCGGGCCGTTCATTGAGGCGCCAGAAGCGGTTGGTCGGCATTGTTCTCTCCCCTTCGAAGGTGTTGCTCATAGATGACACTTGTCCGCATCACACTGCCACCTGTCACAAGCGTTAGGGGCCGAAATCGCAGCAAGCCAGTAAAGCGAAATGGCAAAAACAAATAATGCTGGGAGTGATGATGATGAAAATGAGCCGTGCAATTTTGCTGCTGTCCAGCTGCCTTGTGTCTTCGACGATGCTGGCCAGCGCAGCCTCCGCTCAAGATGCCGAGAACGGTGAAAATGCCGTGCAGGGTGGCCTCGACGAAATCGTCGTCACTGCCCGTAAGCGCGAAGAAAGCGTGCAGGACGTTCCGGTCGCTGTGACCGCTTTCGATGAAAAGCTGATTCAGGACCGCGACATCACCAGCGTCGAAAAGATCGCGGCCATCGCTCCCAACTTCAACGTCGGTCGCGCTTCGAACGGTTCGGGCGCCCAGCTGACCATGCGCGGCATCGGTTCGTCCTCGACCTCGATCGGTATCGAGCAGTCGGTCGCCGTCGTCGTTGACGGCGCTTATTACGGTCAGGGCCGCGTCATCAACGAAGGCTTCTTCGATCTTCAACGGGTCGAAGTGCTGAAAGGACCGCAGGCGCTGTTCTTCGGCAAGAACGCGACGGCTGGTGTGATCTCCTTCACCACCAATGACCCGGGCGACACCGCCGAATTCATCACCCGCGCGGGCTATGAATTCAATGCCGAGCAATGGCGTGTCGAAGGCATCGCTTCGGTTCCTCTGGGTGACAGCGCCGGTATCCGTATCGCTGCGCGCTATTCGCAGATGGAAGGCGGCCTTTACGACAACATTCAGGTCAATCGCGACTACACGACGGTCGATATCGCCGACATCTTTGCCGGCGGCACTGGCAACCCGATCGTCCACACCGCAACGCCGGTGACCAGCGATCAGCCGGGCGAGGAAGAGTTTCTTGGCCGCGTGACCTTCAAGGTCGAACCGGCACAGGACCTGACCTTCACGCTGAAGGGTTCGTACAACTACAACCGCAACGACAACAGCTCGTGGAACTATGCGCCCTATGCTTGCGGTCTGGCGAGCGGCAACAGCCAGCTGACGGGTCTGCCTTGTGCGGCTGACTTCATCACCCGCCAGAACAATATGCCGGTTGATATCGCTGCGAATTTCCCCTTCGCCAATGCCGACGGCACGCCGTTCAACCGCTATGAAAGCTATGCGATCAACGGCAATCTGGTTTACGAAGGCGATCTCTTCACGATCACCTCGGTCACCAATTTCCAGCGCAACGACAACACCTTCATGTGTGTTTGCGATTTCCAGACCGGCGACAACACCGGCACCTGGGCGACCGAAGATTCCTCGTGGGAAGCGCTCTCGCAGGAACTGCGTATCCTTTCGACCTTTGACGGGCCGTTCAACTTCATGTTTGGCGCTCTCTATCAGGAGACCGAGCGCCAGTTCGACCAGTTCGTGATGTTCGCAGGCCTGCGCAACAGCGCAGCCTCGCCCGAGAACGAGTATCTTGCCTCGACCAAGCGCAGCTTCACCAATGGCGATACCTTTGCGCTGTTCGGTCAGATGACCTTTGACATCACCCCCGAGCTCGAGCTTGCAGCCGGTGGCCGCTATACCGCTGAATCGAAGGACAGCTTCTTCACCCAGCCGTATAACAACCCTGGCGTGACCGCGATTTTCCGCGATCAGAACTCGGCAGACGGTCTGGGCGAAGTCACCGCAAACCAGGACTTCAAGGATTTCGCTCCCGAAGTCACCCTGACCTACAATCCCTATCGCGGGCTGCTGGTCTATGGTGCCTACAAGACAGGCTACAAATCGGGTGGTTTCTCGAACGGAGGTATCAATTCGGCCTTCTCGGCCGACCCGCAGGGCGACCTTACCTTCGACCCCGAAACGGTCGAAGGCTATGAATTCGGTATCAAGTCGACGGTTGCCAACAACCAGCTGCGTCTGAACCTCACCGCGTTCAGCTACGACTATAACGATCTGCAGGTCGACTTCTTCAACTCGCCGATCTTCGCGTTCCAGACGCTGACGGCGGATGCCCGCACCCGCGGTATCGAATTCGACTTCGAATATGCTCCCTATTCGGTGCCCGGTCTGAACTTGCGCGGTTCGATCAACTACACCGATGCCGAATACACCGACTTCCCCGGCGCACCTTGCTATGCCGGCCAGACCACCGGTGAAGGCTGCACGCTCGTCGGCGGGCTCGATGCGCGGCAGGACCTGACCGGCGCGCCGCTGTCGGTGGCTCCGGAATGGACCAGCACTCTGGGCGTTGCATACGATGTTCCGGTGGGCGATTCGATGGAACTCGGCTTCAGCTTCGATGGCCGCTATTCGGACAGCTATCTCGCATCGGGCTTCGGCAATCCGCTCAGCGAGCAGGACAGCTTCGTAACCATCGACGCAGGCATCCGCTTCGGCGCCGATGACCGCAACTGGCAGATCGCCGTGATCGGCAAGAACCTCACCAACGAGTTCTACGTGACGGGTGTGGTCGACGGTCCTTCGACCGGTGCGGGAACCGGCACTGCTGTCGGCACCAAGGCCGACCAGCTGGGCTTCGGCAGCATGCCGCGCACGGTGATGGTGGAACTGACCAAGCGGTTCTGATTAAACCTTTGACCCAAACAGAAAGGGCGGGAAGCAATTCCCGCCCTTTTCGTTTGTGCGCTCTGCACTGAGCGCTGTGAGTGATGTCGAAAGATCAGCTGCCCTTGGGCTGGATCTGCTTGTGAATGTTGCGGAAGGCGCGGCGCGAAAAGTACCAGCGACCCTCGATCTTCACGCATTCATCGTCATATTCCCCGCGGTCGCGCACGGTGGTGTCGCCCTGGTCGTAGACTTCGGCGGTGTAGCTGCGCACTTTGGCTGTGTTGCCGTCGACTTCGATTGAGCCCGGCCATGCTTCGAACATGATGCCCGGGAACTGTTCCATCGCACCAACCCAGAGATTGACGATGTTCTCGCGGCCTGTCTGCGCGGGGAATTCGGGGTAGTCGGGCATGGTCCAGTGGCCGTCCTCGGCCCAGGTGGCGCCCCATGCCTCTGCATCGCGCTTGGTCACAGCGTCGGCATAGGCATCGATCAGCTCGCGAATGGCGAGCCGGTCTTCGAATGGTCCGGTAAATGGCATTGTTTGTCTCCCGTCGAATGGCTGCAACCTAGACCGCGCGGGCCCCGGTTGAAGCTATCCGATTGGGGAGGGGCGTGCGGCGGCTCAGGCGCCGACGGGCAGCTCTTCGATCGTGGGCGCAGTGTCCGGGATGCACACTTCGATCATGCCGTCGCTCACACGCAACGGGAAAGAGCGCAGGTCCTTATACGCACCGCCAATGCAGCGCCCCGTCTCCAGCTCGAAGCGCGCGCCGTGAAGCGGGCACATCACCGCGCCGCGGCGGATACGGCCACCTGAAAGGAGCGCCGCCTGATGCGTGCAGCGGTCATTGACGGCAAACAGCCCGTCGTCGGTCTTGCCAACCAGCACATACCAGCCGGCGATCTGGGTGGCGAGTTTGCCTTCCTCGGGGAATTCGCTCTCTGCGATCAGATTGTGCCAGCTTTCACTCACGACGGTTCTCATTCTCTCGAAAATCTCAGGTCTTGCCGCCGCCCTGCCATTATGGCTGCGGAGAGGCAAGCTGGTGAAACTGTTGGGTCACAGCGTGCTGCCGCCATCGATGCGGAATTCGGCGCCGGTGGCAAAGGCGGATTCGTCCGAGGCGAGATAGACCGCAATCGCCGCAATCTCCTCGGGCTTGCCGAGCCTGCCGACCGGATGGGTTTCGACAAAGCTCTGGTAGAGCGCATCGGGATCGTCCGACTGGGACAGCACCTTGTCGATGATCGGCGTATGGATCGCGCCGGGGTGGAGCGAGTTACAGCGGATCGGATAGCCTTTCTCGGCAAAGTGCAGCGCGCAGGACTTGGTCATCATCGTCACCGCGCCCTTTGCCGCATTGTAGGCCACCAGATGACCCTGCGCGCGCACGCCTGCCATTGACGACATGTTGATGATTGAGCCGCCATGCGGGAGCAGCTTTGGCAAAGCGTGCTTGCAGCCGAGGAACACGCCGACCACGTCGATGTCGAATTCATGCCGCAGCATGTCGAGCGTCACCTCCTCGATCGAGCCGAGCGTGGTAATGCCCGCATTGTTCACGAGCACGTCGATCGCATCGCAAGTGTCCAGCGCGGCGAGCCAGCTGGCCTCATCGGAGACATCGAGCCGGACGAAGCGCGCGGCTTCGCCCAGCTCATCGGCGAGGGCCGACCCGGTTCCCTCGTCGATATCGGCAATCACCACCGAAGCGCCTTCCGCGACGTAGCGCCGCGCTATCGCTTCACCGAGGCCCGATGCTCCGCCGGTGATGAAGGCGCGCTTTCCCTGCAAACGTGTCATCGTAATCCTCTCCCTTAGGCGATGAACCTAGGCGTGCGCGCGCTGCGGCCTACTCTGCAAAGTGCTAGCGGGATCGAGGGCTAGCCAATTCGTCAGGTTCGAAGGCTCCCGAATGACGCGACAAGGGGGCAGAGATACACAAGAGAGGAAACCGCGCATGACCCATGATGAGATCGTCCAGTTCGTAGATGACCTGTATGCGGCGACCGGCAGCGGCGATTGGGAGCGGGCCAATGCCATGCTCACCGAAGACCTTGTCATCACCGAAGCCGCAGGGCTGCCGATGGCAGGGACCTATACCGGCCAGAACGCGCTGCATGACCTGTTCATCGACGTGTTCGCCACGCTCAACGTGTCGGGGCTGGAGCGTATCCAGACCGTGACCGGCGGCGACTATGCAGTGACCATCCTCAAGATGCAGTTTGCAGGCGAGGGGCTGGAGGATGCCGAACTGTGCGAGATGTTCCGTTTCCGCGATGGCAAGTGCTGCGAGATCAAGCCCTACTACTTCGATCCTGCCCCGGTGCTGGCGGCGGCGAAGCACAAGCAGGCTGCGGGCTGAAACCCTACAGGATGGAACACATGGAACACACCCCTGGAGCCAAAAACTCCGGGGTGTGAAAGCTTGCGCAAAACTCTCACCCGATAGGGAAAGTCAGTGGGTGCTGGAGATGTGAAAGAGCGGGAAGCGGCATACCGCGCGCGTCCCGAGTAGGAAAACCGCCTTTACCAAACGTCAGAATTTCGAAGTTTCCCTTTTTCCGGCTGCTGCTATCACCACGCCTCTTGCCGATTGATATTTTTCGGCTTTCTTGGTCTCGGGGTCGCAGCTCATGCCGAATTATTTTTCCGACTTTCGCTTTGGTTCCTTCGGTCAGGAACGGGCGAGCTTTGAAGGCAACAGCAATTCTGCCGAGCCTCTGGCTATCGAAGGCCTTGCAGGCGGCGGCTATGTGCTGGCCTTTGCGATTTCCAGCGACGTTTTTATCAGGGTCTATGACGAAAACGGCGAGGCGACCGGTGATGCAATCCAGGTCGCGACCGGCCTTTTACTCGATTTCGATCTGGTCGCGACAGCGGACGGCGGGTTTGCGGCAGTCTATCCCACCACGCTGTCCGATGCGACGGGGCTCACCTACCTGATCACAGCGCAGTTTTTCGATGCGACCGGCACTGCGCTGGACGATCCATTCAACGTGATCGAGTCAGACAGGGGTTTGCAGCAGGCCGAGGCAATTGTTCTGGAAAACGGTGATCTAGTCGTCGCATGGACCGCGCAGAGCAGGCCGGATTCGGTGCAGGCGCAGGTTCTCTCTCCTGCCGGAGAGCCGCGCGGCGATGTTTTCACGCTGAGCCAGACGGGCGCGGTGAACGGATATTTCTATCCGCAGCTCGATGCGCTGGCCGGTGGCGGGTTCGTTGCATCGTGGAGCGCGAACAACGAAGTTTACGCAAGGACGTTCGACGATGCGGGGCAGCCGGTGGGAGCGATTGTATCGCCGCAACCCGATCAGGAATTCATTCAGAACCACACCCCGTCGGTGGTCGCACTGCCCGATGGCAACTTCATGCTGGTGTGGAGCGAAAACCTGTTCGAATTCGAACCGAGCAGGATCATGGCCGCGATCTACGATGCCGATGGCAATGAAGTTGTTGCAGCTTTCCGTGTCGACACCTCGAACGTCTATGAAACGATCCAGCCGAATATCGAACTGCTCGATGACGGCTCGGTCCTGATCGCGTGGAGTTACCGCGTGCCGGGCAATGGTCCCAATTTCTTCCAGATCGGCGAAATCAGGGCGCAGCGCGTCAGCGCTAACGGGCAGTTGCTGGGCGAAGAGTTTCAGGTCGATGATGGTTCCGACGCGGGCCAGCATTTGCCGATGATTGCGAGCTTCGGGACAGGCGATGTGGCTGTCGTCTGGAACAATTTCACCGAGAACCCGATCACGGACAACGTCCAGCTCCGCAATTTCTACTCGGTGACCAGCGGCGATGACGGCTCGAACATCATGGACGGAACGCAAGGCGTCGATTTCCTGCGCGGTCTCGATGGGGTGGATTTCCTCACCGGCGGGCTGGGCGATGACAGCCTCGACGGTGGCAGCAATGTCGACCGCGCTATCGTCAGTGGCAATCGCGCGGATTACACCGTCACCCAGATTGCGACCGGCGTGTTCGAAGTGACCGGACCCGACGGCACCGACCTGCTGACGGCAGTCGAATTTCTGCAATTCGACGACGAGGTGCTGCGCCTGCTTCCCGGCAGCGGCGTGAGCGTCAATTTCGATACCGCCGACCCGTCCGTCTATCAGGACGCGATGAACGCGATCCGCGATTTTGACGGCAATGCTTTGGGCGGTGACGGTGCGTGGCTGCGCATCGGCAGCGCGGACATCAATGGCGACGGGGACGTGGACCAGATCCTCGTCAACGATGCGATTGGCCGCTTTGCCACTGTCGGCACGGCTCCTGACGGGCTCACCTATTTCGAGGATTACAGCTGGGCAGGCGAGACCCGCGTTGCGGGCATTTACATCGACCCGCTGGTTGAAAGTGGAGATGTGGTGGCAGGCAGCGACAATGACAGCCAGCGCCGCTTCCAGAACGACCTCCAGATCGAGAACATCAACCGTGTTCTGGGCGCGGACGATTATGACGGCGACGGGGTGTGGGAGGTCTATTTCGCGCTCACCGACGGCACGGCCTATTTGCGCGCTCTGATGCACGAAGACGGCAACATCCGTTACGCCAACTACCAGAGCGAGCAGGAGGTGATCGATTACCTCACCGCCAACGGTTATGACGAGAACACTTTCGGCGACTGGTTCGGAACGGCGACAAGCACCGCCGAAACGGTGATCTTCGTCAACGAAGGCCCCAAGATCGCAGAGATCGAAGCGCTCGCCCGTCCTGCCGAAATGCACAGCCGCCCCATGGATGGATGGGCGGTAGACGAATGGGCGCCCGAATCCTTCGGCTGACGGCTACTTCTTTGCGCCAGCCTGCCGCGAGAGAATTTGCAGCATCACCTCGTCCGCGCCGCCGCCGATCGAGCCCAAGCGGCTGTCGCGATAGGAGCGCGCGACGGGCGAATCCCACATGAAGCCCATGCCGCCCCAATATTGGAGACAAGCATCGGAGACTTCGCGGCCCAGGCGTCCGGCCTTGAGCTTCGCCATGGTCGCAAGCCGCGTCACATCCTCGCCGCGCACATGCGCCTCGGCGGCACGGTAGACGAGGCTGCGCAGCAGCTCGACTTCGGTTTCCAGTTCGGCAAGGCGGAAGGCGACCGCCTGAAAATCGAGCACGCTCTGGCCGAACATCTTGCGTTCGGCAGCGTATTCGCGCGTGATCTTGATCAGCCATTCCCTGCTGCGCAGACCCGCCGCGCCCGCCCACAAACGCTCGATCTGGAATTGTGCCATCTGGTAGGCAAAGCCCTTGCCTTCCTCGCCGATGCGGTTCCTCTGCGGCACGCGCACGTCCTCGAAAAACACCTGCGTGGTGTCGGATGAATGCATACCCAGCTTCTTGAAGCGCGGCGCTGTCGTGATGCCGGGCGTGTCCATCGGAACGCAGATCAGCGTCTTGTTGTGATGCGGCGCGGCTCCGCTGTCGGTGTTGGCGAGCAGACACATCCAGTCGGCCTGCGTGCCGTTGGTGGTCCACATTTTGGTGCCGTTGATGACGTAGTCGTCGCCATCCTTGCGGGCGTGGGTCTTGATCCCTGACACGTCCGATCCCGCGCTCGGCTCCGACACGCCGAGGCAGGCGACGAAATCGCCGGAGATCGAAGGTGCGAGGAAATCGCGGCGCACCTCGTCATTGCCGAAACGCGCGAGTGCGGGGGTTGCCATGTCGGTCTGCACGCCGATTGCCATCGGCAGCGCGCCGCAATGGATCGTGCCGACCGTCTCTGCGAAGACGAGGCCGTAGGAATAGTCGAGCCCCGAACCGCCGAACTCGGTCGGGTGGTTGATGCCGAGGAAGCCCGCATCGCCCATCTTCTTGAACAATTCCTTGGCCGGAAAGATGCCTTCATCCTCCCATTCATCGACGTAGGGATTGATCTCGCGTTCGATGAAGGTTTCGAGCGACGTTTTGAGCGCGTCATGTTCGGCGGTGAATTGCATGCAGGCATCCTCGATTGTTCTTGGTGTTTGTGCCGGTGTTGCACAGCGCACACGGCGGCACAATCTCGCCCATTGCGGGAAGGTTGCGCGAACCGTAGAGGGTTGAATTCATGCACGGGTCAGATGACCGGGTGCAGGAGGGACCTGGATCGCAGCCATAATGACCCGTTACCCCGCACTTTCTGCGCGCCCCTTGCGCGCCTGCTGCGCTGCGCTGGTTTTGGGCGCAGGACTGGGCGTGGGCGCGGGCGTGCCATCTGTCGCGCAGGAGGGGACATATGGCCCGGTCGACGATGCGCCGGTCGAAATCATGGCCGAAACCCCCGAAAACATCCCCGATCCGCTTGCAGAGGCGGCGCAGCGCGCGCTTGATCAAAGCCCGCTCGTGATGGCGCGGCTGGCGGAGCTGGCGGCGCTGGAGGCGGACCTCAACTCGACCGAGCGGCTGCGCTATCCCAATCTCTCTGCCGAAATCCTCGCTACCACGGGCGGGTCGAATGTTGCCGATGCTGACGGGCTGGCGGTCAATCTCGCGCTCGAACAGCCGATCTGGGCGGGCGGGGCCATCGGCAACCAGATCGATGCCGCGCGCGGCGAACGCGATGTCGGCGCGACATCGGTGCGCGAGGCACGCTTCAATCTGCTGCTTGCGGTGATCGACGCCTGGTACGAGGCGCTGCTGTCCTACGAGCGCGTGCGCGCTCTGGATGAAGGGCTGGTCGAATATAACCGGCTGGTGCTCTCGATCGAGCGCCGCGTGGCGCAGCAGGTGTCGCCCTATGCCGATCTGACGCTGGCGCAGTCGCGGCTGACCCAGCTGGAGGTGCAGCGAATGACCGCGCAGGAACGCGGCGATGCGGCGATGCTGCGGCTGACCGAGCTGGTGGGAATGGAAGTCCCCGCGCCCGTTCTGCCCGATATGGAAATCGCCGAGGGCCTGCCGCCCGAGCCGATCGCGGTGGACGAGATGATGGCGTGTTCTCCCGCGCTCGCACGGATGCGCGGCCAGATCGACGTTGCCGAAGCCCGCGCAAGAACCGCGCGCAGCAATCTCTTCCCGCAAGTGCTGCTGCAACTCTCGCAGAACGAGATCACCGGCGCCCGCGCCGCTCTGGTGCTGCGCGCGCAGACGGGCAACGGGCTCAACCTCCTGACTCAGGTCGATAGCGCCGAGGCGCGGGTCGATGCGGCGGTGGCCGAGCTTGGCCAGACCGACCGCGAGGTGCGGCGGCTGGTCCGGGCGGAGTATGTGACCTTGCGCGCAGGCCAGCTGCGCATCGAAGCGGGCGAGCTTGCCAGTCAGGCGGCGAGCGATCTTCTCGCCAGCTATCAGCGCCAGTTCGTGGCCGGGCGGCGCAGTTGGCTCGACGTGCTCAACGCCGCGCGCGAAGTCACCGATGCACAAGTGACGGAGAGCGACGCCCGCGTGCTAACCGCGGCAAGCGCGACGCGAATTCTTGCCTATTCGTGCCGTTGGAGGCCAGTAGGGGTGTGATGGCAAACGGCGATCTCTTTTCCGCGCTCGAACGCTATGCCCGCGCGCGCCGCACTTCGATGCCGCCGCAGTGGGATGCCGAGCTGCGCGAACTCGCGCTTCCGGCGGGCGAGGACGCGCTCGAGGCCGTGCGGGTCGAGCTCGGCTGGGACGCGCCTTCGCAAGTTTCGGGCCGACCGCGCGCCGATGAATTTCCGCTGCTGGTGCATGATCCGCACCAAGGCTGGGCGGTGGCGCTGCAATGGGTCGGCGAAGAGGAATTTGCGCTCGCCGGCGGGCCGGAGCGGATGGTCTATTCGGACGCGCAAAGCTTTTTCACAATCGCCATCCCCGATCCCCTGCGCGACGACAGCGTGACCGCTTTCGGTGTCTTCGCCCGCGCGATCAAGGCGCGCAGCCGGGTGCTGATGATCGCAGGGATTGCGACGGTTTTTGCCAATATCCTGACGCTCGCAACCTCGCTCTACGCGATGCAGCTGTATGACCGCGTGATCCCGCTGGCGAGTTTCGAGACGCTCGCCGTGCTGACCACAGGCGTGCTGTTCGCGCTGGTGCTGGACCTCACCCTTCGGTCGCTTCGGGCAATCCTGATCGAAGCCGAAGCGCAGAATATCGACCGCGAAGTGTCCGAGTTTTTCTTCGCCCGCGCGCAGGCGATCCGGCTCGACGCGCGCCCGAAAGGGGTGGGCACTATGGCCGCGCAAATCTCGGGGCAGGAACAGATCCGTCAGGTGATGAGCGCAAGCTCGCTTTTCGTCTTTGCCGATCTGCCCTTTGCGATCTTCTTCGTCATCGTCATTGCAGCGATCGGCGGCAGCATCGCGCTGATCCCGATCATCAGCCTGCCGATTGCGGTGCTGATGGCGATTGGCCTTGCGCGGATTATCCGCAAAGGGGCCGATCGCGCTCAGGTGACGGGCAACCAGAAGAACGGCCTGCTGGTCGAAATGCTCGACGCATCGGAAACGGTGAAGGCGAACCTCGGCGGGTGGCAGATGCTCAGCCGCTGGAACCGCCTGATCCGCGAAATCCACCATTACGAGGACCCGGTAAAGCGCGCCTCGGCGGTGTCGGGAACGGTGTTCTCGACGCTCCAGCAAGTGACCTATGTGGCGGTGATGGGCTTTGGTGCCTACCTCGCTGCGACCGGCCAGATCACCACCGGCGGCCTACTCGCCTGCTCGATCATCGTCGGGCGCATCAACGGCCCGCTGATCGCGCAATTGCCGGGGCTGATCGTGCAATGGGGCTATGCGCGTTCCTCTTTGAGGGCGCTCGACGGCTTGCTCAAACTGCCCGTTGAGCGTTCTTCGTCGAGCGGCGGCTTGCGGCCCGAGGCGCTGACCGGCCCTGTCGTGGTGGGCGAGGTCGCTTTTGCTTACGGGCAGGGCGAACCGGCAATCCAGATCGACCGCCTCGAAATCGCGCCCGGCGAGCGCGTGGCGCTGGTCGGCGGTGTGGGCGCGGGCAAATCGACGCTGCTGAAGCTGCTGTCTGGCCTCTACACGCCGCAGGGCGGGGCGGTGACAATCGGCGGGCTGGACCTGTCGCAAATCGCCGAGGATGTGGCGCGCAGGCAGGTCGGCTATCTGTCGCAAGGCACGCGGTTGGTGCGCGGCAGCTTGCGCGAGAACCTCACCATGGGGCTTGGCTCGCTCAGCGACGAAGAACTGATGGAAACCGCGCGCGCGACGGGGCTCGATGCTTTGTTCGGTGGGCAATCGCGCGGGCTCGATATCGAAGTGCATGAAGGCGGAGCGGGCCTGTCCGGCGGTCAGCGCGCCCTTGTAGGCATCAACCGCCTGATCCATGCGCGCCCGCGCATCTGGCTGCTCGACGAACCCAGCGCCGCGCTCGACGTGGCGAGCGAAAAGGCGGCGCTCGACGCGCTCCAGAATGCGATTGGCAAGGACGATATTCTGGTCATGGCGACCCACAAGATTCCGCTGCTCGAACGCTTCACCCGTGTCGTCATCATGGCGCGTGGCCGCGTTATCGGCAGCGAACCTGCGGCTGACTTCCTGCGCAAGGTGCGTGAACGGCGCGTGACGGGCCAGCCGGCCCCGCAACAGCCTGTCAAGCAGCCGCCCGCCGGACTGGTTACGACTCAAATCAAACCGGGGAACGCGAAGTGAACCGTCTGCTTCGCCCCGCCACGATGATCATCGTCACCATCGCGCTCTTGCTGGTGGGCTTCATCGTATGGGCGCAATGGGCCGAGCTCGATCAGGTGACCCGCGCACAAGGGCGCGTGGTGCCTTTCGCTCGCGTGCAGGTCGTCCAGAGCGAACAGGACGGCGCGATCACGCAGATCGCCGTGCGCGAGGGCGAGCAGGTCAAGGAAGGGCAATTGCTCGTCGCGCTCGACACGGTGCAGCTTGAAGCGGGCGTGCGCGAGGCGCGGGTGAAAGTCGCCGCGCTCGAAAGCCGGATGGCGCGCATCAATGCCGAATTGTTCGACCGCCCGCTGACCTTCCCCGCATCGCTCAACGAATATGGCGAGTTCACCAGCAACCAGCGCCAGCTGTTCGAGCGCCGCCGTGCCGCCTTGCAGGCCGAAGTGTCGACGCTGCGCAATCTGGCGGACCTCCAACAGCAGGAACTCGACCTCAACATGCCGCTGCTCGAAACCGGCGATGTGGCGCGTTCGGAGATCATCCGTATGCAGCGGCAGGTGGTCGAGACACGCGGGCGCATTTCCAATATCCGCTCGCAATATATCCGCGATTTGCAGGCCGAGTTTACCCAGACCGAGGAAGAACTGGCCGCCACGCGCGAACAGCTGGCGCGGACCGAGGACAGCTTGCGCGCCGCCAGCATCACCGCGCCGGTGGACGGCATCGTCAAGAATGTACGCTTCACCACTATCGGCGGGGTCGTGCGCGCAGGCGAGGAAGTGCTTCAGATCGTACCGGTGGGCGAAAAGCTGATCGTGGAATCGCGTGTGCCGCCGCGCGACATCGCCTTTGTCAAAACCGGCCAGAGCGCGCGGGTGAACTTCGATGCCTATGACAGCGCGATCTACGGCTCTGCCGACGGGACCGTGGTTTTCGTCAGCCCCGATACGCTGACCGAACAGGCGCAGGACGGATCGAGCGAGACCTATTACCGCGTCAATCTGGAAGTCGACACCGCGACCATGCGCGAAGTTGCAGGGCGCGAGCTTATCAACCTCCAGCCCGGCATGACCGCGACTGCCGAAATTCTCACCGGCAAATCGACCGTTTGGTCGTATCTGACCAAGCCGATCCTCAAAACGGTCGATAGCAGTATGGAGGAACGCTAGCTTCGCCAAAGGTCCAAGGCCGTGCAATCGGGGCTTGGCAGGTCCGGCTTTTCGGCTAAGTTCGCGTTCATGATCCGTCGGTTAACCACCTGCCGGACGCGTTTTGGTAACGCTCGCGTCTCTAGGTTCTTGGTGGAAAAGGGTAGCAGCACCGCGCATGTCATGCAGAATATTGATCACAACCGCCGCCTTGTTCGCGGCCAGTGCACAGGGGGCGTGTATGGCTAGTCCTGCTGTTCCCTCATGCAGTGTGGAAGGCGCAAAGCACTTCTCGCCCGCCGCCGCAGAGAGCGATATTTGCGAGGCATTCCAGCGCGATTTCTATGCTGCCATGGGTGACGAAACCGTGCCCGGCATCTTTTCCATCGCGCTTTCCGTAACTGCGACAGGCACGATCAGTGCGCAGATAACTGAAGATAGCGCGGCATCCGGCAGGACATTTCCGCAGGTTGCTGTAGATGTGATGGATCGAAACCTCGATTACCGCGATTTGACGCAGCTCGCAGGGGCAGCCGCGACAGTGGTAAAAACCGGGCAAACCCGCGACTGAGCCTTGGGGCCGGACGCATCAGTGAGAGAGTAACGGGCAGTGCTGACAGAAACGACGCGCAACTTCTTCGAAGCAGAGATCGCGACCTTCCGCGAGCGGGGCATCAGCACAGCGCTGGCGGATGACTGGCGGGTTGCGTCTTTCCATCAGGACAGCTGCGGCTGCGTTGCCTGTCACGGCTTCGACCTCGATGAAAAGGCGGAAGGCGGCAACGGCCCCGATCTTGCGACCGGCAATGAATCTGCCGATACCGCAGGCGGCATTGCGACCACGGCGACGCTGACGCCGGGCAGCTTCGTGATCGACGAGCTGGAAACCGCAGGCGACAGCGACTGGTTCCGGATCACTCTGGAAGCGGGCGAGACCTACACCTTCACCACTTTCCTGCCGCCGGGCGGTCTGCCGGATTCGATCCTCACCCTGCGCGATGCGAACGGGGTGCTGATCACCCAGAACGACGACGCGATTTTCGGCGATCTGCTCTATTCCGAGATCACCTTCACCGCGACCACCAGCGGAACCTATTATCTTGACGTGACCGGCTTCGGGAACGCTGCGGGCCAATATGTCCTGTCGAGCTCGCGCCCGGTCGATGATGCGGTGGCAGGCGACAACGGCACCACGGCGAGCCTCACGCTCGGCGCTGAAGCGACCGCAGGCACGCTCGACGTCACCGGCGACCGTGACTGGTATGCCGTGACACTCGAAGCAGGCCAGACCTACGAATTCATCACCAGCGCCACCGGCGGCGGCAATGATGTCGACACCACGCTGACGCTGCGCACGGCAAGCGGTGAAGTGCTGGCCTATAATGACGACAGCACCGGCACCTATTCGCGCATCCGCTTTACCGCTGACACCAGCGGGACATTCTATCTCGACCTCGGCGGCTGGGCCGATGGCGAGCAGGGCGATTATCAGGTCACTTTCGATGTCGCTCCGCCGCTGCAGGAGCTGACCCCGACTGAGATCGCCGCGCAGCTGCTTTACGGCACCAATGGCGGGCCCGCAGACCTGCGGCGCTTCAACGTGTCCGAAGGCGGCACGCTCGACGTCAATCTCACCACGCTCAACGCTGATGGTCAGTTCCTTGCCCGCGCCGCGCTGCAGCTGTGGAGCGATGTGACCGGCATTATCTTCAACGAAGTGCCCGGCACTGCCGACATCACCTTCCAGGACACCGATGACGGTGCTTTTGCATCCTCGGCGCGTTCGGGCGGGTTCATTATCAACGCGACGGTGAACGTCTCGACCCAGTGGCTGGTCAACAACGGCACCAAGCTCGACAGCTATTCGTTCCAGACCTATCTGCACGAAATCGGCCACGCGCTCGGCCTGCGTCACCCCGGCCCGTATAACGGCGACGGCAGCTTCGATCAGGATGCGGTCTTCCTCAACGATAGCTGGGCCACCACGGTCATGAGCTATTTTAGCCAGACCGAAAACAGCTTCTTCGCGCAGCAGGGTTTCAGCCGCGTGTTCACGCTGACCCCGATGATCGGCGACCTTGCGGCAATCGACATTGCCTATGGCTATTCGACCACGACCCGCACCGGCGACACCGTCTACGGCGTCGGCAACAACACCGGGCGCGATGTTTACGGCGTGGGTCCCGAGGTGCTCAATTCGCAGGGCCGTCTGCTCGGCCTCGTGATCTATGACAATGGCGGCATCGACACGCTCGACTATTCGAGCTTCTCCGCCGCGCAGCTGATCAACCTCAATTCGGAGACGTTCTCCAACGTCGGTGGCAGCACCGGCAATCTGAGCATTGCGGCCAACACCGTGATCGAGAACGCGGTGGGCGGCAGCGGCAATGACACGCTGATCGGCAATGATGTCGTCAACTTCCTCACCGGACGCGGAGGCAATGACAACATCGACGGCGGCAGCAATGTCGATACCGCGGTGGTGAGCGGCAATCTGGCCTCATACACGATCACCCAGACCTCGACCGGCGTGTTCCGCGTGGTCGGCGCCGATGGCACCGATACGCTGACCAATATTGAATTCCTGCAATTCGACGACCAGACCCTGCGCCTGCTGCGCGGCACCGGTGTTTCGGTGAATTTCGAAACCGCCGATCCTTCGGTCTACCAGTCGGCGATGAACAATATCCGCGATTTCGACGGCAATGCGCTGGGCGGCAACGGTTCGTGGCTGCGGATCGGCTCGGCTGACGTGAACGGCGATGGCGACATCGACCAGATCCTCGTCAACGATGCGATTGGCCGCTTCGCCACCGTCGGCACCGCTCCTGACGGCCTCACCTATTTCGAGGATTACAGCTGGGCGGGCGAAACGCGCGTTGCGGGCATCTATATCGATCCGCTGGTGCAGAGCGGCGATGTTGTCGCAGGCAGCGACAATGACAGCCAGCGCCGGTTCCAGAACGATCTGGAGATCGAGAACATCAACCGTGTGCTCGGTTCGGACGACTATGACGGCGACGGCGTTTGGGAGGTCTATTTCGCGCTAACCGACGGCACCGCTTACCTGCGCGCGCTGATGCACGAGGACGGGAACATCCGCTATGCGAACTACCAGTCCGAGCAGGAGGTGATCGATTACCTCACCGCCAACGGCTATGACGAGAGCACATTCGGCGACTGGTTCACGAGCAACCAGAGCGCGAGTGCAGAGGCTGGTTCCGAAACCGCTACGGACGACGGTGACAAGTCTGTCGTATTTGGCGATCTTTCACCGCTTCACGATCTCGTCCTGTTCGAAGACAGCGGAATGCGCGGCGGATATGATTACGACGCCCGCGCCATTCTTCCGATTGACGACATTCGGGCCGAATTCTACGGATAATTCCACAGCAACTCTGCGTAAACGGCTGGTAACAATCAGAAAACGATGAGTCCGCGCGGCGGGCTTTCGAGTTGCGCGTGGAGAGGGTTGCATGGCTGAGATTGACGGAACCGAAGGCGACGACCGCCTTGAAGGCACGGGCGCGAATGACACCATTCGCGGCTTTGGCGGCAATGATTTCCTGAGCGGCGGGGGCGGCAATGACACGCTCGACGGCGGCGACGGCGATGATTACCTGCTGATCCAGGCGCTTGGCACCAGCCTTGTGATCGGGGGCGAAGGTGATGACGAAATCATCATCGAGAACTCGCAGGATTTCGACAATCCGGCCGCAATCAACTCCAGCGTCGATGCCGGGAACGGCAACGACCGGCTGCGTTATTTCGGCGAGAATAATGGCGGCTCCATCGATATGGGCGCCGGCAATGACGTGATCGACTTCTCGCTGGTCGGCAATGGCGTCGAGATCACGCTGGGAACGGGGACGGACACGATCCGGCTTTACAATCTCAGCGCCTTCAATGTCGGCGAGGCGACGATCACCGATTTCGAGGCAGGCGATGCCGGAGAAGTGGTTGATTTCAGCGGGCTGATCCAGTTCAACAGCTTCTTCAATTATGACGGTTTCGCCAATCCCTTCGGGACGGGTCACATCCGCATTGCCGCAGACGGGGCTGGCGGGTCGGTGATGACCTTCCATGTCTTTGGCGATGACAATATCAGCTTCACCCTGCGCTTCCCCAATGTCGCGCCAGAGGAATTCACCGAATACAACCTCGGCGGTTACGATCCCAGCGGCGTCTCCACCAGCGGGCCGCCGATCAACGGGACCAATAATTCCGAGACGATCGAAGGCACCGAACTGGGCGAGACGATCGACGGGCGCGACGGCGACGATATCATCAACGCCAATGGCGGCGACGATACGATCATCGGCGGCGCGGGCGCGGATACGCTCAACGGCGGCGAGGGCGATGACCTGTTCATTTTCGACCTTACCTTCGGGCCCGAGGAAGACCCGCTGCTCGACACGATCGACGGCGGCGCAGGCTTCGACACCGTGCGGATCGAAGGCAGCAACCAGGGCAGCGACATCACCTGGTACGATCTTGCCGGAGACCTGCCGATCACTTCGATCGAAGGGCTCGACCTGTCAGGCAATCTCGGCCTGATCGGCACGGTAGCGCAGATCAACGCCTTCGGATTTATCGCCACGCCGCGCCTGCGCGTGACCGACGGGGCCTTGCTTGATCCCACGGTCGGCTTTGAAGTCACCGAACTGACCCTGCCCGATGGCGGGGCGAATGCCGACCTTTCGGGTCCGAATGTCCACGTACTCAACATCGTCAGCGGCAATGGTGATGACACGATCATCGGCCCTGACAGCGCGGTTGCCAATCCCACCAATGGTGTGATCGATATCGAAGTCGGCATCGATGTGCGCGACGGCAATGACACGGTGACGGTCGGCGCAGTGCGCACACGGGTAATCTCCACCGGCGGGAACAATACGATCATCGGCGGCGATTTCGACGATTCCTTCCTGCTGTTCGGCGATGGCGACAATTTCGTGCGCGGCGGCGGCGGGAATGACGATATCTCCATCGGCGGTGTCGGCACGGTCGATGTTGACGGCGGCGAAGGTGACGACACAATCAGCGTCGCCTTCCTCGACAATGGCGATAGCATCGCAGGCGGGGCCGGCTTTGACCGGCTGATCTTCGACACCGGCAACGATTTCGACGATTACGACGTTACCGGCGTCACCTTTGCAGGCGATATCGAGGCGATCGAAAGCTTCGGGCAGGGCAATGTCATCATGACAGTCGCCCAGCTCAGCGGGTTCCAGCAGATCGAACTGCGCTATCTCACCATTGCCGATGGCGGTGCGGTGACGTTCAGCTCTGCTCCGCTGGAACTGCGGTTGAGCGCCGAGGGCAACACGGTCGATCTCAGCGCCAATCTCAACCTGCGCACGCTGGTGCGCGGCAATGACGGCAACGACGTGATCTTCGGCGGGCAGGAGACGAACTTCCTCTATGCCGGCGGCGGTGACGATGCGCTCTACGCCAACGGGTTCGACGATGTGCTGTTCGGCGAAGACGGCGTCGATCTGCTTTCGGGCGGCGGCGGCGACGACCAGCTCGACGGCGGCAGCAATGTCGATACGGCGGTCTTCAGCGGCAATCTTGCCGATTACACGATCACCCAGCCCAACCTCGACGGCAATTTCATCATCGAAGGCCCCGATGGCCGCGACACGCTGACCGCTATCGAATTCGCGCAATTCGACGACCAGACCATCCGCCTGCTTCCCGGCGGCGGGGTGACGGTGAATTTCGAAACCGCCGACCCTTCGGTCTATCAAAGCGCGATGAATTCGATCCGCGACTTCGAAGGCAATGCCTTGGGCGGCAACGGTTTCTGGCTGCGGATCGGCAGCGCGGATATCAACGGTGACGGCGATGTTGACCAGATCCTCGTCAACGATGCAATCGGTCGCTTTGCGACCGTCGGCACGGCTCCCGACGGCCTCGTCTATTTCGACGATCACGGTTGGGCAGGAGAGACCCGCGTTGCGGGCATTTACATCGACCCGCTGGTGCAATCGGGTGATGTGGTGGCAGGCAGCGACAACGACAGCCAGCGCCGCTTCCAGAACGATCTGCAGATCGAGAACATCAACCGTGTTCTGGGCGCGGACGATTATGACGGCGACGGGGTGTGGGAGGTGTACTTCGCGCTCACCGACGGCACGGCCTATCTGCGTGCGCTGATGCATGCCGACGGCAACATTCGCTACGCCAACTACCAGAGCGAGCAGGAGGTGATCGATTACCTCACCGCCAACGGCTATGACGAAAGCACGTTCGGCGACTGGTTCACGAGCAACCAGAGCGCGGCGGATGCCGGTGACACGCTCACTTTCGTGAACGAGCAGGTCAAAGCCTTCACCGTCGAGCCGACGCCCGAAGCCTTCGCGCGTCCGGCAGAACTGCACTCGCGTTTCGACGAGGAATTTACCGCGGAATTCTTCGGCTAGCGCTGCCAGAGGGGGCGGGTGATCGCTACGAGCACCAGCCCCAACCACAAGAGCACGGCGAGCGCGAAGGCGATCATCGCCGCTTCGGCAAGACCGATCAGGACCAGCACGGCAAAGGCCAGCGCGTACACATCGCGCGAGGCGAGCTTGCCGAGCAATTGCAGAAAGGGTGAGCGCTTTGCGCTGGCTTCGTGCTTCAACGCATCGAAGCTGAGCGGGCCTCCGCGCAGCAGCGATTGTGCGCCCAGCAGCGTAAGGCCCAGCGCCAGCCAGACGAGGCCCAGCAAACCCACTTGCGCGCCCCGCATCGCGCCCTGCTGCCACAGGTTGAACACGACCCCGCCGATGAAGGCGAGATTGGTGAGCGCATCGCCCGCCGTGTCGAGCGTCGCGCCCAGCTTCGATGAGCGGTGGGTGGCGCGCGCGATCTCTCCATCGACCCCGTCCACCATCGAGGCGAGCTGGAACAGCACCGCGCCCGCATAAAGCCCCGGAACGCCGCCAAGGAACAAAGCGAGCGCCATGACGACGCCGATCAGCGAGGCGGCGATGGTCGCGTGGATCGGGCGCACGCCTGCAAAGCGGAGCAGCTGGCGCGAGAGGAATTGCGACACCGGGCGATTGATCGTGCGCGACACCAGCCCGTCTGTGGGCTTGCCCGTCGCTGCGATGATCCGGCGCGCCGCCTGTGCCTGCGCATGGCTGGCAGCGGCGGGATCGGCGTAGGCAGGGCTGGCGAGAATATCGGCGACAGGGCGCGGCTCAATGTCCGGCATCAACCCGTCCAGCGCCAGTTCCCCCAGCGCGTCTTCATCTGCAAATACCGTGCAATCGGCGCGCGAGAGCCTCGCCAGTTCCGCCTGCGTCAGAAGCGAAGGCTCCCATCCGCCGGGCACTACCAGCACCAACTCACCCTCTCGCCCGATCGCGGCACGCGCTGCGCAGGGTATGCCTGCGACAATCGCATTGGCGGCTTTCGCACTGGGAAAGAGGATCGGCAGACTTGCCATGCGGCGTGGAACCCGTTTTGATAGGCGCCGCGCTCCCGTCAGGGCACGCGGCAAGAAATCTCGCATCCCCCATGCTGTCAGGTCGCCCTTTGGACAAGCCCGATCCTCACAATTCCGATCGTCCGGCAGAGCTGGAAGACTGGCTCAACGCCAAGGTCTATCACCGTCTGTCCATGCCGATTGCGCGGGCGCTGGCGCGCACTTTCGTCACTCCCAACATGGTCTCTGTCGCGGGCGCGCTGGTCGTTGTGATCGCGGGGCTGGTCTATGTTGTGTTCGACAGCCTCGCGGGCGCTGTGTGCGGATTGACGCTGCACATGTTCTGGCACGTGCTCGACGGAGCGGACGGCGATCTGGCACGTATCAGTGGCCGCGCAAGCGAGTTCGGCGAGCTTGTCGACGGGCTGTGCGACTATGTCAGCCATTTGGCGCTCTACCTGCTGCTTGCGTGGGTGCTCGCCGGACAGATCGGGCCTTGGGGCTGGGTGCTGATGGTCGGGGCTGGGCTGGCTCGAATACCGCAGACGGTGTTCTACGAAACGCAGCGGCGGCAGTACCAATATTGGGTGTATGGCAAGGAATGGCTGCGCATTTCGACCGCTGACGAGCAAAAGCGCGGCGGTGCGTTCGGCGGGATTGCGCGCTTCTATCTGTGGGTGAGCCGCAAGCTGGAGGCGGGCGGACGCTCGCTCGACGCCGCCTTCGCCCACGCAAGCGAGCCCCAACGCGAAGCTATGCGGACGGCGCTGAAAGCACGTTTTCGCCCGCTGCTGCGCCCGCTCTCGCTGCTGTCCTCCAACTACCGCACGATCGGCATCGGGCTTGCGATGATGCTCGGCAGCCCGCTCTATTACGTTTTCATCGAACTGGTTGGCCTGTCATTGCTCACGGCAATTCTGATGCACCGTGCAGCAAATATCATCGCTCAGGTCGAGGCGAGCGCCGCGCGGTAGATCGCGATATTTGCGGCGGCAAAAGCGGTCCAGCTCAATTCGGCGGCGCGGGCGAGACCGGCGGTGCGCATTTGCGCCGCGATCGCATCGTCGCTGCACACTTCGCGCAGCGCGCCCGCAATGCTCTCTGTGTCGAGCGGATCGACCAGCCGCGCCGCCCCGCCGGTCACTTCGGGCATGGCGCTGCGGTCGCTGGTGATCACCGGACAGCCGCAAGCCATCGCCTCGGCCAGCGGATTGCCGAAGCCTTCGCACAGCGAGGGGTGCAGCAGCGCGGCGGCATGTGAATAGAGCTGGATCAGATCAGGCTCCTCGATCCCGCCGGTAAAACGAACCTGCGCGCCGATGCCGAGCCGCCGGGCGAGCTGCTCCAGATTGGTCGCGCTCGGCCCCTGACGCTGGACCATGACCAGCCGCATGGCCGCGTTTCCGGCAAAGGCGCGGGCAAAGGCTTCTAGCGCGCGCTCATGGTTCTTGTAGGGCGCATATTGGCCGACAACGAGCACGTAGCGCGCCTCTGCTGACACGCCGAAGCGGGAGAGCACTGCGTTGTCACGCGGCACGGGGGTAAAGCGCGGAGCAACGCCCGACAACGTCACGCTGACCCGGTCGGCAAGCGCGGGATCGTACGCAAGGATCGCCTCGCGCGTCGCCGCACTGACGGTCGCGATATGCGTGGAACGGGCGAGCGCACGCCTTATGCCGTGAGCGTAGAAAGGCTGCTTGATCAGGCGTTTTGCACCTGGTTCGCACCAGTGCGGATCAGTCAGCCACATGATGTCATGCACCGTCGTCACCACCGGCATGGCGAGCCTTGCAGGCATGGTGTTATAAGTGCCGTGAAACAGATCGACCCCTGCAAGATCGGCGATTTCGGGCAGCATCCACATCGTCGCCGGACTGTTCGCCTTTGCCGGCACCACTTGCTCGGTAACATTGGCGGCGTGGCTGAGCGGCGCGACGGCTTCGGGGCTTTTCAGCAGCAGAAAATGCAGGTCGGGCGCAAGCGCGGGGGCGTGGTCGACAAGGCCTCGCACAACCTCGCCAATCCCGCTTGGGCGCGCGCCGATATAGCGGCAATCGATGCAGACAGTCGAAATTCGGTTCACCTTCGGCTCAGGTCGAAACCTTGAGGGGATTTCCTACGTATATGTACAGAAGTCCGCCTGTCGTGCGGATTCTGCGACGAATACAATTCATTACCCGATTGCCGCTTGTATCAACTCAAAATCTCGGCCACGCAAACAGACAGGTCGCGCTTCATTGTCAGAGTTGGGAGAGAGGCAATCTGCGCATTGTGCCGGAAACGGCACTGTCGTTGAGGAGCATGTCATGCCAACTAAGGATCGCCGCGCATGAGGCCGATCAGGGTCGCCATTATCGGCATCGGAAATTGCGCCAGTTCGCTGGTTCAGGGGATTGCCCATTACCGCGAAGCGTCTTCGTCCGCTGGACTGATCCGTGAAACCGTCGGCGGCTACGCCGTTGGCGATATCGAGATCGTGCTGGGCGTCGATGTGGACCGCCGCAAGGTCGGGCGCGACGTTGCCGAAGCGATCTTTGCCAAGCCCAACAACACCACGCAGTTTTATCCCGATCTCGCGCCGCTGGGTGCGCCTGTCATCATGGGGCGGCGGCTCGACGGGGTTGCCGATCACATGACCGGCCTTGGCGAGCGCGGCTTTGAAGTCAGCGATGCGATGGAAGCGACGCAGGCCAGCATGGTGCGCGCGCTGAAAGAGCATCAGGTCGATGTGCTGGTCAACTTCCTGCCTGTCGGATCGCAGGAAGCGAGCGAGTTCTACATGGAATGTGCGCTCGAAGCGCATGTGGCCGTGGTCAATTCGATCCCCGTCTTCATCGCCAGCAATCCCGAATGGGAAGCGCGGTTCAAGGCGCGCGGGCTGCCGATTGTCGGTGACGATATCAAGGCGCAGATTGGTGCGACTATCGTCCACCGCATGTTGAGTCAGCTGTTCACCGGGCGCGGCGTCGGGGTCGATCACACCTACCAGCTCAACACCGGCGGCAATACCGACTTCCTCAACATGATGGACCGCAGCCGGATTTCCTCGAAGAAGGAATCGAAGACGCAGGCGGTGCAGGCGGCGCTCAGCTATCGGCTGGCCGATCAGGATATCGTCATTGGTCCGTCGGACTACGTGCCATGGCAGGCGGACAACAAGGTCTGCTTCCTGCGCATCGAAGGCGAGCAGTTCGGCGGGGTTCCGATGAACCTCGAAATGCGTCTCTCGGTCGAAGACAGCCCCAATGCGGCGGCCTGCGTGGTTGATGCGATCCGGTTCTGCCGGGTGGCGATGGAGCAGGGCAAGGCGGGCTCGCTGATCGCGCCGAGCGCGCTCTACTGCAAGCACCCGCCGCAGCAGATTCCCGAAGAGCAGGCGGAAAAGCTGCTCGATGCCGAATTCGGCAGCTTCTCCTGCGCGGCGGAATAGTCCACTGTCGGGCGGAAAGCCTTTGCAGGCATCGGGACAGAATTCGTGACGGGTAGTGCCATCATCCTTGCAGCCGGTTACGGCAGCCGCCTGAGCGAGCGCGCAGCGTCGAAGCCGCTAGCGCAGGTTTGCGGCGTGTCGCTGATCGAGATCGGCGTGTGTCAGGCGCTCGCCGCGGGTGTCACGCGCGTGGTGGTGGTCACCGGGCACGAGGCGAGAGCGGTCGAACGCGAAGTCGCAGTGCTGGCAGAGCGGCTATCTGCCGATATTCGCAGCGTGCGGCTCGACGACTGGAGCAGGCCCAACGGCTGGTCGGTGCTGGCAGGGGCCGAACTGGTCGGCGCGCCTTTCCTGCTGATGATGGCCGATCACATCTTTGGTGACGGCCTGCTTGAACGGCTTACCCAGCAGACGCTGATCGATTGCGATGTGGTGCTTGCCACCGACCGCAAGGACAACCCGCTGGTCGATCCTGACGATGCGACCTGGGTTGCGCTGCATGAAGGCGACGATACAGGCGAGGGCGAAGCTGCTGGCGGGCGGATTGCCCGGATCGGCAAGACTATCGAGGACTATCATGCCGTCGATTGCGGCGCCTTCCTCGCCAATCACGAACTGGCGGTCGCAATCCTCGAGGCGATTGCCGACGGGAACGCGGGGAGCCTGTCCGAAGGGATGCAGGTGCTGGCCGACAGGGGGCGCGCAATGACGATGGATATCGGCGGACTGTGGTGGATCGACGTCGATGATCCGCGCGCGCAGGATCTGGCCGAGGCCCAGGCAGCCGCGCATCTCGCGATCCTTGCAGGAGAGCGCTGTAATGTCGCCTGAGGGGCGCGCTGTTCTGCTTGACGTGACGCGGCTTGTCTCGCGCAGTTGGACTTCGCGGCAATCCTCGGGGATCGACCGCGTGTGCTACGCCTATCTCAAGCATTTCCGCCCGCGCGCTCTGGCGGTTGTCCAGCATCGCGGCGTGGTGCGCGTTTTCGATGCGCGGCGTTCGGAGCGGTTGTTCGATCTGCTGCTTGGCCCGGATCAGGAATTTCGCCGCAAGCTTGTGGCTTTTGCGCCCGGCGCGCTCGCCAATCCCGTGCCCGAAGCGCGGCTAGCGGGGATGACCTATCTCAACACCAGCCACACCGATTTCGATCTCGCCGCCCATCACGATTGGGTGGCGCGCAGCGGGGTGCGGGCGGTCTATTTCATTCACGACCTGATCCCTGTGCTGCACCCTGAATTCACCCGCCCGCATGCGGTGAAGCGGCATCTGGGGCGTGTGCGCGAGGCTTTGCGGCATGGCGGCGGGATCGTAACCAGTTCGCATGTCGTCGCGCGCGATCTGGCAGCGTTTGCCAAGAGCGAAGGGCTCGACTGCGAAACGCCGCTCGTCGCTCCGATTGCGGGCGAGACGTTCGAGGGCGCAGGCGATCAAGGTGGTGAGCCTTTCTTCCTCGCTGTCGGGACTGTCGAGCCGCGCAAGAACCATCGCCTGCTGTTCGACATCTGGCGCAGGCTTGCGTCACGCTTGGGTGAAGCCACGCCAAGACTGGTGCTCGTCGGACAGCAAGGTCCGCTCACCGGAGACATTCTCGCCCCGCTCGCCGATCCGGCGCTTGCGGCGCATGTCGAATGGCGTGCGTCCTGCGATGATGCGGAGTTGGCAAAATTGATGGCGTCGGCGCGCGCGTTGCTCATGCCCTCGCTCGCCGAAGGTTTCGGCCTGCCGCTGGTCGAGGCGCTGGCGATCGGCACTCCGGTTGTCGCCAGCGATATGCCGATATTCCGCGAGATAGGGCAGGGTGTCCCGCAACTGCTTGACCCTGCCAATCCCGCCGCATGGGCAGAGGCTATCGCCACTATGGCGAGCACGCCGCGCCCGCAGGCCAAGCCATTCAACGCGCCCACGTGGCCCGCCCATTTCGCCTTGCTCGAAAGCTGGCTTGCACCGCGTGCCTTGAAAAGCGGCGCGGCATGTGAAAGCAGCCTTGCGGCATGATCGAACGCATGAAGAAACTCGTCAGCCCGCTGGCGCTGGTCACGGTGGTGATTCCGACACTGGTCGCGCTCGTCTATTTCGGGTTGCTGGCAGAGGACGTTTACATCTCGGAATCGCGCGTCGTGGTGCGCAATCCCGATACGAAGTCGGCTTCCGCGCTTAACATCGCGCTCGACCAGACCGGCTTTGGCACCGCGAATGAAAGCAATGCGGCGGTTGTTTCCTACCTCCAGTCGCGCCAGGCCATTGCCGAGGGCAATGAAGACGGGCTGATCACGCAGGCGTATACCGGCGATGACGTGTTCTGGTTCGACCGTTTCGGTTCGCTGGGCGGGACCAGCGCCGAGGAGTTCTACGATTATTTCGCCGACAAGCTGACCGTTACCGAAGGGGCAGGCAGCGAGGTGATGACGATCAGCGTGCGCGCCTTCGATCCCGAAGAAGCGCAGGAGATCAACCGGCGCATGGTGCGGCAGGCCGAAACGCTGGTGAACAGCCTCTCGACGCGGGCGCAGTCGGACCTCATCGAAGTTGCGCAAGGCGAAGTGGACGAAGCCGCCGACGCAGCGCGCCTCGCCGCGCTCGAACTGGCGGGTTTCCGCGACACCAGCGGCATCGTCGATCCCGCACAGCAGTCCGAGGCGGGGCTGCAAATGATCTCGAAATTGCAGGACGAACTGATCGCGGCACAGACGCGGCTGCGGCAATTGCAGACCTATACGCCGCAAGCCTCGCAAATCCCGTTTCTGCAAGTGCAGGTGAGCGAATTGCAGAGCGAGATTGCCCGCGAACGCAGCGCGCTGACCGGCTCGCGCTCCTCGCTTTCGGCCTCGATGGCGAAGTATCAGGAATTGCAGATCAACGTCGAATTCGCTGAAAAGCAACTCGCTGCCGCGCGAGCGGGTTTGCAGGAAGCCCGCGCCGAAGCGCGGCGCCAGCAGGCCTATCTCGAACTGATTTCGGCCCCCAGCCTGCCTGACTATGCGGTCGAACCGCGCCGCATCCGCAGCATTTTCGCCACTCTCGCGCTCGGCCTGCTTGCATGGGGCGTGCTGACGATGCTCCTGATCGGCGTGCGCGAGCACCGCGACTGATGGCGTTGAGCCCGCCCTATTCACACGGCCTCGCGGGCAGCCTGAAAGTCCAGCGGCGGGTGATCGGCGCGCTGCTGCGGCGCGAAATGCTGACGCGCTACGGGCGGCACAATATCGGCTTTCTGTGGCTGTTCGTGGAACCGATGCTGTTCACCGTAGGCGTGACGATCCTGTGGACCGCGACCAAGTCGGTGCACGGCAGCGACCTTCCTATCGTCGCCTTTGCGCTCACCGGCTATTCCTCGGTGCTGCTGTGGCGCAATATGCCCGGGCGCTGCATCGGCGCGCTGCAAGCCAACCTAGCGCTGATGTATCACCGCAATATCAAGGTGATCGACATCTATATCGCGCGGCTGCTGCTCGAATTCGGCGGCGCGACGATCTCCTTTGCCTCGCTGACGGTGCTGTTCCTCGCGATCGGCTGGATCACGCCGCCCGACGATGTGTTGACCGTGTTCGGCGGCTGGCTGCTGATCGCGTGGTTCGGTGCGGCGCTGGCGATCCTGCTTGGCTCGCTGTCACACATCAGCGAGCTGGTGGACAAGCTGTGGCATCCGTTCTCCTACCTGCTGTTCCCGCTTTCGGGCGCGGCCTTCCTTGTCGCCGCATTGCCGCAGTTTGCGCAGGACGCGGTGCTTTGGATTCCGATTGTCCACGGGGTCGAGATGGTGCGCGACGGCTTCTTCGGCTCGCAGGCGCGCTCGATCTATGATCTGGGCTATCTCATCCCGTTCAATCTCGGCCTGAGCGTCGCCGCGCTGATCGCCTTGCGATATGTCTCGCTGCGGGTGGTTCCCGAATGATCCGCGTCCGCAATCTCAAGAAGGTCTACAAGACCCGTTTTGGCGAGAATCGCGTGTTCGAGGACATCAGCTTCGACCTCGCCATGGGCGAGAAGCTGGGCATTCTTGGTCGCAATGGCGCGGGCAAATCGACGCTGGTGCGGCTAATCAGCGGGGCCGAACGGCCCACGGCTGGCAGCATCGAGGCGGATATGTCTGTCTCGTGGCCAATTGCGTTCGGCGGCGCGTTTCAGCCCAACCTCACCGGCCTCGACAATATCCGTTTCATCAGCCGCATTTACGATCAGGACATTGAGGCGAACCTCGCTTTCGTGGAGGATTTCGCCGAACTGGGCCCCTATCTGGGCGAGGAAGTGCGCACCTATTCATCAGGCATGCGCGCAAGGCTGGCCTTCGCGATCTCGATGATCATCGAATTCGACTGCTTCCTGATCGACGAAGTCGGCGCAGTGGGCGATGCGCGATTCCATGATCGCTGCAATTACGAATTATTCCGCAAGCGTGCCGACCGCGCGATGATCATCATCTCGCACGATGCGAGCTACATCCGCGACCATTGCAACCGCTTTGCCGTGCTGCACGATGGCGTGCTGGTGCAGTTCAACGATTTCGACGAAGCCTATCACGACTTCCGCGAGAAGATCGGGCTGGAGCGCAAGCAGCGCAGCGAGACGGTCGATATCGCCGATGATCGCCGCCAGCTGATCGAGACGACGCATACGGTTTCGGTGCTCGACGATGCGTTCCGGGTCACGGTGCAGGATGCTGACTGGAAACGCGACGAAGGCGATTGGGCCGCAGCCGAGGCAAGCTATGCCGAGGCGCTGGCGCTTTATCCCTACCAGCGGTCCTACTGGGTGCAGCGCGCCCATATGGCGAAGGAACAGGGCGAGGATGTGCGCGCCGAGATCGGCTATCGCACCGCGATTGCGCTGGGCGAAGCCTATGCCGATGTGCGCGAGCACCTCGAATTCGTGATGCGCAGGCAGGGGACGGAGCTCGCCGATTATTCGGCGCATATCTACGCAGGCGACGATGCGCGGCGCGATGCTCCGGCTGCCCCCGATATCGCGCTCTTTGCGCGGGGCGCATGGGGCAGCGACACGGTCGAGGACGAAACCATGCTCCACCTGCTTCGCACCAGCGCGACCTGCGACGAGGCTTTGGCCGCGATGCTCGCCCGTCCCGTATCTTCTGGGACAGCGGGCGAGATTGCGCCATCCACGATCGCACAGATGATCGCCATTGCCTGTCCCGATCTTGATCGCAGGGCGAAGGCAGAGCTTGCCGCTTCCGAAGCGATGCGCAGCGACCCCTGGGGTGCGCTCATCGCGGCGGGCGGGTTCGGCGATTGGCAGGCAACGCAGGCAGCCATAAAGGCGCCGGCATGACAAAACTCAAATCAGGAAACGGATAGACGCGTGGCACGGGTCCTCATCGACGGATACAATCTCGGGCTGGAAAAGGGCACCGGCGTTGCGACCTATGCGCGCAACCTCAGCTATGAACTGGGCGCGCTCGGGCATCAGGTCGATGTGCTCTACGGCAACCGCGCGAGCGCCACGCGCGACGATCTGCTGCGCGAGATTTACTTCTTCGATTCCAGCGAAGACGAGCGCATCCGCCTGCTCGAAATCATCGAACAGGTGCAGCAGGCGATCCACGGCCCGCTGACTTTCCGCGCCAAGGAAATACCGGTCTCGGGCCGCGTCATCACGCGCACCTTCCAGTCGAAACTTCCGAATTTCGACCGGCTGTTCAATTCGCCCGACCTGTTCCAGCGCGCACAGAGCGCCTTCAAACTGTGGAAGCGCCCTTCGACCATTCGCCTGCCCGAAAAGCCCGATCTGGCGCATTGGACCTATCCCATCCCGCTGCATGTGAAGGGACGGCCCAATATCTACACGCTCCACGATGTCGTGCCGCTGCGGCTTCCCTACACCACGCTCGATCACAAGCGGCGCTATCTCCAATTGCTGCAACAGCTCGACAAGAAAGCGGCGCATTTCGTGACCGTATCGGAAAACTCGAAGCGCGATCTGGTCGATCTGACCGGCATCGCGCCCGAGCGGATTACCAACNCCTATCAATCGGTCAGCATCCCTGCGAAATATCGCGACAAGCCCGAAGACCAGGTCGCGCGCGAGGTCGAGGGGCTGACGGGCTTCGACTACAAAGGCTACTTCCTGTTCTGGGGTTCGCTGGAGCCCAAGAAGAACATCGGGCGCATGATCGAGGCCTATCTTTCGGCGCAGGTCGATACGCCGCTGGTGATCGTCGGTGCGCAGGCGTGGAAGGCAGAACAGGAGCTCAAACTGCTGGGCGAGACCGAGACGCTCCACGGCAGTATCGAACGGCGGCGCGGCGCAAGGAAGCGCGTGATCCAGCTGCCCTATGCACCGTTCCCGCTGCTCGTCAGCCTGATCCGCGGGGCGAAAGCCGCGCTGTTCCCCTCGCTTTACGAAGGGTTCGGCCTGCCCGTGCTCGAAGCGATGCTGCTCGGCACGCCGGTGATCTCTTCGAACACGTCCTCGCTGCCCGAAGTCGCGGGCGAAGCCGCGCTGATGGTCGATCCCTATGATACGCAGGAGATCACGCAGGCGATCCGCGCGCTCGACGCCGACGAAGGGCTGCGCGGCGAATATGTGGCACGCGGGCGAAAACAGGCTGACCTCTACAGCCCCGAAAGCTATCGAGAGCGATTGAAGCATGTCTATGACCAATATCTGTAAGCCCGCTCTTTCGGTGCTGCTCCTGCTCGGGACGGCAGCCTGTGCCAGCCTCGGTGCGACCGGCCCATCGACCGGCGCGGTGCGCGATATCGAGGGGCAGAGCTATGCCGATGCGGGCATTGCGGTGATCGAACTCAATGCGGGCGTGACGCAAAGGCTGACTGAATACAGCGCGGCGACCAGCTTTGCCGAAGTGTTCGACGATGCGGGTGTTTCTCCGACGCTGGTGGGGCCGGGCGACACGCTCGACATCGCNATCTGGGAAGCGCCGCCTGCGGTGCTGTTCGGGACCGCGCCTGCCGAACTCAGCCGCAGCGGCGGGCTGGACACGGCCAGCACCGCCGAAATCCCGCAGCAGCAGGTCGGCGAAGACGGCAAGGTCATGGTGCCTTTCGTGGGCCGGATCGAGGTCGTGGGCCTGCGCCCCGACGAGATCGAGCGCGTCATCACCTCGCGCCTGCGCGGGCGGGCAAACAATCCGCAGGCGGTGGTACGGCTTGCCCAGAACGAAAGCCGCACCGCGACGATCCTCGGCAATGTCGCCTCCAGCCAGCGCATGATGCTGACAGGACGGGGCGAGCGGATCCTTGATGCGCTTGCGAGCGCGGGCGGCACGCGCGAGGCGATCGAGCAATCGACCGTGCAGCTGGCTCGCGGCAACACGCGCGCGACGATGCCGGTCGGACAGGTAATCGCCGATCCTGCGCAGAATGTCCGTCTGCGCCCCGGCGATGTCATCACCGTCCAGCACCAGCCCTTCAGCTTCGTCGCTCTTGGTGCAGTCACCCGCAGCGCCGAAGTCCCCTTCGAAGGGGGCGGGGTCAATCTCGCGCAGGCATTGGGCCGCGTCGGCGGGCTTGCCGAGCGACGCGCGGACATTAAGGGCGTGTTCGTGTTCCGCATGGAACCGCGCAGCGCGGTCGAAAGCCTGCTCGGCCCCGATGCCAGGACCACGGCGGACGGGCGTGTGCCGGTCGTTTACAGCCTGCGCATGGATGACGCTTCGAGTCTGTTCGCGATGCAGGATTTCCAGATGCGCGACGACGATGTGCTCTACATCTCGACCGCTCCCGGAGTCGAATTGGAGCGATTCCTCGCAACGCTCTCGACCACGGCATTTTCTATCATCGCGACCGCCAACGCGCTCGACAACCAATAGTCCCGCGCGGACGCTACGGCATGCTGAAACAGCGCATGAAACCGCCATTTGTGCGGGGTCTGTGCGGGGCGCCTTCTTTCCGTTTGCGTAAACTTTGACCTTTCAAAAGGGGCGCTTTCCGTGCCATGTAGCCCCCGTCTGAACACTTGAAGAGAGAGATGCCCGCGATGAATCTGGAATTCACGCCCGAAGAGCTGGCGTTCCGCGATGAAGTTCGTGCCTTTATCGAAGCGAACTATCCCAAACACCTGATCGAGGTCGGTGCCCGCGAAGACCTGTCGCCCGAAGACATGGTCGCATGGCACAAGATCCTCGGCGAAAAAGGCTGGTCGGTTCCGGCATGGCCCGAACAATACGGCGGCACCGGCTGGACCCCGACGCAGCGCTATATCTGGAACGAAGAAAACGCGCGCGTGAATGCGATCATGCCGCTGCCCTTCGGCGCTTCGATGGTCGGCCCCGTCATCTACACCTTCGGCAACGAAGAACAGAAGGCCAAGCACCTGCCGGGCATCCGCAGCGGCGAAGTGTGGTGGTGTCAGGGCTATTCGGAANCGGGCGNCGGTTCCGACCTTGCATCGCTCAAGACCACCGCCGTGCGCGATGGCGATCACTATGTAATCAACGGCCAGAAGACCTGGACCACTCTGGCGCAGCACGCCGACTGGGGCTTCTTCCTGTGCCGCACCGATACCGACGCTGCCAAGCCGCAGGAAGGCATCAGCTTCATCCTCGTGGACATGAAGACGCCGGGTGTGGAAGTGAAGCCGATCAAGCTGATCGACGGCGGTTACGAGGTCAACGANACCTGGCTGACCGANGTCCGCGTNCCGGTCGAAAACCTCGTTGGNCGAAGAGAACAAGGGCTGGACCTATGCCAAGTTCCTGCTCGCGCATGAACGGTCTGGCATCGCCCGCGTTGCCGCATCGAAGCGTGGCCTCGAAAAGCTGCGCGACATTGCCGGCCACGAAACGCTCGACGGCGAGCCGCTGATCAAGGACTTCGACTTTGCCCGCAAGGTGAGCCAGCTCGAAATCGACCTCAACGCGCTTGAAATCACCGAGCTGCGCACGCTTGCCGGTGAACAGGCGGGCAAGGGGCCGGGACCGGAAAGCTCGATCCTCAAGATCAAGGGCACCGAAATCCAGCAGCGCCTGACCGAACTGACGCTCGAAGCGGTCGGAACCTACGGCACGCCGATGTACGGCAGCATCGCCGATCCGCGTTCGAACGAATATCCGGTCGGCCCCGACTATGCGCAGCATTCGGCCGCGACCTATTTCAACATGCGCAAGACGTCGATCTATGGCGGATCGAACGAAATCCAGCGCAACATCATCACGAAAATGATCCTCGGCCTTTAAGGCCGGGCGGGAGAGACAGACCGTGGACTTCAACTTTACCGAAGAACAGGAAATGGTGCGCGACGGCCTTTCGAGGCTGGTGCGCGAACAATACGACGCCGAAACACGCCGCGGCGTGACCGAGAGCGAAGCCGGATGGCGCCCTGAAATCTGGGCGCAGCTGGCCGAACTCGGCATTCTCGGCATGCCGTTCAGCGAGGAAGACGGCGGCTTTGGCGGCGGCGCGGTCGACGCGATGGTGGTGATGCAGGAATTCGGCAAGGGCCTCGTGGTCGAGCCGTTCGTGCCCACCGTTGTCTGCGCAGGCGGCTTCCTCAAGCACGCAGGCACTGCGGCGCAGAAGGAAGAGCATATCGGCGCAATCGTCTCGGGTGAGGGCGTCTATGCCTTTGCCTATGCCGAACCGCGCGGGCGCTACAATTACGCCGACCTCGAAACCACCGCCAAGAAGGACGGCAGCGGCTATGTGCTCAACGGGCACAAGGCTGTCGTCATCGGCGCACCGTGGGCGAGCAAGCTGATCGTCACCGCCCGCACCGGCGGCGACCGCCGCGACGAGGACGGCGTTTCGGTATTCGTGGTCGACAAGAGCGCCGACGGCGTCGTCACCCGCGACTATCCGACCTTCGACGGACGGCGCGCCAGCGAAGTCTATTTCGAAAACGTGGCGCTCGGCGCAGATGCGCTGATCGGTGAAGAGGGCGCTGCCCTGCCGCTGATCGAACTCGTCACCGACGAAGCCGTTGCCGCGCTGTGTGCAGAAGCTTGCGGGGCAATGTCGGTCGCCAATGCGATGACGCTCGAATATTCGAAGCAGCGCAAGCAGTTCGGCGTTCCGATCGGCAAGTTCCAGGTGCTCCAGCACCGCATGGCGGACATGTTCATCGAATACGAACAGTCGGTCTCGATGACCTATCTCGCCACGCTGCGCCTCGACGCGGCCGAGCGTGACCGCAAACTGGCCGTGTCGGCTGCCAAGGTCCGTGTCGGTCAGGCTGCGCACAAGGTGGGCGAGGAAGCAATCCAGATCCACGGCGGCAACGGCATGACCGACGAATACGCCATCGGCCACTATTTCAAGCGGCTGACGCTGTTCGATTCCGAATTCGGCAATGTCGACCACCACATGAAGCGGCACATCTCGCTCGCTTCGTAAGGCGTTTGCGTCACCCGCGGGGTAATCCCTCGCGGGTGACGAAACCTTCTAGAATTCCAGACCCCAGGCGCGGTAATTCGCTTCAAGCGAGGGGTTCATGGCGAGCGCCAGCGCAATGTCCTTGCGCCCTTCTTCCTCGTGACCCTGTTCGATCTTGATGAGCCCGCGCAGGAACAGCGAAGGCGTCAGGCTCGGTTCGGCCAGCAGCGCCGCATCGACGTCCGCGCGGGCGGATTCGATATCGCCCATCCGGAAATGCGCCAGAGCGCGGCTGTCCAATGCGGCGGCGGAATATTGTGACTTCTCGACCGCATCGACGCAGGTCGCCAGCCGCTCTTCGGTGACGACATTCCACGTCGCCGCTTCCCAGCACAGCGCGTTGAGCAGCGTGCCGTCGCCCGGACGCCGCCGGATCGCGGTTTGCAGCAGGCTGATCCCTTCCTCGACCGAACCCGCCCAGCCATAGGCGGTCGCGAGCAGATTGGTTTCGGCGACCGGATCATCGGCAAAGTCCTGATACTCCTCCGCCAGCGCGAGGCCTTCCTCGGTCTCGCCGAGCAGCGCGAGCAATTCGACCTGTTCGGAATAGGTCGATCCGTCGGGCGCAAGGTCTTCGGCCAGTTGATAATCGGCCAGCGCGCCTTCGAGGTCGCCCAGCTCGCGCCGCAGATAGCCCCGCGTGAGATACAGATCGCGCGAAGCCTCGATGGCGAGCGCTGCCTCGACATCCTCTAGCGCGCCCTTGTGGTCGTAAACGCTCATGCGGAAGCCTGCACGGTTGAGCAGCGGGCCGATATCGTCGCTGGCCGCATCGACAATAGCATCGGCATAGATCGCTTCGAACGGAGCAAGCAGCTCGCGGTCTTCGCCGAAATACTCCCACAATTCGCGCACACCGCCTGCCGAATGAAGCACCGGCAGCGAGCGGTTGAAGCGGGCGAGCGCGCGCCGGGCGACGGGAATCTGGTCGGCGGCAAGTTCCTCGCTGCGGCTGCGCATCGACTGCGACAGGGTAAAGCGGTTGCCCGTCAGGCTGGCGGTGGAGCTTACCTCGACCCCGCCGATCTCCGCGTTCGCTTGCTCGTCCCCTTTCAGTTCGAAAGCCTGATCGCCGCCGGGCAGGGTGATTTCAAACTCGGAGGTGACATAGGTCGGCCCGTTGAGGCGCAGCGGAATGTCGCGCCAGTCGGCCCGCGCGCGGTCGGCGCTGAAGGCGATCGCGCGCGCTGCCTGCGACGGTGCGTTCAATTCATACTCGATATCGTCGCGCTCCCACGGCGAGGGCAGCGCCCCGCGTGCGGTGACAAGCGCCACGCCGCTTTCGACGTCATAGCTCATATGCTCGTCGATCAGCTGCGCCTGTCCGACAACGCTCGACACCGCGCTGTAAACGGCGTTGTCGCGCATTTCGCCGTCACCCTGATCGGCAAAGGCGCGCCATTGCCCGCCGATGGTGCCGCGGAATTCGATCTCGATCTCGAACAGCGCGGGCAGGCGCACACCGGCGCTTTGATCGACCTTGAGCCGAACGACGCGGTCAGGCGTGGATTGCGCGCGCTCGTCAAGCTTGATGAGTTCGGCCCCTTCCTCGCGCAGGGGCAGCGCGTAAAAGAAGCGCGGCACGGTATCGATGGTGTCGATGCGGGCGCCGGTCGAAGTGCCGTCGAGCCAGAGGTTCCTGCCGTCGATCTCGGCGCGCACAATGACGTGGTCGAAATTGCCCGGCATAGGCGCGAGCACAGGCAGGACATCGCCGCCTTGCGAGCGCACAAGCACAGCCTCGCTGGTGATGCCCAGCTCTTGCAGGATGGCGAGCAACAGCACCGACTTCGCCTTGCAATCGCCAAAGCGGTTTTCCCATGTCTCTTCGGGGCTTTGTGGCAGGTAGTTGCCGCCGTCGAGACCGTTGAGGAGGTAGCTGATGTCGTCCTGCACCAGTTGCAGAGCGAGTGCGGCGCGGGTCAGCGGGTCGCTGCTGGCGGCCCTGATGCGCGCCACTTCGCCCGCAAGATCGCCGCCCGGCGTGATCGTTCCGGCGACACCATAATGCTTCGCCATGTTCGAGGAGACCGCCTGCCAGTCGCGATAGGTGGTCACCTGCAACAGCTCGCCGATCTGGTAGCGGGCGGGCGCATCGTAGGGAAACGGCTCCAGTTCCTCGACTGGAAGATCGACCGTCCACACGTTGAAGCCGTCAACCACTTCGGGGTTGCCGACCGCCGCATTGCCGGTGTGAAGGCGCGTCACCGGCAGGTCTTGCGGCCATGAGACGCGCACGCGCCCGTCGACCAGCGGGAAAGGATCGGCGACGAGGCCCGATTGCCACTGAACGTTCTCGCCCATCGCCTGATCGGAAAGCGTGGTCGAATAGGCGAGCCGCACCACATCGCCGAGCCGTGCACCCGGCACAGTCATGGTCGCGGTCAGAGCGCCGCTCAAAAGGCGGGCTTCGAGGCCCTGTTCGCGCCGCAGGATTTCGAACTGCTGGTTGTCTGCAAGCAGGTCGATCACCTCGTCGCCGCGGATCAGCTCGGCACTGTGGACGATCAGATCGCCCTTGTCGGGCATCCAGTTGGCAGACAGCGTCCCGAACTGGGTGAGCGCCTGCGGGGAATCGAGCGCGACGGCGGTGTCGATATAGGTCCACAGCTGCCCGCTCTCGATCCGGGCCTGATGATCGATCAGCACGATCGGGGAACCGGGATCGCGCCCCTCGGTCTGGATCGGCTTTTCCTCCACCCATGCAGGCGGATCGTCATAGAGGACTTCGTCCCCGGCAAGCGCAGGCTGCGACACCAGCGCGGTGGTGAAGAGAAGCGACCCGGCAATACGCATTCGAAAATTTCCCCCTATTCGCCCGCCTGCAGCACGAAACGCTGGACCCGGCGGCCGGTATTCACCTCGGTTGTATAGACATTGCCCGCGCTGTCGACATCGACGCTGTGGAGCCAGATGAATTGGCCCGGATAGCGCCCGTTGCGGCCGAACCAGCCGACGACATCGTGCGTCTCGCGCAGCAGGATCCACACCCGCCCGTTCATCATGTCGGCGACATAGACGTATTTGCCGTCGGGGCTGAAGGCGACGTCGCTGGCCGAGCGCGTGCCGCCGGTCCCGTCGGCGATGACGATATCGCGCACGAATTCGACGCCTGCGCCCGTCTCGCGGAACAATTGCAGGCGGTTGTTGCGGCGGTCGCAGACATAGACGGTGTCCTCGGGGCCGCGCACCACGCAGTGGACGATATCGCCGAAGCTTTCGCTGGTGGTGTTCGCGCCGCCGTCGCCCGTGCTGGTGGCCTGGCTCTGGTCGAAAGGTTCGGCACGCGTGCCGCCCGTCGGGTCGTCACCATAGGCGCCAAAGGCGCGGGTGAAGCTGAGGTCGTCGCCTGCAATCTCCACGATGCGCTTGTTGATATAGCCGTCCGCGACCAGCACGCTTTCGCCATCGGCGGCGATATCGGCGGGGTTGCCGAGGAATTGTGTGCTGGCATTGCCATCGGTCGATTGGCGGCGACCGAACTGGCGGATGTATTCGCCGTCGGCGGTGAAGTTCAGCACAACGTGGTCGCCATTGCCGTTGCCGCCGATCCACACGGTGTTATCGGCGTCCACATAAAGGCCGTGGACATTGGCAGGCCATTGCTCGTCGCCTTCCTCCACCGCGTCGCGCCCACCCCCTGTCACCGTGCTTTCGCCCGGAGCAAGCTGCGGACCGCCCCAGCTGCGCAGGAGGTTCCCCTCCTGGTCGAATTGCAGCACGTGCGGCGGCTTGGTGCAGCAGGCCTGCGTGATCGGCGGATCGGTGTCGCGGCCAGTCTCTGTTGCATCCAAAGAGTTGGGGCGGGTGAGAATCCAGATCGTGTCGTCAGCGGCAACGGCGAGGCCGGGGATTTGGCCTAGGATCATGTCACCGGGCAGGTTGGGCCAGCTCGCATCGACTTTGAAGACCGGCATATCGACGCTCTCGTCGACATGTTCGCTTTCGATATCGACAAGCGTATCGGCCAGCGCCGGAGCCGTGACCAGGGCCGCCGCGCCCATGGCGGCAATTGCTTTCAAACGCACAGTTCTCTCTCCCATCAGCCTCTCAGCCTATCGATAATCTCCGGCAGTGCGGCTGCATAGCGCGAAACGTCTTCGAGCTTGCCGGTGCTGACCCGCGAATATTGCGTCCAGTCACCATAGGCCCCGCGGATCGAAATGCCGCGTTCCGCCATCGCCGCCTGCACCGCATTGGCATCGGGCACCTCGACATAGACGAAATTGGTCTGCGAGGGCAGGGCGCGCAGCCCTGCGCTGGCCACCGCATCGAGGATCATCTCGCGTCCCTCGAGCACCATGGCGCGCGATTTTTCGAGGAAGCCGAAATCGTCATAGCTCGCAATCGCTGCCGCGATGCCTGAGATATTGCCGCCGAAACTCATCAGATAACCGCCGATCCGCCGCGCGTTCTCCTCGCTGGTGATCGCATAGCCAACGCGCATGCCCGCCATGCCGTAAATCTTGGAGAAGGTCCGGCACACGATCACATCGCCGCCTGCACGCACGAGGTCGATCATCGAGTTGGTATCGGGGAAATCGGTCAGCTCGTTATAAGCCTCGTCCACCAGCAGCGTTGCCTTTCCCCGCACCTGCGCGGCAAAACCGCTCAATTCACGCGGGGGGATGAGCACGCCCGTGGGATTGTTGGGATTGCAGATCTGCACCAGCGAAACCTCGTCGGTCAGCGCTTTGGCCATTGCCGGCAGATCGACATTCATGCCTTCATCGAGAGGCACGCGGATCGAGGAAGCGCCCTGCCGCTCGCCGTAGAGGACAGTCGTATCCCAGAACAGGTTCGGGCACAGGATCGCGCCTTCCTTGCCCCATGCGAGCGCAATCGCGCACAGGATCTCGGTCGAGCCGCTGCCGATCACCACCATTTCGGGCTTCACCTGATGCCGCTCGGCGATCATGGCGCGCAGTTTGAACAAGCCGCGGTCGGCGTAATAGCAGCCGAGTTGCGCGGTATCGCTGACAGCCCGCACCGCGGAAGGGGCAGGGCCAAAGGGATTCTCGTTGCGGCTCAGCAGCGCCTGCCCGATCTTGGGTCCGAAGTCGGGCTCGGGTGCTGTGCCCGATGCGACGGCCCGCATACCGGCCATCGGAAACGCGCCCAGCCCGGATGCTATTCCCGCTCCGGCGAGGAAGTTTCGGCGATTGGCATACATGACGGCGCTCCTTTGGCTGGTGGTCAGAACTTGGCGATCATCGTGACTCCGACGACAATGAGGTAAATCCCGAAGACGCGGCGCAGCAGCGCGGGCGGCATCTTGTGGGCGGCGGCCACGCCGAGTGGGGCGACAATCACCGAGGTGACGATGATCGCGGCGGCGGCAGGCAGGTTGACGAAACCGAGCGAGCCCCACGGCAGACCCGTTTCGCCAAGACCGATCAGGATGAAACCGATGGTGCCGGGAATCGCGATGATCGCGCCCATGCCTCCCGCCGTGCCGATCGCGCGGTGGATCGGCGCGCCGCAAACGGTCATGGTCAGCGTCGTTAGCGTGCCGCCGCCGATGCCGAGCAGCGCAGAGAAAGCACCCAGCGCTCCGGCCAATCCGGCGCGCGGCACGCCAGCGGGCATGGCGGCAAACACGGGAACGGCAAAGCGGTCGGGCAGCAGGAAATAGACCGCAAAGGCGAGCACGCCGATGGCAAAGATCAGCGCCAACCCGCTGCCCGAAATGTAATAGGCAATCCACGTGCCCAGCGCCGTGCCGAGCACGACCCACGGCGCCCAGCCCCTGAGCACTTCGAAATCGACCGCTTGCCGCTTGGCGTGGCTCATGGTGGCGCGGATCGAGGTGAAGATGATCGTGGCAAGTGAAGTGCCGACCGCGACATGCGCGGTCTGTTCGGGGGAGGCTCCCAGCAGCGGCAAGAGAAAGACCAACGCAGGGACAACGACAAAGCCGCCGCCGATGCCGAACAGGCCGCCGGCAAAGCCAGCTGCTGCGCCCGCGAGAAGCAGCGCGATGATCGTGAATGCCAGATCAGGAATGTCGCCCACGGACGGGGACAATATACCTGCTTTTCGAATCTCCAAGCGCTTTGTTGCGTTGCAGCAAAGGCCGGTGGGCCCTCAGGCGCTGCCCGTCAGCCGCAAGCGCCAGTATTCGGTGAAGAAAATGCCGTCGGGATCGCGTGCGGCGCGCAAAGTCATGAAATCATCGAAGCGCGGCAGGTTCGCCTGATAATAGGCTGCCCATTCGGCAAAATCGAAGCGGGGCACGAATTTGCCCCAGTGCAGGCGGAAGGGAATCCCGTTGTCGCGCAGCACCTTCCAATATTGCTCGAAGAAGGCTTCGTCGGCGTTGGGAATGCCCTTGTTGTCGCGATACCAATAGACGTCGAGCCGCACTGTCCCGTCCTTATAGGCGTCGCTGCCATCGGTGTAGCCCGGATGCATCCACCCCTTCGAGGGCGGGCCGCCATAGACCTCGGTCGAGAAATATCCCGTCGCTGCATCACCGCCGTCTTCGAACATCTTCTGATAGAGGTTCATCACCGTTTCGGCATGCTGGATCGGCACCCATATCTCGGTGAACTCGGTCCCGAGCAAGCCGTCGCTCACCGTGTTGTCCATGCATAGCGAACGCCAGTACCAGTCGGAGAACTTCGTCTCTTCGCCCGGCTTGGTCATTGGCTGGAAGACCGGCAGCAGCCTGGCGAAGATATTGCGCATCAGCCCGTTGAAGAAAGCGAGCACGCTGCCAATCGCGAGCGCGATGATCCCGACCACGCAGCCCAGCAGGAAAGTGAGAAAGCGCGACAGCCCGCTGCCGCTGCCCTGGCTCAGGACGAAGCCGAGGTTCTCCAGATAGATGCCGACCTTTTGCCAGATCAGCTTGATGATCCGCACAGGACTGGTGTTGCCGACACTGACGAAGATCAGCGCGCCGAGAAATTGCAGCGTCTGTCCGCCGAAGTCGGGGGTGAACTGCTGATAGGGGACAAGGTTCTCATTGCTCGCGGGAACGCGCTTCGCCTTCCACGTCTGGATGCGCTCCGCACCGTGCTGCGGCCACCAGACGATACGGGTGTAAGGCGTTTCTTCGAGATATTGCCTCAGGCCCGGCTGGCTCGCGCTGCCGGGGCCGAACAGGTCGACCGGCGCGTCGGCTCCGGTGATCGGGGTCGTCACCTCGGTGCCTTCGATGTTGTAAATCGGGATCAATTGCATGCGGATTTTCGTGACCACGCCGAGCAGGCCCATCGACGTGCCGAAAGCGTCGAATTGCGGGTGGCTCTGGTCGATCCATTCGGCATTGCCCATGCCGTCAACGACACGGAAAGCGATCGCATTGGTCCAGCCGTAGCGGGTCGAACCGCCCGCAGAGCCGGTCGCGGTAAAGCCGGCGAGCGTCTGGTGCGTAATCCCGCCGAGCGTATCGACCGCCCAGCCACGCTCGAAAATCTGGTGCAGCAGGCTGTTCTCCAGCGTCGAGACACCGAAGGGGTCCTGCGGGTCCCAGCCCAGATTGATGCCCGGCTCGACTTCGATCACGCCATTCGCCTCGTCCGCCCAGTGAAGCGCGCGCATCTTGTCGAACGCGATATTGATCTCGCGCGGCGGCGGCGTTTGTTCGAGCGTGCGGTTGGGCGGAGTGCCGGCGACAGGGTCGGTATAGATGCTCCACGCCACCGAATGGGTCGATCCGCGCGCGCGGAGTTGTTTCCCGTTTGCGCGCGCAAACGCGACGAGCGCGATCACCTCGGCTTCGGTGGCAGGATGGTAGAGACCGTCGGCCCCCGGCTCGATCACAGTGCTGGTCATGATGTGTGTGCGCCCCTCAATTTAACGCCGCATCATGCCAAGCTTGAAGGCCTTCGAAAAGTATCGAGCCGACCATTGCGCCGGTAACTGGCCGATCTTTCTGGCGCGAATCGCCGGAAAATCATCGCATTGGGAGTTGCATCCACGGTTCAAGATTGAGACAAGGGCGGTGGATGGGAGGAAGAGTCGGGGGAGAAATATCCTTCGCAGACTTTCGACTTGGCGGGCCCATACAAGCGTTGAGGGTGTCTGGGCGCTAGTGGAAGCCCGGTCGCTTTCATCTTGCAGTGGCATACTGCATTGGCATTGTGCGCCCCTCAGGGGTTGCGCGGAGCCGATAAAAAGGCAAAGTTAAGGCATCTCGTGGGGGGTATGAGATGACAAGATCAGGGCCGAAATGGGGTTTGCTTAAGTCCCTCAGTCGCAATCGCGCGGGTTTGTTCCGCGTGTTTGCCGTTCTGGGACTTATCGCGAGCTATCCTGCGGCAACCGCAATCGGCAATGGAACTTTCGAAGGCGTGGCAAGCTGCGCAGGCTCGACCTGTCACGGCCGGGCCGAAGGCAATGGCGCGGTCGTCCGGCAGGACGAGATCGCGACTTGGCAGGAACCGTCCTCCCCCAGCGGCGCGCACAGCCGTGCCTATGCCGTGCTCGAAGGGCAGCGTGGCCGGCAGATCATCGCAAGTCTTCAAGGCACTCCGGGCATTGGTCGCAGCGCGGCTGATTCTCCCGCGTGCCTCGGCTGTCATACGACCCCGACCCACGGCGCGCCGCGTGGCGCCCGTTTCCAGATAACCGACGGTGTCGGCTGCGAAAGCTGTCATGGTCCGGCAGGCGGTACGTGGCTTTCCAGCCACTATGCGCGTCCTGCGACGCGTGCCTCGAACGTTAATGACGGTCTGATGCCGCTCGAAAGCCCGCAGGTGCGCGCGAATGTCTGCCTCGATTGCCACTACGGCTCGTCGAAGCCGGGGCAGTTCGTGACTCACTCGATGATGGCAGCGGGCCACCCGCGCGTCTCGTTCGAGCTCGATCTGTTCAGCGCGCTGCAACAGCACCACGACATCGACGCCGACTATACCCGCCGCAAGGGCAAGCCCAATGCGGTGCGCTTCTGGGCGGTCGGGCAGGCCGAAGCGGTCAAGCGTGCGACCAGCCTGTTCGCGCAGCCCAAGTTCGGCATGGAAGGCATCTTCCCGCAATATTACTTCCTCGATTGCCATTCCTGCCACCGCGAGATCCAGGATTCGAACCGGCGGCGACTGACCTTCGAGGAAAATCCCGGGCGCCCGATTCCCTTCGGCAATGCGCCGTTCAATGACGAGAACATCATCATGCTCTCGGCGGTGTCGAATGCGCTGGTTCCGGGGCAGGCCGACGATTTCAAGCGCGCCAGTCGCGCCTTCCACCGCGCGATGGGCGGCGAGGGCGATCCGCGTGCCGCCGCAGTCGCGCTGTCGCAGCGGGCAGGGCAGCTGTCCAACTCGCTCAGCCAGCGGGCCTATATCGATGCAGACGCATTCAAGGTGATCGGGATTATCGGCGACAATGCCACACGCCCGCGCTTCACCGATTATTCGGGCAGCGTGCAGGCGGTGATGGCGATCGACACGCTGCTCAACGGGCTTGTCACCGATGGCCGTGTCACTCCGGGGGCGGCAGCGGGTATCCGTGCGAGCATCAACCGCGCCTATGCTGCGGTCGAAGAGCCCAATAAGTACAAGCCAGATGATTTCCGTGCCGCGCTCGCCTCTGCGGTCGCCGCCATTCGTAGGTTGCAATAGTTATGCTGGGGGGATGGAAACGTCTGGCGGCCGCACCGGCCTTGGTTCTTGCGGCGTGCGGAGGCGGCGGTAGCCAGCCTTCGGGCGGCGGAACGGGCGGAGGCCCGACGCCGACGCCTTCGCCGACACCGCCGCCGAGCGGACAGTTCTTCAACTTTCCGGCGGCCGAGAGCCTTTCGACTGCCGATGTGCAGACGGTCATCGCCCGCGCCGCGGCGCAGGCCAATGCGATGGGCGTGCCTGCGCATATCGCCGTGGTGGACCGCGTCGGCAATGTGCTCGCCGTGTTCAAGATGCCGAACGCGCGCGACTTCGTGGCGATCCCCGATGCGCCCAACGGCCAGAATGTCGATATCCAGGGGCTCGACGTGCCCGCCGCCGGCTCTGCCATCGCCAAGGCGATCACGGGGGCCTATCTGTCGAGCGGGGGGAACGCCTTCTCGACCCGCGTGGCCTCGCAGATCGTGCAGGAGCATTTCCCACCCGCACCGACGACCGTGGGCCTTGAAAGCGGCCCGCTGTTCGGCGTGCAGTTCAGCCAGCTGCCGTGCTCGGACCTTTCCGCCCGCGCCAGCGACGGCATGATCGGGCCGCAGCGTTCGCCGCTCGGCCTTTCGGCTGACCCCGGCGGCTTCCCGCTTTACAAGAACGGTGTCGTCGTCGGCGGCATCGGCATTGCTGCGGACCCCGACTACACTTTCGCCCCCAACACGCTCGACGTCGATGTCGATACCGACGAGATGATCGCGCTGGCAGGAACTGTCGGGTTCGAAGCGCCGATCGATATCCGCGCCGACCGCATATCGGCAGATGGCACGACCTTCCGCTATACCGATGCGACCTACAATGCGCTGGCCGATGTATCGGGGGCGAGCTTCACCGGAACCGCGGGCACTCTGATCGCGGTCAACGGCTACACCAACGCCGCGATCCGTCCCGGCACGGCTTACGGCACGGAGGCATCGGGGATCAGACAATCGACCGCGACCGAGTTCGCTCTGCGCGATGCCTTTGTCCTGTCCGACGGGGCAGGGACCAACCGCTACCCGATCCGCGCAGGCACCGACGGGGCAGACGTTGGCACACCGATTAGCGCCGCCGAAGCGCAGGCCCTCCTCGAAGAAGCCTTTACGATCATGACCCGCGCCCGCGCGCAGATCAGAAAGCCGCTCGATAGCCGCGCGCAGGTGACGATCAGTATCGTCGACACGCGCGGGCAAATCCTCGGCATTGTCCGCTCGCCCGATGCGCCGATCTTCGGCACCGACGTGTCCTTGCAAAAGGCGCGCACCGCCAATTTCTTCTCTGCACCTTTCGCAGCGGCTGAATTGCAGGCGGCGCAAGGCGAAGTGCCGCAGTTCGTTTCGCGGGTTCGCACCTTCCTCAACGATCCGAACGCGCTGACCGGTAGCCACGCCTTTGCCGACCGTTCGGGCGGCAATCTGTCGCGGCCTTACTTCCCCGATGGAGAAGTCGGCACGCCCAACGGCCCGCTGTCGCGCCCGATCGAGCAGTTCAACCCGTTCTCGACCGGTCTGCAATCGGCGCTGGTGCTGCAAAATCTCGCAGAACATCTCGGCTTCGTGCTCGATACGACGGGGACGGTTCCCGACACCGCGCGCGGCTGTACGACGCTGCCCAGCATCGCAGGGCAGGGGCCAAGGCTTGGCAATGGTATCCAGATCTTCCCCGGCTCGGTTCCGGTCTATCGCGGCAGCCAGTTGGTCGGCGGGATCGGCGTGTCGGGCGACGGTATCGATCAGGATGACATGATCAGCTTCCTCGGCCTGCACAATGCGGGCGTGCGCACGGGCACGATCAACAACGCGCCCAATGATATTCGCGCCGACCGCATCGTGGTCAATGTGAACGGCAGGCAGGTGCGCTTGCGCTATATCAACTGCCCGTTTGCGCCTTTCCTCGACGATCCGTCCCAGAACGTGTGCGAGGGTCTGTAGGCTATGGCCGGGTTCTCGCTCCTTCCTCTGGTGGTGCTTTCGCAGCCGATGCTGCAGGAAGAAATGCCAGCCCAGCCCGAGCCGCAACCGGCGGGCGGGCAGCAGACGAGCACGCAGCAAGAATGCGACCCCGAAACCCAGCCGCACAATCAGAGCGTCGCCGAATGCCAGCTCAACACCACCGCCAGGGAGGATGTCGAGGAGGTCGATAACCAGATTATCGAAGGCCGCGAGCGTCCCGGCTACAACGCCCCGCTGCCCGACCGGGTGGAGCAGGACAATCCCGGCGCGGTCCGCGCACCGCCGCCGCAGGCATTTTCGCCCGATCAGGTTCCGATCCCCGATCGCTGGCGGCTGATCGATGCGGTCACCGATATCGAAGGCAATCCGGTTATTCGCGAGAGCATTCTCGATCCCTATAACCAGAACACCTACAAGGGCGACCGTCCGATCAACCGCGAGAAGGTTCCGTGGTTGCCGATTACCGGCGACGACTGGTTCTTCGTTCTCAACGCGATCAGCGACACGGTTTACGAACCGCGCACCTTCCCGATTCCGGTCGGCATCCAGACGACGCAGGACCCCGACCGGCTTGACGTGTTCGGGAACGATTTCTCGACTGTACTGTCGCAGACTTTCATTGTCGGTGCGGCGCTACTCAAAGGGCAGACCGCTTATAAGCCGCCCAGCGTCGAATACCGTCTGACGCTGGCCTACAACCTCAACTATGTGGACGTGCCCGAGCGGCGCGTGCTGTTCGTCGAGCCGTCCAAGGGGACCGACCGTTTCGATCACTTCCTCGGCGTGCAGGAAGCTTTTGTTGATTACCACTTCGGCCAGTTCGACAATGACCGTTTCGACTTCTTCTCGGTTCGTGCCGGTATCCAGCCGTTCCAGTCCGATTTCCGCGGCTTCCTGTTCAACGACCAGCAGCTGGGCGTGCGCCTGTTCGGCAATCGCGACAACAACCGTTTCCAGTTCAACCTCGCTGCGTTCTGGCGGCTGGAGAAAGACACCAACTCGGGCCTCAATTCGGTGGTGCAGAGCCCGCGCGACGATCTGGTGTTCATCGCCAATGTCTATCGTCAGGACTTCCTGATTCCGGCGCTCACCAGCCAGCTGACCTTCGCCTACAACCGCAACCGTGAAGGCGACGATATCGAGATTGACGACAACGGCTTCCCGGTCCGTCCGGCGCTGCTCGGCGATCTGCGTGGGCGCGATTACGATGTGTTCTATCTGGGCTACAACGCCGACGGGCGCATTGGCCGTATTAACATAACGGCGAGCGCCTATTGGGCCCTGGGCGAATATCGCAACAACTTCTTCACCGGCGAACCGACTGATATCAATGCGCAATTTGCCGCTGCCGAACTCAGCTACGACAGGGACTGGATGCGATTCCGCCTGTCGGGCCTGTATCAGAGCGGCGACAGCGACCCCTATGACAACACCATGGGCGGGTTCGATGCGATCTTCGAAAACCCCGTCTTTGCTGGCGCCGATACGTCCTACTGGATCCGCCAGACGATCCCCTTCGCAGGCGGCGGGCGCGTGGTCTCGGTCAATGGCCGCAACGGCATCCTCAACTCGCTGCGTTCTTCGAAGGAACAGGGGCAGTCGAACTTCAACAACCCGGGCCTGTGGCTGGTCGGGGCAGGGGCCGATTTCGACCTGACACCGGAAGTCCGCGTCAGCGCCAATGCCAACCATTTGTGGTTCGAGAATACGACCGTGCTCGAAAATCTGCGGGTCGAAGGATCGATCCCCAAGGACATCGGCTACGACCTTTCGGCCTCGGTGATCTGGCGTCCCAAAGCGAACCAGAACATCGTTTTCCGCCTCTCGGGCGCAACTCTGCTTTCGGGTGACGGGTTCAAGGACCTGTTCGACAATCTCGGCAACCAGGACGAGTTCTACTCGGTTCTCGCCAATGTGACATTGAGCTACTGATGGTATTGAAACACCGCCTTTCTCCCGCGCAATGGCTGCTGGCAGCGGCTGCGCTGCTGCTCGGCCTGACGGTGTTCCAGACGCAGACTTTTGCGGCGGGCGACGAAAAGCCGGTCGAACGCGATTACAGCCTCGTGATCGCGCCGCCCGCGCCGGTGCGCCAGTCGCAGGCGATGGCGGATGCCAAGTCCGAAGGCTGCCTCACCTGCCACCGCGCGAGCGATGCGCCGACCATGCACGAGACGCCCGCAGTGGTGCTCGGCTGCACCGATTGTCATGGAGGCAATGCCGAAGTGGCGGGCAATCCGCAGCTTCCCTACGACCACCCCGATTACACCTCGGCCCGCGATGCCGCGCACGTGCTGCCGAAATATCCCGACAGCTGGCACTTCCCGTCTTCGGCGAACCCGCAGCGGTCCTATGCGCTGCTCAACAAGGAATCGCCCGAGTTCGTCAAATTCGTGAACCCCTCGGACTATCGCGTCGCGCGCGAGGCCTGCGGTTCGTGCCACGTGCAGGCGATTGAAAGCGCCGAGCGTTCGATCATGGCGACCGGCGCGATGCTGTGGGGCGGGGCGACCTACAACAACGGGATTCTGCCTTTCAAGAACTACATGCTGGGCGAGGCCTATACCCGCACCGGCGAAACCGCGACGATCACCGGCATCGGCACCGCGATTTCTTCGCCGGGCTATGCCGAGGACGGCTCGATCTCCGAAGAGCAGCAGGCGCGCGGCGTGATCGGCACGCTCTACCCGCTGCCGACTTGGCACGTGATCCCGCCTGCCGACGTGTTCCGCGTGTTCGAGCGTGGCGGGCGCAACATCCTCTCGCAATTCCCCGAAATCGGCCTGCCCAATCCGACCGGCCTGATCCAGCGCCTCGAAGAACCGGGCCGCCCCGATCTCAAACAGTCGAACCGCGGCCCCGGCACCGGCCTGCGCGTCGCTATCCCCGCGCTCAACATCCACAAGACGCGCCTCAACGATCCCTTCACCTGGTTCATGGGCACGAACGACCAGCCGGGCGACTATCGCCATTCGGGCTGCGCGGCGTGCCACGTGGTCTATGCCAATGACCGCGAGCCGCGTCACAGCCTCGTCTATGCGCAATATGGGCGTGACGGGCAGACGATCTCGGTCGATCCTTGCGTCAATCCCGAAGCCAACACCAATGAAGCGCTGCAATGCTATTCGCGCCTGTCATCGGGTGTGGGTGGGCGCATTCCGGGCGAAGAGCATCACGACGAAGGCTATGACAGCCACGGCGATAGCCTGCCCAAGAGCGGCCTTGCGGATAACGGCTACGGCAACAGCCACGGCGCGCTGAAGGGCCCCGACGACCACGCCGACGACGGTCATGGTGACAGCCATGCCGAAGATGGCCACGCTGCTGATGGCCATGGTGCACCCAAGCGTGAGAGCGGCCACCCGCTGCGCCACGTATTCACCCGCTCGATCCCGACCTCGCAGTGCATGAACTGCCACATGCACCAGCCCAACATCTTCCTGAACTCCTACCTCGGATACACGATGTGGGATTACGAGAGCGATGCGCCCTTCATGTGGCCCGGGCCGGAGAACACCACGCCGCGCCCCGAAGGCATGAGCGATCACGATTACGAGGCGTTCTACAAGACCCAGCGCTTCCCCACCGCCGAACAGGTGCGCGCGATCATTGACCGCAATCCCGAAGGCGCCGCACCGCGCGGGCTGTGGGCCGATCTCGATTTTCTCCGCAACGTCTATGAACTCAACCCGTTCCTCCAGAACACGCAGTTTGCAGACTACCACGGCCACGGCTGGAATTTCCGCGGCATCTTCAAGCGTGACCGCGAGGGCAATCTGCTCGACGCCAATGGCGAGATCCTGCGCCCGGGCAATCCCGAGACCGACACGCCCGAAGAACAGGCTTATCACGACGAACGCTGGCGCCAGCGCTGGCGTAAGGACGGCGAAGAGCTGTTCGTCGACGTCGAGAAGAACCCGACCGAGAACGGCACCAACAACCCCGGCATGGCGGTGCACATGATGAGCATCCACGCCGAGGCCGGCATGCAGTGCGTCGATTGCCACTTCGAACAGGACACGCACGGCAACGGTCTGATCTACGGCGAAGTCGCCAATGCGATCGAAATCGGGTGCAAGGATTGCCACGGCACGGCCGACGCCTATCCCACGCTGCGCACCAGCGGCCCTGCGGCTCCGCCCGAAGGCCATGACCTTGCCCTGCTGCGCAATCCCGATGGCCAGCGCCGTTTCGAATGGCAGGAAGACGAAGCGGGCCGCCGCATCCTCATCCAGCGCAGCCTTGTCGATCCCGACCTCGAATGGCGCGTCAGCCTGACCCGCGACAGCGTCGATGCCTCGCTGCCTGCCTGTAGCGATCAGGACAGCGCATCGAAGGGACCGTGCTTCAACGAACGCTCGGCGCGCTCGAAACTGATGAGCAAATATGGGGCGGAAAGCGGTCGCTTCGAATTCGGCGACGGCATCGCCGAAGAGGACCGCGCACACCGCGATCCCGAAATGGCGTGCTTCACCTGCCACCTTTCGTGGACGACCTCTTGCGGCGGTTGCCACCTCCCGATCGAGGCGAACTGGAAGACCAAGTCGCACCGCTACGAAGGCGATTCCTCACGCAATTTTGCGACTTACAACCCGCAGGTTGCACGCGACCAGATGTTCCAGCTGGGCGTGCATCAGACGACCAAGGGCAACCAGACCGCGCCGGTCCGCTCGTCTTCGGCGCTGGTGCTGTCCTCGACCAATATCAACCGCGAACGCATCTATGTGCAGCAGCCGCCGATCTCGGCAGTGGGCTTCTCTTCGCAGGCCTTCGCGCCGCACTTCCCGCACACCGTCCGCCGTGAAGAGACCAAGCAGTGTTCCGACTGCCACCTCTCCGAAGCAGAGGACAACAATGCGATCATGGCGCAGCTGCTGCTGCTCGGCACGAACTATGTGAACTTCGTCGGCATGCACGCATGGACCGGCCTCGAAGGCGGGCTGACCGCGATCCGCGTCACCGAATATGACGAACCGCAAGCCGTGATCGGCTCTTATCTGCACCGCTATTCCTATCCCGATTACTGGCGCATGCATGTCGAGGACAACGACCGCGAACTGAAGAACTGGGTGCGCGGCGAGCCGTTCGATGAAAACCTCTCGGGCGAAACCAAGCCGTTCGAGGAATTCGTGAACCCGCATGAAGGAACGCCGGGCCGCGTCGGCTGTCTGCAGATGCGCGGCGAATATCTCTTCGTCGCCGAAGGGCGCGGGGGTTTCCGCGCCTACGACATCGCCTCGATCGGTAATAAGGGCGTCTCCGAACGTATCATCACCGCGCCGTTCTCGCCGCTGGGCCATGACACCCATGTCGATACCGAGGACGCGACCTGCATGGCGCTCGCCACGACCCAGCCGGTCGCGCCCGAGCGCAACACGGCGCGCATGCGCGAGGTCAATCAGGAACAGCCGTTCAGCCCGGTCTATGACTACGCTTTCGTCACGGACAGCAAGGAAGGCCTGATCGCGGTCGACATCAACACGCTGGCCGATGGCGAATTCCGCGACAACTTCTTCGAACGCGCGTCCTTCCCCGACGGGTCGGATGCGTGGAACCCCGACGGCGTGCTCAACGGCGCACGGCACATCACGTTGGCGGGCGATTATGCCTATATCACCGCCGATGCGGGACTTGTGGTGGTCTATCTGCCCAAGGATATCGAGGACAATCCGGCCACCCGCTACAAGGACGAGTGTGAATTGTCCGAAGGCGAAAGCTGCCTTGCGCCGCGTGTGACCAAGGTTGTCCCGCTTAACGATGCGCGCGCGACAACAATCCAGTTCCGCTATCTGTGGGTCACCGATGCCGAGGGGCTCAAGGTCTTCGACGTTACGAAGATGGACGATCCCGTCGCGGTGCCAGAGGCGACCTACCGGATCGCCGACGCACGTCGCATCTATGTCGCGCGCACCTATGCCTATGTCGCGGCGAAGGGCGATGGTCTGATGATCTTCGATGTGACCAACCCGCGTGCGCCCTCGCTCTACCAGAAGGTGACGCTCGACGGGACGCTCAACGATGCCGAGGATGTGATCGTCGGATCGACCAATGCGACGCTGTTCGCCTATGTCGCCGACGGGGTGAACGGGATGAAGGTGCTGCAACTCACCTCGCCCGACAGCCAGCCCAATTTCTACGGGTTCAGCCCGCCGCCCAAGCCGGAAATGATCGCATGGGCCAAGACGCCGACGCCTGCGATTGCGCTTTCCAAGGGCCTCGACCGTGACCGCGCGGTGGATGAAACCGGCGGACAGATGGCGATCTTCGGCAGGCTCGGATCGCGGCCCTTCACTCGCGAGGAGATGGAACGCCTGTTCATGACCCGCGCGGGCCAGCCGTGGCGTGTGACCGATGATGTGGACATGAGCCGCTGGGTCGGCACGGACAACCCGTGGAAACAGCAGCAACGCAATGCCGATGCAGGAGAAGCTACAGAATCGGTGGCAATGGGCGGCCAATAGGCCCGCAGATCGGTCGCAATTTTCCTACACGGGGCCGCGCGGAGTAGACTTCGCGCGGCTCTTTGATTTTGTGGATCGGTGTTTGCGTTGGGAGATGCTTGAGCGAGCGTTTGCTGCGGTTCGCGCAAAGTTCACAGTTCAGCATCCCCGAAGGCGCGCGTAACCGCGGATTTCTGCGGGTTTTGCGGGGAGGCCGGTGATTTTCAAACGGGGCGGCTCAGTGTTCCACCCCCGGTCCCGAAGCGGCCTTAGCTGCGCTCTGCGAACAGGCCCTTCATCATCGGCTTCAGGTGATCCTCGAACCGCGCGAGCGTCTGCCAATGGCCTACCGGCTGGAAGTGCGACACCAGCGCGCCTGAGCGCCACAGATGGAGGCTGTAGAACGGCGGCTCGGCCGCCACGATGGGCCGCTTGTCGGCGACATCGACGTCCATGGGTCTGAGGTCGAGCGAAACGGCGGGCGCAACCGCTGGCGTCACGCTCAACGGGATGCCTTCGACCACCGCGTGCAGCGGGCGGTGGAGATGGCCGGCCTGGATCGCGACGATCTGCTTGTGGTCGCGGACAGTCTCGTGAAAGCGCTTGAACCATGCCTCTTCGGGGCTGGGGTCCATCCACTCGATCCCGGCGACGACCGGCGGGTGGTGCATGAAGATCATCGTTGCCGTATCGGGATGCGCTTCGAGCTCGGCCCTGAGCCACGCCGCGCGCACTTCGCAAAATGCGCCGCCATGCCGCCCCGGTTCGAACGTATCGAGGCACAGGATGCGCAGCGCATCGGCGCCTTCGCCGCATTCGATCGGGAATTGGGCAAATCCGTCATGGGTCGGGCAATCGGGGAATGCGTCGAGCAGCGCTTCGCGGCAATCGTGATTGCCGGGCATGACGTGGACCGGAAACGAGCAGTCGGCGACCAGATCCTTGATCCTCGCATAGCAATCGGCTTGCCCGCCATCGGTGAGATCACCCGAGAGGATCAGCATGTCGGGTTGAACCGGCTGGCTGAGCAAGTGGCCGAGCACATTGCGGAAGCGCACGAAGTTGAATTCGTTCTCACCCGCTTCGGGTTCGAAGCCCACATGCGTATCGGTGATCTGCGCGATCAGCACAGTACTCTTCTCGCTGCCCATGACTAGCGTCTTAGACCGCCCAGCAGTGCCGCGACAGAGTCGTTACCACCATTCCGGCCGGGTTCGGGATGATCCTCCGGCTTCCACGGCGCAGTCGGCGTGTGATAGGCATGGCACATCGCACAGCCCGACGGGGTGATCTCTTCGGTCTTCACCGCGGTCTCGCCCAGGTGGCAATCGCGGCAGCTTTCGAGGTTCGGGATCAGCAGATCGGTCGCCTCGCTCGATTCCTCGGCATTGTGGCAATCGGTGCACTCGGCCACGTCGTCGCCATGCGCTGCGTGGCTGAAGTGACCTTGCCATAGGAAGCGGTTGGGCAGGTTGACCGGAGTGAGATCGCGGCGACCGTTGGTGGTGGTCGGGATATGGCATTCGCCGCACACGCCGGTGCGTTCAAGCGCGCGGTTGACCGCAATATAGGCGCTCATCGGACGGCCGAAGTTCGAATAGTAGGTTCCGCCGCGGGCAAACTGCCCCGGCCTTCCGCGCCCGCTGACGACAGGCTGGCGCGGACCGCGGTCCATCGTGGCAAGGTCGGCCATGAGATCGTCGACATCGCCGTGGCGCAGATTGCGGAATTGCGGGCCGGCACGGTCGAAGACGAGGCTGTGGCAGCTTTCGCAAGCGTCCTCCATCACGACCGGCGCAAAGTCGCCATAGTCGGAAGGTTTGCCGCCGTTCTCGCTGACCTGCACGATCAGCCCTTCGTCGCTCCATTCGGAGTGGCAATCGCTGCATTCGAGCGGCGCGCCATACTTCGTCAGGCTGATCGCCATGCGCGCAACGCCGCCTTGCGGGTCCATATGTTCGTCATGGGTGAACTTGAGCCCGCTTTGCTCCACCGGCTTGTCGTCGAGCGAAACGCGCACGGGCTTGTCGGCGAATTGTGCGGTGTAGATCGCGGGGCGGAACTGCGGGTGCTTCTCGCCAAAGTCCGACGCATTGCCGAAGTCGACATCCGTGAGGCGGGTGTCGAGCTCATTGTGGCAATCCGAGCAGAAGGCTTCCTTCGCGGCTGCCTGCCGGACCTGACCTTCATGCTCGGTATGGCAGGAAACGCAGCCCAGCGGCCCTTCCTTGCCGAGCGTTTCGCCGATCGACCACTGGAGCGAATCTCCCGTGCTCATCGGCGGCATGCCAAGCGCCTGACGCGGCATGTCGGCATGGTCTTCGATCTCTTCGTGGCACGAAAGGCAGGTCTCGTCCTGCACCGATACGAAGGGTGTCTGGTGACAGGCCTCGCAATTGTCTTCGAGTTCGTGGTGCTTGAGGCTGAGTTCGCCCGTGCTCCAGGCATCGTCGAGGACCACCTGACCCTGCTGGAGATTGTCCGGATCGTTCTCGACCGGCGAACGGATCAGATGGGTGACGATCGGCACGCTCAGCAAAAGGAGCAGAATGGCGCCTGCGAAAATCCAAGCCATCGTGCGCTTGCTCGGCAACGCGCTGGCAAGCGCAAAGTTTTGCAGGACGTCGCCTGCGCCTTCGTCTTTTTCGACCTGCTTGATGACGATCTGGACAGGTCCGTCACCCTCGCGGGAAATCGCCAGCCTTGCTGTCCCGACCGAGACTTCGCCCCCGACATTGGGATCGATCGAACCGCTTGTGACGGTGCGGCCATCAAGGCCGAAGCCCAGACCGCCAACCGACTCGACGCTCAACATCCCGCCACCTGCATCCTTCATGCTGATGTGGTGCTGTTCGACCGCGAGATCGGTCAGGTGGATGTCGTTATCGGACGCGCGCCCGATGCTCAGTTCGCCCTTGTCGACCGTGCGGTCGCGCACGATTTCGCGGCCGGAGGCGGTGACATCGATGGTGCGGATGAGGAATGCCATGATGCCCTATCTCACCAATAGTAGAACACGCTGACGACGTGCGCGAAGAGGGCGGCGAGCAGTGCGATCGTCGCCGGAATGTGGATGAACAGCCAGATTTCTAGCAGCGCGCGGATACGCAGCTGGCGGCGGATCTGGGCGAGTTGCTCGGCGCGTTTGACGAGCAGGCTGCGCACACGCTCGGATGCGCCATCGACGCCCCCTGCCACCTCCGGGAATCCGCCCAGCGCGCGGTTGGTGGCACAGCCGGGATAGGTGCCGGTGAGGCGTCCCCATGCGCCGCCGTAGAACACATCCTGTTCGAGCGCCCTGATGACGAGATCGGACTGCTGCCGGCCTAGCGGTTGGGCCGCGCTTTCCAGCTGACGGTCGATCGCGGTCAGCGCTTCGAGCATCTCGCCACGCGTCATCTCGTTGCGATTGTTGGACAAGGTCGTTGGCAGGGTCGCATAGACGATCACGCCGTAAATCCCGCTGATGATAACCAGCAGCATCAGAAAATAAGCGAGCGTGTGGACATTCCAGCCGATCTGGAAACCGGTGTGCAGCGTCCCCACCACGATCAGCGCGAGGCCGAGATAGACGTGTGCCGAGGTCCACGCCTTGAGGCTCCAATTGCCTGCCGTGATCTTGCGCTTGCGGATACCGAGCAGCGACAGCCAGACGATCAGGCCCAATCCGATGGTGCCGAGCGTATAGCCGTACCAGCTGCCGCCATTGGGGCGCGGCTCCTGATCGATCAGCGCATAGCCAAGGCCGGTGGCGAGGCACAGCAGCACCGCGATCCACAACCAGCGATAGCGCCTGTGCTTGAGGAAGCTGACATGGTCGGCGTTGCGCCGCCGCTCATCCTGCTTGAACCGGTTTCCGGGAACGCTCGCCATTACTCGACGTCCTCCGTGATCTTGGCAAAGGTGAGGAATTTGTCAGGCGACACGCGGATCGCTGCACCCGTCGGGCAGGCACGCACGCAAGCCGGACCGCCGTCGATCCCTGCGCACATGTCGCATTTGATCGCCTTCTTCGCGAGATCGGGATCGCCGTTTTTCTTGCGCCAGGAATAGGAGGCTTCACCGGGGCCGGGGCCTTTCCCGAAGAACAGCCATTCCAGCAGCGAAGGCTTCTTGGGCGGAACCGGATCCATGCGGATCACGCCGTAAGGGCAGAAGCTCTTGCAATTGCCGCAGCCGATGCAGGTTTCGGCGTTGATCGACACCTCGCCATCGGCACCGCGCCGGATCGCATTAGGCGGGCAGTCGGCCATGCAATGCGGGTGCTCGCAGTGGCGGCAGGATGTCGGCACGTGCAGATGCGCGAAGCTCTTGCCCGCTTCACGGTCGAGCCGCGAAAGCCCTTCGTGCGCGTCGGCGCAGGCGCGTTCGCAATTGTCGCAACCGATGCACAGCTTTTCGTCGATCAGCAGCGCGTCGGTCGCCTCGCCGATGCCCTGTTCGGACAGGAATTTCGCGGTCTTGGTGTAGAGTTCCAGCGCGCCGCCGACATCGCCCTTCTGGCTTTCGATGAAATCATTGGTCTGGCGGCGTCCCTCCATCACCTCGAGCATCTTCGAGCGCAGCTGCGGCTTGGTGTCGAGCAGCGCGTTGAACATCTCGCCGTCGAGCTTGATCACCTCGGACTTGACCGAGGCCTTGACCGTGGCGGTGCGCTTCGACCCGTCGATCACCGCCATTTCACCAAAGAAGCTGCCGGCGGGCAGGTAGGAGAGGAAGATCTGGCGTCCGCCGATGTCCTTTTCGACCAGCATCGAACCGAGCCGCAGGATGAACAGGTCCTTGTCCTCGTCGCCTTCCTGGATGACGACCTTGCCAGCGGGAACCTGCACGGTCTCGGCGCTCTCGACCAGCGGCGCGATATCCGCAGGGGTGAGGCCCGAGCCGAACATTTGCAGAATCTGTCGCTCGATCGAAATGCGCGTCACCGCGTCGTTCGCTTCGGGCGAGGAGCTGATGAGTTTCAGCGCCGCCTTGCGCGACAGTTCGACCACAATGGTGTCTTCGGCAGCGCGGATCGTCGAACCGCGACGACGGCCCGAAATAAGGCCGACTTCGCCGAAGATCGAACCTTCCCCGATCGGCACGGTGATCGAGGGATCGTTGGGATCGACCTCGACCGCGACCGAACCCGAGGCAATCGCAAAGAGCGAGGAGCCCTGTTCGTTGCGACGGAAGATCACTTCGCCGGGGCCGAATGCCTTGCAGGTGCTGTCGAGCATCAACTCGCGCATCTGCAGTGTCGACAGGCCGCCGAAAATGCTGACGTTCTTCTGATAGACGTCGAGCCAGTAATCGACGCTCTTATTGCCGGGCAGGTCTGCGAAGACCTCTTCGAGCAGCGGTTCATCGGCAGGCTTGGGCGATTCGCCCGATGCCAGATATTCGATGACGTCGAAGCCCTGGTTCATGCAGTGCTTGATCAGCGGATAGCCGGCGAGCGCACCGATCACGAAGATGCCGGCCTTGGTCGTTTCGAACACCGGGCTGAGCACCGGAAAGGCGCTGCGGTCGGCGCTGGTGAATTCGACGCCCATGCTTTCGATAAAGCCGCGCGGCGGCTGCGAACCGATGCGCGCGATGATCAGGTCGCAGGGGATCGTTTCTTCGCCGGTTTCGGTTTCCAGCACCATCTCGCCGTCGCGGACTTCGGCAGGCGACGTGCCGTAACGGATCTTCAGCTTGCCGTCGGCGTCCGCCTCGGTCAGCCAGTCTGCATTGCGCTGTTTGGCCTTGGCGAAATCCTTGCCGCGGTTGAGAATGGTGACGGTGTTGCCAAGTGCCGGTTCGGCAAGACCCAGCGCGTTCTCGATCCCCGCATCGCCCGTGCCGACGACGGTGATGTGCTTGTCGTAATGGTCGGCCGGATCGTCGAGCTGCGAGGTGATCATCGGATGATCGGCACCGGGGCAGCGCAGCTTGTTCGGATTGCCTTGCGTGCCGATGGCAAGGATGATCGTCTTCGCCTTGAGCACCTCGCCGCTCTTCAGGGTGATCGTGAAATCGCCCTTGTCGCCTTCGATCTTGGTGACTTCGGCGTTGAGCTTGACGTTGACGCCCCAGCTTTCGATCTCGCCCTCGACGACGGGAATAGTCGGGTCGTTGACGCCGCAATGCTGGTTCCAGATACCGAGGATATTCTCGCGCGTGCCTTCGTCGAACTGCATGCCCGCCGACACGCCTTCTTCATACCCGCCCGCACGCAGCGCAAGGTTCGATGGCGTCGCCATCACGAACTTGCCCGCCTGGTATTTGTAGATCGTGTCGGAAAGGTGGTCCGTCTTTTCCAGAAGGACATGCGCCATACCGCGCTTTGCGGCCTGTCCCGCAGCGCTCATCCCGGCCGGGCCGGAGCCAATTATGGCGACTTCATACAAGTCAGACAATCTACCCCCCCCCTTTGGATAGATCTCACACGGCCCCTACCATAAGGAAAGTAGCCCCCAATGCCAGAGTGAATTGCCGTTTTCTGCACCGGTTGCTAGGGATTTTTCCATGACAACCAATGCAGATACGGTTGAAGCGGCGGCTTCGACGACGGCTCGGGAAAGCACTTCCAAGGGCAATTCAGGGGGGAAAGCGGGTTGGTTCCTGCTTGGAGCGGCGGCGCTGCTGGCGGCGGGCTCGATCGGCTACAATGTCTACGACGGCGGCGACGATTCGGCTCAGACCGCGGATTCAGGCGACAATCTGCCGACTATCGAGGAACTGCGGGCCGCGGCGGAAGCCTCGACCGATGATGCCCGTCCGTGGGCCGAACTGGCCTTTGCCCATTTCGAGCGCGGCGAGTTTGCCGATTCCGTTGCCGCATACGAGCGGGCGATTGAAATCGACGATGCGGCAGCGGAACTCTGGTCAGCTCTGGGCGAAGCGCGGGTCATGGCGCTCGACGCGGCAAGCGCAGCCGCCGATCCGATGCCACAAAGCGCGCTCGACGCCTTTGCCAAGGCGCTCGAACTTGACCCGACCGATCCGCGCGCACGTTATTTTCTGGCGGTGAAGCAGGATATCGACGGCGATCACAATGGCGCGATTTCGAGCTGGCTCGCTCTGCTGTCCGACACGCCTCCGGGGGCGCCGTGGGAAGGCGACGTGGTCCGCACTATCCAGCAGGTCGGCGCGATCAACGATATCGACGTGGAGCAACGGCTCGCGACCGTGATGGAAGGGCGCACGCCCGAAGTGCTGCTTCCCGGCTCGGGAACCGCAGCGGGCGAGGCCGCTTCGCCGAGCCTTCCCGGGCCGAGCGCGCAGCAGGTCGCCGATGCGGGCCGCCTCAACCCGACCGAGCAGCGCAACATGGCGGTCGGCATGGTCGAGCGGCTCGAAGGGCGGCTCGAAAACGATCCTTCCAATATCGATGGATGGGTGATGCTGATGCGCAGCCGGATGACGCTGGGCGAGCCTGACCGCGCAAAGCAGGCGCTCAACGACGCCATCGCAGCCAACCCTTCGCGGGCGGGCGAATTGCGCACGGCGGCGGACCGGCTGGGTATCCGCTAGAGCCATTCTGCAAGCCTGAATAAAAAAGGGCGCCGGAAGCGGCGCCCTTTTTCTTTGGTTCGCTGCGTTTCTTAGACGACGCCGAAAGCCAGCATCGCGTCGGCAACCTTCTTGAAGCCCGCGATATTCGCGCCCTTCACATAGTCGACATAGCCGTCGCCCTGATCGCCATACTCGGTGCACTTGTCGTGGATGCCCTGCATCAGATCGGTGAGCATGTCGCCGAGCCGTTCGTGGTTCCAGCTGATACGCTCCGAGTTCTGGCTCATTTCCAGACCCGACACCGCAACACCGCCGGCATTGGCGGCCTTGCCCGGTGCATACATCACCTTGGCATCGTGGAAGACGTGCACGCCTTCGAGCGTGGTCGGCATGTTGGCGCCTTCGGACACTGCCTTGACCCCGTTTTTAACCAGCGTCTTGGCCTCGTCTTCGTTGAGCTCGTTCTGCGTTGCGCAGGGCAGGGCGAGGTCGGCTGCAACACCCCACGGGCGGCCTTCGTGGAAGGTCGCGCCCTTGAACTCGTCGGCATATTCGCTGATGCGGCCGCGTTTGACGTTCTTGAGGTGCTTCACCCAATCGATCTTTTCCTGATCGATGCCGTCGGGATCGTGGATGTAGCCGCCCGAATCCGACAGCGTGAGCACCTTGCCGCCCAGCTGCGTGATCTTTTCGGCAGCATGGGTCGCCACATTGCCCGAACCCGAGATGACGGCGGTGTGCCCTTCGATATCCATATCGCGGTGCTTGAGCATGTTGCGAAGGAAATAGACCGCGCCATAGCCGGTCGCTTCGGGACGCATGGCCGAGCCGCCATATTCCTGTCCCTTGCCCGTCAGAACGCCTTCCCAGCGGTTCACGATGCGCTTGTACTGGCCGAACATATAGCCGATTTCGCGCCCGCCCACGCCGATGTCACCGGCGGGAACGTCGGTGTCGGGGCCGATGTGGCGGTACAGTTCGGTCATGAAGCTCTGGCAGAAACGCATCACTTCGGCGTCGGACTTACCCTTGGGGTTGAAGTTCGCGCCGCCCTTGCCGCCGCCCATGGGCAGGCCGGTGAGCGAATTCTTGAGGGTCTGCTCGAACGCGAGGAACTTCAGCGTGCCTTCGGTCACCGAAGGGTGGAAGCGGATGCCGCCCTTGTAGGGGCCGATGGCGTTGTTGCACTGGACGCGCCAGCCGCGCTGCACGCGGATGTTGTGATTGTCGTCTTCCCAGCAAACGCGGAAAGACACGACACGGTCCGGTTCGGCGATACGGCGCAGAATCTGCGCTTCGTGATATTCGACCTTGTCCTGGATAAAGTCGAAGATGTCCTGCGACACCTCCTGCACTGCCTGAACGAATTCAGGCTGTCCCGGATTGCGCTTTTTCACGCCCTCCATGAACTGTTCGAGATTGACGTGATCGGTAACTGGCATTGTTAAATCCCCCCACTAGGAACAACGCGACCATAATACTGTTCTGATTGTCGCCCCTGTATCAGCGCAAAGCGGGGATGGTGCAAGGGGAGTCTTGGAACGGACTGAACGCCTGTGCCGCATCAGGCCATTCTTGCGCCGTTTGGAACGCTCTGGTCCGGTGCGGCGAGCACGATAGCACCATCGGCATCGGGAAAGCCGAGCACCAGCACTTCGGACATGAACGGGCCGATCTGGCGCGGCGGGAAATTGACCACCGCCATCACCGTGCGCCCGATCAGGCTTTCGGGAGTGTAGTGAACGGTTATCTGCGCGGAGCTTTTCTTGATTCCGATTTCCTCGCCGAAATCGACCCACAGCTTGATTGCCGGCTTGCGCGCTTCGGGAAAGGGCTCTGCGGCGGTCACAGTCCCTGCGCGGATGTCCACAGCGAGGAATTGCTCGAAAGTGATGGGGTTCATGATGTTGTCCTCGCTCGGGAAATTTCGGTGAAGCGTTCCGGGTGTAAGGCCGCTCTAGGAAATTGCGGCCACCTTCGATAGATTGCGATAAGAAACTCAGAACATCGAGAGGGCTTCATGGCAAATTTCATCCTCAACGGGGAGCCGGTCAGCGTCGAGGCAGATCCTTCCATGCCGATCCTGTGGGTCGTGCGTGAGAAAATCGGCCTGTCGGGGACCAAGTTCGGTTGCGGTATTGCCCAGTGCGGCGTTTGCACCGTGCATCTCGATGGTCAGCCGGTGCGCTCTTGCTCGACCCCTGTTTCCGAAGCCGAAGGACGACAGGTCACGACGATTGAAGGAATTGCAGGACCCGAAGGCGAGCTTTCGGCGGTTCAGCAGGCATGGATCAGCGAGCAGGTTCCGCAATGCGGATATTGCCAGTCGGGACAGATCATGGCGGCCACCGCCTTGCTGCGCGACAATCCCAACCCGTCAGATGACGACATCGACGCCGCGATGAGCGGGAACATCTGCCGTTGCGGGACCTACAACCGCATCCGCCGCGCGATCAAGGTTGCCGCCGGATCGCTCGAACCGCGCAGCGAGGAGGCATAAGATGAACGACATGACTCCCGAGAAGAAACAGCGCTCGTCGCTCGCCAAGTGGAGCCGCCGCGGGTTCATCGGTGCAGGCGTTCTCGCAGGCGGCGGCCTACTGATCGGTATCGGCGTGCGTCCGGGCAATCCTATTGCCGCCCTCGCGCCGAAGGTCGCGCCCGGCGATGACGAATTCCTCGTCAATTCGTGGGTGAAGATTGACATGGACAATGTCGTCACCGCGATCGTTCCGCATTGCGAGATGGGGCAGGGCGTGCACTCCGTGCTTGCGCAGATGCTGGCCGAAGAACTCGATGCGGACTGGAGCAAGGTCCGCGTGATGCAGGCTCCAACCGACGGCAGCTATGTCGTGACCGACACCGCGCGCATGTTCGTCGCGCCTTTCACCATCAATGCCGCCGACTGGCTCGAACCGACATGGAACGGCCTTTTCACGCAAATTGCCAAGTTCGCAGATGCGATGATCACTGGCGGCTCCTCCTCGATCCGCACTACCGGCCAGCACTCGATGCGCATCGCCGGCGCTGCGGCGCGCAAGATGCTGGTCGGCGCGGCAGCGGAAAGCTGGAATGTCCCGCCGGGCGAAATCGTCACGCGCGATTCCATGCTGCTGCATCCGGCCTCGGGCAAGAGCGCGCCCTACAGCGCGTTCGCAACCGCCGCTGCCGATCAGCCGATGGACCAGACGCCGCAGCTCAAGACGGCCGACCGGTACAATCTGATCGGCAAGAGCAAGGCGCGCACCGATATCCCGTCCAAGGTTAATGGCACGGCCCAGTTCGGGCTCGACGCGGCGCCCGAAGGCGTCGAATTGAAATATGCGGCGAGCATGCGTGCGCCTGTGCCCGGAACCGAAGTCGTCTCGATGGATTCCGAACAGGCCGAAGCGCTGCCGGGGGTGATCAAAGTGCTCAACATGGGCAATTTCGTCACCGTCGTGGCTGACAGCTACTGGCACGCGCAACAGGCGCTTTATACCGTTCAGGTCGAATGGAGCGCCTCGGAAAGCCCGGTCAAGACGATGGACGACCAGTACAAGGTCTTCGCCGATGCGCTCGACAAGGCGGGCGCAGATGGCGGTGACAAAATGGCGGGCAAGGGCGATTTCGCGACCGCCTTCGCCAATGCGGCGACCACGCTCGAAGCAGAATATCGTGTGCCCTATCTCGCGCATGCGCCGATGGAGCCGATCAACTGCACCGCGCAGGTGAAAGACGGCAAATGCGACATCTGGACCAGTACGCAGGTCCCGCTGATGGCGCGTTCGGCAGTATCGGATGCGCTTGACCTGTCGGTTGACGACATCACTATCCACCACCCCTATCTCGGCGGTGCTTTCGGGCGGCGGCTCGAGGCGGAATATGTCACCATGGCCGCGCGGATCGCGGAGAATGTGGGTGAGCCGGTCAAGCTGATCTGGAGCCGTGAGGAGGACACGCAGAAAGCGATCTACCGCCCCGCAGACCTCTCGCGGCTGCGCGCCGGTTTCGACGACACGGGGGCAATGGTGGCGTGGGACAACAGCTTCACCCAGCGTCTCGACCCCGCCGATGCGCCGGTTCCGGCGTTCTACTCGATCCCCAACACAAGCGTGCGCCATGTCGCGGCAGAGGCGCATTTGCCGTCGGCCGCATGGCGCTCGGTCGATCACTCGCAGCAGGGCTATTTCATCGAGAGCTTCATCGACGAGGCAGCCCATGCCGCAGGCAAGGACCCGGTCGAGTACCGCCTTGCGATGCTCGACAACGCGCCGCGTCACAAGGCGGTGCTCGAAAAGGTTGCCGAGATGAGCAACTGGTCAGGCGAACGCGCCGAGGGCACTGGGCTGGGTGTCGCTATCGTCGAAAGCTTCGGCTCTATCATCGCCGAAGTGGTCGAAGTGGATATGAGCGAAGGCTCGCCCAGGATCGTCCGGTGCTGGGCGGCTTGCGATGCGGGCTATGTCGTCAATCCCGACGGATTCAAAAACCAGATCGAAGGCGGCATCGTCTATGGTCTGACCGCTGCGATGTTTGGCGAACTCGAACTGAGCGACGGTGCTATCGTTCAAAGCAACTTCCACGATTACAAGATGTTGCGGATGAATGATGCGCCCGAGATTGAAGTCGCCATCATCAATAGCGGCGATGTTCCGATTGGCGGCGCGGGTGAGCCGGGCCTGCCTCCGGCGGCTCCGGCGCTGACCAATGCGATCTTCGCCGCTACGGGCAATCGTTTGCGCAGTCTGCCGATTGCCAAGCAATTCGCTTGAGGGTTCACGCAGCATGAGAGCAGGCGCAATTGGCGCAGGAAGTCTGGTGACCGCTGTGGTTTTGATGGGCTGCGCTTCTGTGCCGCAGCCCGATCTCGCGACGCCCGATCCATCTTTGATCGCGCTGGGGCGTGACGCCTTTTCGCAGTGCGACGGATGTCATTCGCTCGACCCGCAAGGACGATCGGGCATGGGGCCAAGCCTTTTTGGTATCGCCGGGCGGAAAGCGGGCGGGTGGGACGGCTATCCTTACAGCGTCGCACTGGCGGAGTCCGGTATGACGTGGGACGCGGCAAGCCTCGACGCGTTTCTCGCCGACCCTTCGGGCTTCATTCCCGGCTCGGAAATGAAGCGCGGCACGGTGCACGATCCCGACTTGCGCGCGGCTATTGTCGCCTACCTTGTCTCCGCAAGCGAATAGCGATGGATTTCGAAAAGGTCTGCCAGTTCCTGTTCGAAGCGCAGGCGCGCGGGGCGGAGACTGTGCTCGTCACCGTCGGCGCTGTGGAAGGGTCGTCAATGCGCAATCCGGGGACGATTATGGGGGTCGCCGAGGATGGTAGCTATGCAGGCTCGCTGTCGGGCGGATGCATCGAGAGCGCCGTCGTTGCCGAGGCGCTCGATGTGCTCAGATCGGGGGCGCCGCGCGTGGTTAGGTTCGGCGCCGGATCGCCCTATCTCGATATCAAGCTGCCTTGCGGGGGCGGAATAGACCTCATCTTTCATCCGCTGGGAGCGGGCGGGTTCGCTGCTGCATGCCTTGGTTCAATCCGCGCGCGTACACCGCTTTCCATCGTCACCGGCACGGAAGGTGTGGCGCATGTGGATGAATGGCTCCCACCGCAATTCGATCCGGCCACCGGCTCGTGCACCTTCGGCCACTGGCCTGCGCCGCTTCTCCAGATCGTCGGACATGGAGCAGGGGTGGAGGCGCTTGCCAGTCTTGCACGAACTTACGGCTGCGCGGCGCGCATCCTGACGCCCGATGAACGCATTATCGAGACGCTCAATGCGCAGGGCCTTGCCGCGCATTTTCTGCGCCGAACCAGCCAGACAGAGCTTCTAGAAAGCGATCCGTGGACCGCGACGATCTTCCTGTTCCACGATCACGATTGGGAGATCGACTTGATGGAGCAGGCGCTGCAACAGCCGCATTTTTACATTGGTGCGATGGGCGGGAGAAAGGCGCATGCCTTCCGGTCCGAGGCGCTGATGGCGCGCGGAGTGAGTGCCGAAGCAATCGCCACGATCCGCGCGCCGATCGGCCTGTTCCACTCCTCGCGCGATCCACACACGCTCGCGCTTTCGACGCTGGGCGAGGTCATCCGCACCTATGAGGCGACCGATTTCGGGGCAGCCCTTGGCTGACCGGCGCAATATCGGCGTCGCCTTGCTTGCGGCCGGATCGTCTCGCCGGTTCGGTGAAGCGGACAAACTTGCGGTCGAATTGGACGGCCTGATGTTAGGCCAACAAGCGGCCTTTGCCTTCCCGCTCGAACATGTCCGCCGCGCTTGGGTGATCGTGCCCGCGCTTGGCCATCCCTGCGAACCGGGATGGCGGGCCATGGGTTTCGACCCCGTGGTAAACGAAGCCGCACAAGAAGGGATGGGTACGTCGGTCGCACTCGCGGCGCGGCTGGCGCAGCGAGAGGGGCTCGATGCGCTGGTAGTCATGCTTGCCGACATGCCGCTGGTCCCGCCCTTGCACCACGCAGCGTTGATCGCGGCGGTCAGTGCGCCTGACGACATTGCAACCTCCGCTCGCAATGGAGTGCTCATGCCCCCTGCGGTGTTCGGCTGCGCGCATTTCGAAACGCTGGCGCAGCTCTCGGGCGACAAAGGTGCGCGCGACCTGCTGGCGAAGGGTAGGGTGATCGAATGCCCCGACGATTGCTTGATCGACATCGACACGCCCGAAGCGCTCGAACGGATCGACGCAACCCATGGACAGCGCGCCAACGACACCCTTAAGACAGGGCCAAGAGGAGATTGAGTCTTGAACGGTTTTGTCCAGCGTCCGCAGCAGTCCTACCATACCCATTGCACCGGCGTCCAATATGCCGCCATGTACGAACGCTCGATTGCCGATCCCGACGGTTTCTGGCTTGAGCAGGCAGAGCGGCTCGACTGGACGACCGCCCCGACCAAGGGCGGCGAATGGTCGTTTGACCCGGTCGATATCAAGTGGTTCGCCGATGGATCGCTGAACCTGTGCCACAATGCGGTGGACCGTCACCTTGCCGACAATGGCGACAAGACCGCGATCATCTTCGAACCCGACGATCCCGCCACGCCCTCGCGCAATCTGAGCTATGCGCAGCTTCATAGCGAAGGCGTCGAAATGGCGAACGCGCTCAAGGCGCTCGGCGTGACCAAGGGCGAGCGGGTGACGATCTACATGCCCAACATCGTCGAAGGCGTGACCGCGATGCTCGCCTGCGCGCGTCTGGGAGCGATCCATTCGGTGGTGTTCGGCGGGTTCTCGCCAGAGGCGCTGGCAGGCCGCATTACCGACTGCGAAAGCCGCTTTGTGATCACCGCGGACGAAGGCAAGCGCGGGACGAAATCGGTCCCGCTGAAAGCCAATGTCGATGCCGCGCTCGATCACGAAGGCGTTGAGGTGTCAGGCGTTCTGGTAGTCAAGCACACCGGTCTCGACGTGCCGATGAAAGAGGGGCGCGATCACTGGTTTCACGATGTGAAATCGGACGCGAATTGCCCGTGCGAGGTGATGGCCGCCGAAGACCCGCTCTTCATCCTCTACACCTCCGGCTCGACCGGAAAGCCCAAGGGCGTGCTACACACCACCGGCGGCTACGGGGTGTGGACGGCGACGACGTTCAACTACATCTTCGACTATCAGCCGGACGAAATTTACTGGTGCACCGCCGACATCGGCTGGGTCACCGGACACAGCTACATCGTTTACGGCCCGCTGATTAACGGGGCGACCAGCCTCGTGTTCGAGGGCGTGCCCAACTATCCCGATCACGGGCGTTTCTGGGATGTGGTGGACAAGCACAAGGTCAACATCCTCTACACCGCACCCACCGCGATCCGCGCGCTGATGCGCGAAGGCAATGATTTCGTGACCAGCCGCGACCGCTCCAGCCTGCGTCTGCTCGGTAGCGTGGGAGAGCCGATCAATCCCGAGGCATGGCGCTGGTATTTCGATGTGGTGGGCGAGGGCCGTTGCCCGATCATCGACACCTGGTGGCAGACCGAAACGGGTGGCTGCATGATCACCACGCTCCCCGGTGCGCATGATATGAAACCGGGAAGCGCGGGCCTGCCGATGTTCGGTGTGCGCCCGCAACTGGTCGATAACGAAGGCGGCGTGCTGGAAGGCGCGACCGAGGGGAACCTGTGCATCACGGCCAGCTGGCCGGGGCAGGCGCGCAGCGTTTATGGCGATCACGAGCGCTTCGTGCAGACCTATTTCAGCACTTACAAAGGCAAATATTTCACCGGCGACGGGTGCAAGCGCGACGAGAACGGATATTACTGGATCACCGGCCGCGTCGACGATGTGATCAACGTCTCGGGCCACCGCATGGGCACTGCCGAGGTCGAGAGCGCTCTGGTGCTGCACCCGTCCGTCGCCGAGGCGGCGGTGGTCGGCTATCCGCACGATATCAAGGGGCAGGGCATCTATTGCTATGTCACCACCAATGCAGGTGTCGAGAATTCGGACGAACTGCTCGCCGAGCTGCGCCAGCATGTCCGCAAGGAGATCGGGCCTATCGCGACGCCCGACCTCATCCAGTTTACCGACGGCCTGCCCAAGACGCGTTCAGGCAAGATCATGCGCCGCATCCTGCGCAAGATTGCCGAGAATGACTATGGATCGCTGGGCGACACCTCGACCTTGGCCGATCCTTCGCTGGTCGACCGGCTGATCGAGGGCAGGCCGAACAGCTGAGCGCACGCTGGACAGTCCGCAACATCTCCTGCTGATCGGCGGCGGGCATGCGCATGTCGCCGTGCTCGCCGACTGGATCGAGAACGGCTTGCCGTGTGCCGAAAAAGGCGTGCGGGCGACGCTGCTCACGCCGGGGCCGACGCTTCGCTATTCCGGCACAGTGCCGGGGTGGATCGCTGGTCAGTATGAGCGTGACTTCGGCCTTGTCGATCTGGCCGGACTGGCGAAGCGCGCGGGCGTCGAACTGGTGCTCGATCGCTGCGTCGCGATTGACCCCGATGCAAAGTGCGTCACGACCGGTGCAGGAGAACGGCTGGCCTTTGACATCGCTTCTATCGACAGCGGCGGTGTAGGGCGCGCGGTCTCGGTGCTGGGCGATGATCCGCGCCTCATCGACATTCGTCCGATTGACGGTTTCGTAACGCGGCTGGAGGCGCTTCCCGACGCGGCTCGGGTTGCAGTGATCGGGGGTGGAGCGGGCGGCGTGGAGCTGGCTTTCGCGCTCAACAACCGTGCTGGCTTGCAACCTCAAGAAGTGCTGTTTGTGTTCGGAAATCAGGGGCTTATGCCAGAATTCTCCAAAGGCGTTCGAAGCAGGGTCGCGCAGGAACTGAGGCGGCAGAACATCACTCTTATTGCCGCTGACGCGCGGATCGAGGACGGCGTTCTGATGGCAGGGGGAAGGTCGCTCGAACCCGTAGACGCGATCATAGCTGCATTGGGAAGTGCGGCTCCCGAATGGCCACGAGCGGGTGGGCTCGCGTGCGACGATCAAGGGTTCATCGCGGTGGATGAGCATCAACGCTCGACCTCGCATCCGCATATCTTTGCGGCTGGTGATGTCGCTGCCCGGCAGGATTGCAAGGTGCCCCATTCGGGCGTTCACGCGGTTCACGCAGGGCCTGTGCTCGCAGCCAATCTCGGAGCTGCGATGCGAGGCGAGCGCCCGAAGCAAAGCTATACCCCGCGTCCCGCCAGTCTTTATCTGCTCTCGACCGGGCAGGGCGAGGCTATTGCCAGCTACGGGCCGCTCGCGGCGAAAGGGGGCTGGGCGGCGCGGCTCAAGCACTGGATCGACAATAGCTGGCTGGCGAAATACGCCGCACTCGTGCAGGGGCTGTAACCAGAACAATCCGAATGCCGAACCAAGTGGCATCGAGGGGCACCTATGAAGAAAATCGCCATACTTGCTGCTTTGGCTGCGCTGATCGCAGCCTATTTCTGGTTTGATCTTGGATCGGAACTTACGGTTGAAGGGATCAAGGCCCGCGTCGATCAGGCTCAGGCTTTCTATCAGGAAAACGCACTTGCAGTGCTCGCGATTTTCTTCCTGACCTACGTCGCTGTCACCGCAGCATCGCTGCCCGGTGCTGCGGTCATGACCTTGGCCGCAGGCGCGCTGTTCGGGCTGGTCGAGGGCACCATCCTCGTCTCCTTCGCCTCGACCATCGGCGCGACGCTCGCCTTCCTGTCCTCGCGCTATGTGCTGCGCGACAGTATCGAGGCGCGGTTCGGCGATCGGCTGAAATCGATCAACGAGGGGCTGGAACGCGACGGCGCGTTCTACCTTTTCACGCTGCGCATGATCCCCGCGATCCCGTTCTTTGTCATCAATCTGGTGATGGGTCTCACCCGCATTCGCACATGGACCTTCGTCTGGGTGAGCCAACTGGGGATGCTGCTCGGCACCATCGCCTTCGTGAACGCAGGCACGCAGCTGGCGCAGATCGAGAGCATGAGCGGCCTGCTGTCGCCGACGCTGATTGGTTCTTTCGTGTTTCTCGGCATCGTCCCGTGGATCGCCAAGGGCATCGTCGGCGTGATCCAGCGGCGCAAGGTCTATGCAGGCTTCACGCGGCCCAAGAGCTATGACCGCAATCTCATCGTCATCGGTGCTGGTTCGGCAGGGCTGGTGTCGGCCTATATCGCCGCAACGGTGAAGGCGAAGGTGACGCTGGTCGAGGCAAACGAGATGGGCGGCGACTGCCTCAACACCGGCTGCGTGCCGTCCAAAGCGCTGATCAAGAGCGCCAAGGTCGCAAGCACCATGCGCAACGCCGACCGCTATGGTATCGCTCCGGTCGAACCGCAGGTGCCGTGGCGCGAAACGATTGCGCGGGTGCTGGATGTGATCAAGGCTATCGAGCCGCACGACAGCGTGGAACGCTACACCGGCTTGGGTGTTGATGTGGTCAAAGGTTATGCCACCATAGTCGATCCTTGGACCGTCGAAATTGCGTTGAATGATGGCGGCACGCAGCGGCTCACCGCGCGCAGCATCGTGATCGCCAGCGGGGCGGAGCCGGTCGTGCCGCCGATCCCGGGAATAGAGGCGAGCGGCTATCTCACCAGCGAGACCATGTGGGATGCCTTCGCCCAAATGGATGCAGCGCCGGACCGCATCGCGGTGCTGGGCGGCGGACCGATCGGTTGCGAGCTTTCTCAGGCACTTGCACGTCTCGGCTCGAAAGTGACTCAGGTCGAAATGGCAGACGAGCTCTTGGGACGCGAGGATGCGGAC